>JBBQRI010000039.1:0-15348 GCA_038214915.1 Chthoniobacterales bacterium
TCGTAACGATCAGGCAAATGAAAACAGTACCGCGCATCGGCAACGGTGAACTCGGCGTAACCGCCGTCGATCGTGTAACCGGTGAAGCGCGCATTATCGCAAAGATTCTCTCTGCCAGATCGGCAATACGCGCAATCGCCATCCGTCCAGCCAAGCCACGGGATCCCCACACGATCTCCGATTGCGAAGTTCGAATTTCCTTCGCCGATTTCTTCGACTTGTCCGACAATCTGATGACCGAGAATCAACGGCAGTTTCGGATTGGGCAATTCGCTATCGACCACGTGAAGATCAGTGCGGCAGACCGCGCAGGTGCTGACGCGCACGAGCAGTTGTCCCCTGCCTGGCTTCGGTTTCGGTACATCGCGCAACTCCAACGGTCGTTTCGGTTCGTTGAGAACCATGGCGCGCATGCTTCAAGCATAAACGCCGAACGTCGGATGACGAATGCAATCACATTGCAGCTGTAGTGGCCCTGTCCTCAGCGGATTTCGCTTGGGGGTGAACTTACTGCGCTGAGGACAGCGCACGCTATAGCATCACATTGTTCAACGAGCGCCGGCTGGTTCGGGTCGCATTGGTCCTCGCGCGGGCTCATGTTCGTGCTCGTGGTAGTGGGCGCTGCGGAGGAACGGCACCTTGTCGAGCACGTGCTCCTGGAACCATTCGAGCCAGAGATAAATTACTGGTGTAACAAATAACGTAACTAGTTGCGAAAAAATCAGCCCACCCACGATCACCAGGCCTAGCGGACGCCGCGATGCGGCATCCTGGCCGAATCCCAAGGCAATCGGGATTGCACCCATTAGGGCGGCGAGGGTGGTCATCATGATGGGCCGAAACCGCTCAACACTGGCTTCGTGAATGGCCGAGCGAAGATCCCAACCTTCGTCGATGCGTTGCAACGCAAAATCAACTACCATGATTCCATTCTTTTTCACGATACCTAACAACAGGAACAGGCCGATGACGCTGTAGAGCGAAAGCACTGAGTGGAAAATATACAAAGTGGCCAACCCGCCGACGACTGCGGGAACAATGGCCGGGAACAAAACCGTGAAGGGATGCACATAGCTTTCGTAAAGGATTCCCAGAATCACATACATAACAAAGATCGCGGCGAGGAGCAGCAGCGGCAGAGAGCGGAATAGTTGCCTAAACACAAGCGTTTCCCCTTGGAAGGTGCCCTCAACGGTTGGATAATTTGGATGGATTTGCGCGAATGCGTCTTCGATGGCTTTGGTAGCGTCGCCGATCGCGACGTTTGGTAACAGATTGAAGTTGAAGGTAACGCTGGTGAACTGATTCAAATGATTCACCGCTTGCGGGCCGATGACTTCCTTTGTTGATGTTACAACACGCAGCGGAACCAGGTTTGCCATGTTACCTGTGGTCGTGGCGATGGTTCCCCCGCCCGAGCCGCTCGCGCTGAAATTGCCGCTGGTGCTGCTGCGGACGTAGAGATCGTCCAAGTCGTCAGGATGCGCGCGCTCTTTATCTTTAACTTCAAGAATGACCTGGTACTGGTCGTCGGGTTCCTTGATTAGATATATGTAGTTTTGGGAATAGGCGTTGCGCATCAGGCTTTGAATCGCAGAGGTAGAAACGCCATAGGTCGCGGCGCGATCGCGGTTGATGTCGATTCTAAGGTTGGGCGTGTTGTGGTAGTAGTCGGAGCGAACACTGGCGAAGCCTTTGAATTGTTGCAGCTTTTTCAATAGTTCATCGGCCATCGAATAGACCTCCTGGGGCACGATGCCGCTAATGGTGTAGGCATACTGCCCCTGGGCCTGGCTCGTAGCGCCAACACTGATTTGCAGGACTGGAGTCGGGGTCAACACTGCGGTGATTCCCGGAATGGAAGCGATCGATTTTTGCAGTCGCAACACGATCTTATCAATGGACGGACGCTCACTGCGCGGTTTTAGAAAAAGAAACATCAACCCCTGCGATAACGGGCCGCGCGAAGCAAAACCGGCGAGCGTAAAAAACTGCCCGACGGCTGGATCCTCCTGGAGTTTTTGGTTCACCTGCGCTTGAAACGCGCGCATCTGCGACGGCGAGCTGCCTTCTTGTGCGATGAACAAGCCTCGGATGAAACCGCTATCGCCCGGCGGTAATAATGTGAACGGCAAATGCGTGAAGAAAAACCACAGACCAAGAATGCAAGCGAGCAAGATCGGCACAGCAAGCCATGCGCGATCGAGAAATTTATCGAGCAACCGGCCATAGGCAGCGATCACGCGCTGGATGAAATTGCTGGTGTGCCGTTCCATCCATGCGGGTTTATGGCCGGCCCTCCGCTCACCCAGGATGCGAGCGCACATCAGCGGCGTGAGCGTTAACGACACCAAGCCTGAGGCGAGAATGGCCACGATGATTGTAATGGAAAATTCGCGGAAGATGCGGCCAAGCAGTCCGGGGATGAAAACCAGCGGAAGGAAAACCGCGGCAAGCGAAAGCGTCATCGAGAGGATGGTAAAGGAAATTTCGCCGGCGCTATTGTAAGTCGCTTTTAGGATCGACTCCCCGTGCTCCGCCCGGCGCACGACGTTTTCCAAAAACACAATCGCGTCATCGACAAGAAAACCAATGGCCAGCGTCAGCGCCATCAACGTCAGATTGTTGATGGAGAAGTTGAGCATGTACATCACCGCCACGGTGAGCAGCAACGACATTGGTAAAGCCACAGCAGGGATCAGCGTGTCGGTAGCGCGGCCGAGGAACACGTAGATCACGATAACTACCAGCACGAACGCGATCACCAGCGTCCATTTTACTTCATCGGCAGAGTTAACGATGCTTTGTGAACGGTCGAATATCGGCGTGAATTGGATCGACCCCGGTAAACTCGCGCGCAGCTCAGGGAAAAGCGCTCTGACGGACTTGGCCACTTCGACTGCGTTTGCTCCCGCCTGCCGTGAAACAGCAAGCACGACTACTGCGCGCGCTGGCTTATAACCGCGCATCCAGAAAAAACGCGAGATTCGCTCGTCCTGAACGCTCTGGCGCACGTCAGCTACATCCCGCAAATAAAGCGGCGCACCGTCGGGATTGCGCGCCACAATCAGGTTCCGGTAGCCCTCGGCCTTATCGATCTGTCCATTGGGTTGCAGGACAAACGTGCGATGCGCGCCGTCAAATTGCCCTGCGCCGGAATACACAGTTCCGGCTTTAATCGCGCTTGCCAGATCATCCATGGTCAGAGCACGGGCAGCCAGCGCAGAGGGGTCGGCCTTGACGCGAATCGCGCCTTGCACGCCGTAAATGTTCACCTGCGAAACGCCAGGCAGAATGTTAATACGCTGTGCGACAACGGTGGACGCATATTTATACAGGTCTCCGTCGGTCAGCGTATCCGACATCAGGCCTAACAAGTAAATCGCCTGGTCGTTTGGATTGGTTTTCGTGAATGTGGGCGGACTCGGCAGATCAATCGGCAACCTGCCTGTGGCGCGCTGGATAGCGGCCTGCACGTCTGTCGCGGCGTCCGTGATGCTTTTGCTCAGAACAAATTGCAATGTGAACTGCGTGTTGCTTTGCGTGCTGGTGCTGGTGATGATGTCGAGCCCGGGGATCTGTAAGAATTGTTTCTCTAACGGCGTGGCGATGTTGTTCGCCATGGTGGTGGGGTCCGCGCCGGGATACGAGCAGCTGACTTGAATAACCGGATAATCGACTGCCGGTAGATCGTTGACGGCAAGTTTACCGTAAGTCGCGAGACCTGCCACGATGACCGACAAGGTCAGCAGCACGGTCATCACGGGCCGGCGAATGAACGGTCCGGAGAGTCCCGAGCCTTTGACCGGAACTAGCTTTGCCGTCGGATCCGGCTTCTCCTCGGCGAAAGATCGGGACCTGTGGCGGTCCCGATCTTTTACTTCGCGTTCGCCGTCATGCTCATCCGCATCATTCATACGACATTGCGCTTTTTGAAGCGGCAGTGCGGTCAGGCGTAGCGGGAGTTTGAGACACGTACGGTTGCGGCGCGATTTTCGCTCCTGGCGAAAGCGCAAGCTGGCCAGTGACAACCACCGTCTCGTCTGGTTTCACACCGCTCTCAATTACGGTCAGATCCCCCTGCTGGCGTTGTCCAGGCGTGACAGGACGAAGCTCGACAGTGTTGTCCGATTTCACCACGAACACGAACGGCCCGACCTGGCTAATCTGCACGGCTTGCGCTGGCACAAGCGTGGCGTCCTTGAGCGTGTCCAGAATGAGGCGGACGAGGACAAACTCGGATGGCCATAGCGCGCGATCGGGATTCGGCGCGACCCCACGAGCTTTCACGGTTCCGGAGCCGGGTTGCACTGCGTAGTCCATGAAATACAAATCGCCGACCCGCGGCGTAAGCGAACCATCCGCGAGGTAGGTCTCTACTTTCACATTTGGACCGCCGAGATATTTTCGCACAAGCGGCAGATCGTTCTCGGCGACCGTGAAGTCCGTGTAAATTGGGTCCAAACCTTGTATCGTGACAAGAGCCGAGCTGGAAGGTCCAACCAAATTCCCAACATCAACATTGCGAAGACCAATTCGTCCATTGATGGGCGATTTGATGAAGCAATAATCAAGGTTCACTTGAGCAGATTCGGTCGCTGCCTGCGACTTTTTCGCGTTCGCAAGAGCAATGTCGTAGTCCTGTTGCGCGACCACCTTTCTCGCACGCAGGTCCTCTTGTCGCTTGAGCGTCACCTCATCTAAGGCGGCTTGCGCTTTTGCCTGATCGAGAACGGCCTGGAACGGGCGTGGGTCGATTGTGAAAAGTAAATCGCCTTTCTTCACGTCGGAACCATCCTGAAAATGGCGCCCGATGATCACACCATTCACCTGCGCCGGCACCTGCACTGTCTCGTAAGCTGCACAGGTGCCGATTTCATCCAGGTAAAGCGGCACATCCTTCGTGATGACTTTGGCGACACTCGCCGGACGCGGAGCGGGCTGAGCAGCTTTAACTTCAGTGGCTCGGTGTTGAAAGATCCGATAAGTGACAAACGCTGCGAGCAGGATGAAAAGGATGTACGCCCATTTTGGAATCCTCCGATCTGCATTACGAGCGCGTTTGGTTTGGTATCTCGTTGATGGCTCGGACGCGCCGTAGTCCAATGTCTTATGACGGCTTAGCGCCGTGTTAGCTTTCATTTGAATCGCTTACGAAATCCCCTTTTTGTTGGAATCGAATGTCCCCGCTTCGTCTGGCCGTTGTCCCTGGGCAAACGGCGCGCCGCATTCCCATTGCCGATGGAGCGAAGCTTATCGTCTTTCTCGGCGCGCTCACGAATACGCGCCAGCACGTTCATACACGTGTGAAGTTCGGAGCTTGGAATGTCTGCTAGCAGTTGATGCCGCAGTGTATCGGCGGTCGAATTGATTTGCGCGATCACGCGCTGCGCGCGGCGGCCTAGCAGCACCATCTTACAACGGCGGTCCAGTGCTGAATTGGTGCGCGTAATCCAATCTTCGCGCTCCAAGCGATGCAACAGTGTCACCACGCTCGGCTCTTCCACACCCAACCGCGCAGCGATCTCCGCCTGGGTGAGCGCGTCTCCGGCAATCGACAAATGCATTAGCGTGCGCCATTTCGCCTGGCTCAGCCCCATCGGCTTGAGACGCTCGTCCAGCTTTTGCCGCCATGCACGCGCCGTGCCGTGGAGCAAAAGGCCAAATGTTTCCGTGGTGTCGCCCGGGGACATAACTCTCCAGATCAAATTGGTTAGTATGCTAACCAATTCTAATCCGAGAATCTGTCAATCCCCGTTCACGGGCGCCACTTTGAAGAGAACCATCTCGCGTTTGCTGTAATCTCGTACCCGGGCAATTGGCCGCGGGCGCAACGGCGCCCAGTCTCGCGCGGCTAATACCTCCGCTTCATTCTTATGTCGGACCAGAAAGTAGCGCACGTTGGGTGGCAGATTCTTCACGTGGCTCACGTATTGCAGCGGCGCGTTCACGTAAAAAAAGACCGGCTGATAATCGGGATTCACTGCGTAAAGCGTCTCGTTTTGGGGCACGAGCGCATTGATTTCCGCGGCTGCCTTTTTTACCTGCTGCCTGTTTCTTAAGACAATCGCCGTAACTGGATAACCAATCGCGCCAATCACAAGCCCCAGCCCAATGAACGCGGCCACAACCCTGGCCCAAACCCGTTCGCCTTTCATCCAGCGTCGCGGGCATTGCAATGCGTTGCCGGCGCAGATCATCCCTAGTAGGCACGATGCTGGAACTATTGCCGGCATGCTGTACCGGGCGAGCCCGCCAGGGACAAGATTGACCGCCAAAAACGGTACTGCAGTTCCCCAGGACAACGCGCGCGCCAGTCGCTGTTCGCTTTGCTCCTGCAATTTCGAAAATCGTGTAAATGGAAACAGGAGAAGCCACGGGAGAAAATAGATCAGGCCACGGGGGACGTTTTGGATCCAATCGGAGAATTTGAAATCGATGCCTTTCAACCGTCCGCTGTACTGACCCGACCACTTGTCGATCGCAACCTGCGATGTCGTGGCGTGGACGAATGGAATTGCCCACGCCGCCGCGACCCCAATCATGACGGCGAGCCCGACAAAATGTGCAGGATGAACAAGAACCCGCCATTCTTTCCAATACGCGAGAACGGCTATCACAATCCCGTAGAAAAATAGCAAGTGCGTCGGTCCTTTCGCCAGCAGACCAAGCCCGAGAAAAACAGATGCCGGAAGCCATGTGAGCCAAGGCGATTTTTTTTGAAGGAAGAAGCTCAGCCAAAAAATAATCGCTAGACCGCAAAGAGACACATACAGCGCTTCTATTTCAATTAACCGGCCTTTCTCGATGATGCCGATGTTCGTCAGCCAAATCATAGCTGCGATGATCGATCCTCTCGCACCAAGGCTGGCACGCGCGACGGTGACAAAAGCTATGGCTACGGCAAGCACCGAAAGGGCCGACGGCAGCCGCGCTGTCCATTCGTTGCGCACGCCAAAAAATTTAAAAGATGCCGCTACGAGCCAGTTCACCAGCGGCGGCTTGCGGTAATACGGGTTGCTGCCCACTTGTGGGACGATGTAGTTCCCCGTCTCAAGCATCCGAATAGCCGGCAAAATCCGGCGTCCCTCTTCTCCCTTGATGGCGATCGAGCCGAGCGCAGGTAAATAGATAACGGCCCACACGAGCATTACCGTGGCGACGGCTCGAAGCCGCGAATTGACTAGATCTTCAATACTCAATTGTTGCTCGCGATTTATCCGAAGCTGAGCACCGAACGTCAAATCAAACCGAACCGCAGCTTGACGCGAACGGTTCGCAAACGTAACCTTTATCCCTAGTCCGCGCGCTGATCGGAGTGGGAACTGGTGTCCCACTCTTTTTAGTCTGCGGGCTGTATGTTTTAAATGAACGCCGAATTTATCGCCATGCTCGATTACCTGGAGCGGGAGCGCGGAATTAAACGCGAAATCTTGCTCGAGGCGGTGTCGAATGCCCTGCTCTCTGCGTCGAAAAAGAGTGTTGGGGCGTCTCGTGATTTGCGCATCGACATCAACCGCAAGACCGGCGAAATCCGCGCTCTCGCAAATTTGGTTGTCGTTGATCAGGTAGCCAATCCGCAGGATGAAATCGAGCTCTCGAAAGCGCGTAAGATCAAACCGGATGCGAACGTCGGTGAGATTCTAGAAGTCGAAGTCACGCCGAAAAATTTCGGACGCATCGCGGCGCAGACCGCAAAGCAAGCGATGATGCAGCGGATTCGGCAGGCTGAGAAGGAAATGATTTACGAGGAGTTTAAGGACCGCGCGGGCGAAATCGTCAGTGGCACAGTCCGACGGTTCGACCGTTCCGATGTCATTCTCGACCTTGGGAAATTTGAAGCTGTCATGCCGCAGCGCGAACGAGTCGCGGTGGAAGATTACAATGTTGGTGATCGTCTCCGCGCGTACGTCGTGGCGGTAGAAAACGGTATACGTGGCCCTGAGATAATTGTCTCACGAAGCCATCCGAATTTCGTACGGCGCCTCTTTGAATTGGAAGTAAGCGAGATCGCTGATGGCACAGTCGAGATTCGCGGCATCGCGCGCGAAGCCGGTTATCGCACCAAGATCGCGGTGTGGAGCGCGAATGAAAAAGTGGATCCAGTCGGCGCCTGCGTGGGCATGCGCGGCTCTCGCGTGAAAAACATTGTGCGCGAGCTCAACAACGAAAAGGTGGATATCATCCGGTGGAGCTCAGATCCAAAAGATTACGTTCTGGAAGCGCTCAAACCGGCAAAAGTAAAAAATCTGGTTTTCGATACAGAGAAAAAGAACGTGCAAATCTCTGTGGATGAAGACCAGCTTTCGCTCGCGATCGGGAAAAAGGGACAAAACGCGCGGCTGACTTCGCGACTCACCGGCTGGGAAATCAACATCGGCAAGGACACATCAGCGACGACCGTCGTAGAACAGAAGGTGGCGCAAGCCGCACAAACGCTCTCCGGCGCGCTCCCCGTCACCGAAGGACAGGCGCTTAGTCTGGTGAAATCCGGCTTTACTAATCTGGAAGGATTGCGTGATGCAGATGTGCAGGATTTGGTGGATATTCTCGCGGTCGACGAAACAAAGGCGCGCGAAATCTACGATGCAGTGCACCGGCAGGAAGTCGTACACTAACATGGCTCCGTTTGAGGACGCTTGAGCCATGAGCGAAATTTTAAAGGAACAACAATGGCAACAAAGGCGAGCGGCAAAACTGCAACGCGTAAGCCAGCCGCGAGCGCGGCGGGACGCAAGACCACCGCTCCTCAGAAGCCAGTCCACGTAGCGCCAAAAGCTAAGGTGCCAAAAAAGGGGCCAGCGGCCCCGGCGGAGCCGACCGCACCCGCGAAGCAGCTTAAGAGCCAGCCGGAAAAAACTGACGCTTCCCGGCACGCCACGCCACAGCCGGAGACTGTCTCGCTAATTGATCGAAAGCGGCCGGCAAAAAAATCTCAAGACGGCGAAGTAAAAACAAAGCGCACCATTCTACCGCCGATCTCCCGTATCCGCGCGTCGCTTGAGGCCACTTCGAAGCCTCCGCCACCCGCTCAGATGCCTCCACCGGAACCCCCTGCAGCTGAACCGGCAGAGCAACCGCCTGACGAAGCGACTTTGGCTCCTGCTGAAGCGGAAACCGGGCCGCAGCAGAAAGTTCTTCTGATCAAGCCTCCAATTGTTGTTAAACACCTCGCAGCCGAGCTCGGACTAAAACCGCATCAGTTAATCGCGGAGCTGATGACGCATAATATTTTCGCTAACATCAACCAGACAGTCGAGCCCGATATCGCTGCGAAGATTGCGGAAACCCACGGGTTCATTCTAGAAAAAGAGCGGCGGGAAAAAGGCGCCGGCGTTCACAAGGTGGAACAGCAGGTGGTCGCGCCGCCTCCGCCGGTTATTGAGAAGAAAGAGGAACTCAAGCCTCGCGCGCCGATTATCACTTTCATGGGACACGTCGATCATGGTAAGACCAGTTTGTTAGATGCGATTCGAAAGACGCGCGTCGCATCTGGCGAAGCTGGCGGGATTACGCAGCACATTGGCGCGTACAGCGTCGATCACAATGGCCACAAGATTACGTTTATCGATACTCCAGGCCACGCCGCGTTCACCGCGATGCGCGCGCGCGGCGCGAATGTCACCGACATCGTTGTGCTGGTGGTTGCAGCCGACGACGGCATTATGCCGCAAACGGCTGAAGCGATTAATCACGCCAAAGCCGCGCCACATGTAAAGATCATGGTGGCTGCCAACAAGATGGATCTTCCTGGCGCGAACCTCGAGCGCCTGAAGAAGCAACTACAAGAGCACGGCCTTAGTCCGGAAGATTGGGGAGGAGAAACGATTATTTGTCCTGTCTCGGCAACCAAGGGCACCGGAATTGATCATCTGCTTGAAATGATGACGCTGCAAGCTGAGATCATGGAGCTAAAAGCGTCGCCTACTGCCAGACCGCGCGGCACCGTCATAGAAGCCCAAGTCGAAGCCGGCCGAGGGCCTACCGCCACCATAATTGTGCAGATGGGGACATTGAAAATCGGCAACCCATTTATTTGCGGCGACTACAGCGGAAAGGTAAAATCCCTCCTCGACGACCGGGGTAAACCCGTCAAGCAAGTCGCGCCTTCGACACCGGTGAAGGTTCTCGGGTTCACCGGACTGCCAAATGCGGGCGACGAATTCCTAGTTATGGAATCGGAGCGCGCCACCAAGCAACTGAGCGACGAGCGACTTGAAACAAAGCGTACGAAGAAGCTTTTCGTGCCGCAACGCGCCACTCTCGAGACCCTGCTTGAAACCGCCGGAGGCAAAAAAGTGTTGCGGATCGTCTTGAAAGCCGACACGCAAGGTTCCGTCGAAGCAATCATCAACGCGTTGAAGCAAATCGAGAGCAAAAAAATCGATCTGGAAATTATTCATTCGGCCGTCGGACCGATTTCGGAATCGGACATTCTGTTGGCGAGTGCATCCGACGCAGTGGTCATCGGCTTCAACGTGAAGGTCGAGTCCATGGCGGTTCCGGCCGCAAAACGCGAAGGCGTGCAGGTCAAGCTTTACAGCATTATTTATGAGCTGCTCGACCAAATCAAAGACGCCATGGCCGGCCTGCTGGACCCGGAATTGCGCGAAACCGTCATTGGACACGCAGAGGTGAAACAGGTATTCCAGTTGAGCAGAGGCATCGTCGCTGGTTGCCTCGTGACCGATGGTCGGATTGCTCGGACGGCGCGCGCTCGTGTTTTGCGAAAGCGCCAACCGGTTTACGACGGCGGGATTTCGACGCTGCGCCGTTTCCAAGACGACGTGAAAGAAGTCCGTTCCGGTCTGGAATGCGGAATCAAGCTGGGCGACTTCAACGAATATCAGGTGGGCGACGTAATCGAGTGCTATCAGCTCGAGCAAATCGCCCAAAAATTATAGGTCGTCCGCCGCGGCGCGCGTCGGCGTTTATCGGAACGCGCTCACACATATGAAACATCGGCTACTACGTGTAAACGAAGTGGTGAAACGCGAGCTAAGCGCCATCATTGCACGCGAGATCAATTTCAAAGGGGCACTGGTCAGCATTAATGCTGTCGATGTGTCCCCCGATCTTAAGAGCGCCCACGTTTTCGTAAGCACTCTCGGCGCCGACAATCTCGCCGCCGTAATCGATAAGCTGGAAGCGCATCGGCCGGCGTTGCAGGCGGAACTGTCCCGGCACGTCGTATTGAAATATACGCCGCATCTCATTTTTCACCTCGACGAGTCCATCAAACGCGGTGCGCGCGTGCTTGAAATTTTGGACGACCTCGGCAAAAGCGACGGCCACGACGAGTGAGTAACACGACGTTCGAAGAGATCGGCCGCGTCCTTCGCGAACATCAGCAGTTCGTTGTGCTAGGTCATGTTCGTCCCGATGGCGATGCGCTTGGCAGCCAGCTCGCTCTTGGACTGTCCCTCCAGCAACTCGGCAAAAATGTGCGGATCTGGAACCAGGAAGGCATGCTCGAGAAGTATTCGTTCCTTCCGCGCGCTGAATTGCTGACGAAACCGCCTGCAACAGTAGAGCACGTGGATGTTGCCATCGCGCTCGACACCGCAATTCAAAACCGGTTGGGCACGACGCTGGCGGCTGTTGGGTCGGCGAAAATCTGGATCAACATCGACCATCACGTCACTAATCCCGGCTACGGGGACTTGGTGATCATTGATCCAAGCGCGCCCGCAACGGGAGAAATCATTTTCAGACTGATCAAGAGCCAGGGCCTCCCCTTCGACCACGATATTGCGGAAAATCTATTCGCTGCGATCTCAACTGATACGGGCTCGTTTCAATATCCAAAAACCAGCGGAAGCACGTTTGAAATTGCTGCCGAGTTGGTGCGCGAGGGCGATCTCGACGTTGGGAAAATTAGCCAGCAACTATACGAGAGCTACCCCCGACGCCGACTCGAACTTTTGCGCGAGCTGTTGCGAACGATGCGTTTTAGTGGATGCGGTCGAATCGCAACATTTGGCCTTAGCTTAAAGACTGCCGCAGAACTTGGTGTGATTCCCGAAGACAACGAAGGATTAATCGATCATCTACGCGCAGTTCAGGGTGTCATCGTCGCTGTATTTTTCGAAGAACTTTCCGACGGAAAAGTGCGCGTTAGCATGCGTTCCAAAAACGAGCGGGTGGACGTGTGCGCGATTTGCCAGAAATTTGGCGGCGGCGGGCACACGCTCGCTGCCGGTGCGCGCGTGCGCGGAACGTTGGCGGAAGTCGAAGAAAAAGTTGTGGAGGAAACTCGTGAAGTCGTTAAACGCGCCCACGTCTCCTGACGGTGTCCTGCTCGTGGATAAAGCCGAAGGGATGACGTCGCACGACGTTGTCGCGCTGGCGCGACGCCAACTTGGAACGAAAAAGATTGGCCATTGCGGCACGCTCGATCCGATCGCCACAGGCCTGCTTCTGCTCACTGTGGGACGTGGCACAAAGGTTCAGGATTTGCTCATGAGTGAGGACAAAGAATACGTAGGCACGTTCGTGCTCGGCGTGACGACCGGCACACAGGACCGTGAAGGCGAAGTGATCCAGCAACGTCCGGTGCCTCCGCTGGATGAAAATCAAATCCGGGCCGCGTTCGAAAAATTCCGCGGCGATTTCTACCAGGTGCCGCCTATGGTTTCTGCAAAAAAGCACGGTGGTGTGCCGTTGTATAAGCTGGCGCGCGAGGGAAAAGTAGTGGAGCGCGAGCCACGCCTCGTCCACGTCTATCGGTACACAATCGACGGCGTCGCATTGCCGGAAATCCATTTCAGCGTGCTGTGCAGCAAAGGCTTTTATGTCCGCACCTATGTTCACGACATCGGCGAAGTGCTCGGTTGCGGCGCGCATTTGAAATCGCTGCGCCGGACGAAATCCGGCCGCTTCGACGTAACCAATGCGATCACCGTCGACGAGATCAAAAACGCGACACCGGACCAAATTCTCAAACGGATGCTGAGTCTGCCGGAAGTTTCCAGGATGCGCGGAGCGTAGCAGTTATGATGCAAGTCCTCCGTTCCATTCCGGAGCTCTCGCCGTTAGCAGGGCCGCTCTTTCTCGCCATCGGTGTCTTCGACGGGGTCCATCTCGGGCATCAGGCAGTCATTTCGACTTCTGCGGGACACGCTCGGAAGGTAAATGGAACGCCTGTGGTAGTCACCTTTGATCCGCACCCGGAAAAAATACTGCGGCCTGACAAAGCGCCGCATTTGCTTACCGCTACGCCGCACAAGATCGCTCTGATTCGCGCGCTTGGTGTGCGACATCTTCTGATCATTTCGTTCGATAAACATTTTGCCGCCACCGAACCCGAGGATTTCGTGCAGCAATTGGTCCAGCATTCGAAACCGCTGCGTGAAATTTGCGTCGGACACGAATGGTCATTTGGAAGAAATCGCCGTGGCAATCTCCAGTTGCTTAAGAAACTCGGTGCGCAGTTTGATTTCAACGTCGTGGGAATTCCGCCGGTGACTGCTAATGACGAAATTGTAAGCAGCACAACGATCCGTCGTACCATCGAAGCAGGCGATCTACAAAAAGCCGCGACCATGCTTGGCCGCGAATACACGATCCTGGGAACAGTGGTGCGTGGCGATGATCTGGGAAAGAAAATCGGATTTCCGACTGCAAACCTGAGCGCCCACAGCGAGCAATTTCCGCCGAACGGCGTTTATTTTGCCGAAGCAAGGCTCGACGGTGTTGTCTATCCCGGCGTTGTGAATCTCGGTTGTCGGCCGACGATGAGCAGCGGCAGATCGGACCGTATTCTCGAAGTTTACCTGCTCGATTTCAAGCGCGACATTTACGGTAAGGATCTCGAGCTACGCTTCGTCCATTATCTCCGGCCGGAGAAGAAATTCGAGAACGTTGATGCGCTGGTCCGGCAAATCGAGCGCGATGTGCAACAGGCACGCGAATGGGCCGGAGTGTAATCAACTCGGCGCTTCAAAAGTCCAGCCGGGTCAGATCGCGAACTTCAGGAGCCTTGCGGATGGCGAAGATGATAGCGAACGCGCCGACCACGAGGCCGCAGCCAAACGCGAAGACCAGCAACAGCCAAATCGGGAAGTCCGCCATCTGGACCATGCCTTGGCGAACCAAGCTGCCGCCACCGGAAAGGAAGTACGCGATTCCGGTTCCGAGTAACGCCAGGCTAAGGACAATCATTGCACGCAGCCATTGCGGCTCGGGCCGTGCTACCGGCAGCCTCGCTATAACGCGCGCGGTAAATCCGTCGTCGTTAATGTAGGGCACTGCTTCGCGCAGTTGTCGGTCTAGCGTCTCGTCGTCGATCATTGGATTCACTTTATCAAATTCGACCTCCACGCCGCCAGTGTGCGTTTCAACTTCTCGCGGCCGCGCAGAACGTTCGTTTTGACCGTTCCAAGCGGAATGTCAAGGACATGCGCGGCTTCATCGTGCGACAGACCGTTTTGGCAGCAAAGTACAACCGCGGTGCGCTCGTGTAACGGAAGCAAATTAAGCGAGTACATAAGATCGTGTCTCAAACCGGGATCGACAGTCTGCGGGTCCTGTTTTGCCTGCCATTGCTCCTCATCCACGCCCACCAACTCCTTGCGACGCCGCGCGTCCTCGCGAAAGCAATTGTACGCGATTCGATAAAGCCATGTGGAAAACCGCGCTTCACCGCGAAAGCTGCGGATGTTTTTGTAGGCCCGGAGAAAAGCTTCCTGTGCGAGGTCGTCTGCCAGCGCGACGTCTGTGCGGGTGAGTTGCCGCAGCAGACCGCGCACGCTCGATTGATGCCGCCGCACGAGTTCACCGAAGGCGTGCTGATCGTCATCGGTAAGAACTCGCGCAACGAGGTCCGCATCAGTGAGCTCCACGGCCGCAATATTAGGGTGCCGGGGGCGGAGGCGGAATGTCCTTTTTGTTTTCCAATTTCCATACAATCAAATAACCAAGCCCGATCAGGAACGGAATCAGTCCGAACGACCACGCCCCGCCTTCCCAGTCGTTGACCGCCGCAAGCCAAATGATCAGGCCCAGGCCCACCATCGTCCATATGACCCCGCGTCGCACATCCGAGCGCCGACGCACACGTCGCACCTCGGGCGCAAGCAGTTCCGCGGGAACAGGCTGACCTTTCTCGACCATCATCCTGATCGTCCGCTGCCGCATGCGGCTTCCGATAAGCGCGATCACCCCTATCAGCATCACGATCAGAACGGGCGCACCAAAAATCGTCATGAAAACGATCGCAACGAGTGGAATCACCATCGCTGGAATATCCTTACTGGAGCCCACGTCATCGCTATCTTTGTCACCTCCATCGATGATGATGCCATGTTTGTGCCCAAGCTTTTTCTCCAGCTTCCGGTGAATTCTGTC
>JBBQRI010000040.1:0-14803 GCA_038214915.1 Chthoniobacterales bacterium
GCCTTCAGTGTGTAGCGACCTGCCGGAAGTTTATCTAATCGAAAGCGGCCGGCCGTGTCCGACATCACGAAGTACGGCGTGTTCAACACGAGGATCAATCCGCGCATGTGCTCGTGAATGTCGCAACGCAGAGTCACCAAACCCGGCTTATCAAACATCATCGACGGTATCGGCCGTTCCTCCGGACGATAACGGCCGAGATCAAATCGCTTGACCGGCGAATAGGAAAAGATGTTGTGATACGTGTCGTCGAGATTTGGGAATTGAACTCTGGTTCCCACCTCTATCGGCAGGAGCGCTGGAACGAACGTCAAATCCTTTTGCCCGACTTCTTTTGTTGGCAACGAAGCTGGTCGCGGAAAATTGCCGTCAAGATAGATCACGGCCAGCGGCGGCTGCGTCGAAAGAACTCCGGCCTTGGTTACGATCTCGTACCGTTTTGCCTGAACCGGCGCCGAGCGCGATTTCGGAAGCTCCACCCGTCCCTCGACAGCCGCTCCCGCGAAAAGCGAAGCGGGAATAACGGATAAAGCCGCATTTAGCCACAGCAATCCCCGCCGGCGCATTGCTTGCTAGTTTAACAGGCCTTTACCTGAACGGAAGTACGGGAACGAAGCGCGGGCTGCGCGATGCCTGCTAGCCCTTGGGGTTGGTCGCCGCCATTGCAGGTAAGGTGAAGAAAATTGTGGCGATCAGACTCCAGAAAATGCCAATGGCGCACGCAATGCCTAGCCCAGTGAGCGCTGGGTTCCGCGCAAGAGCGAGCGATCCGAAACCGCTGATCGCTGTCAGCCCTGCGAGCAAGACCGGTTTCACTACACCGGCTACGTCATGCTGAATGTCCTGAGTTTTTTGCCAGACGAGCACGACGTAGATTCCGTAGTCCACGCCGATGGCGAGCACGAGACGGAACGAGAGCACGTTGAGCAGATTCAAATGAATGTTCAGCAACTTCATGGTAGCGATCATCGCTCCGATCCCGAACGCGAGTGTAATGATCTGAATCAGCCATAAACGAACGTCGCGATACAAAATGGCCAACAATGAGATGTCGAAAATGGCCATCAACGCGCTGATGATCAGGAGTTGATGATGCGACCACGGTTGGAGATCGGCGAGCACGTAGGTCCAGCCCGTGAGAATCAAGTGGACGCCAGGCACGGAAAGACCGCGTTGCAGCTCCTGGCCTTGCTCCTGTGTTGTGAGCGGTCCGTTGGTCATTACAAATCCAGTCGTCAGCAACGGGTCTTGCCCGAAATAGCGGTCGATCAAAAACCACCAGCTCGATGATTCAGGCAATTGGGTCCGCCAATTCGGCAGTGGCACGCCGGGATCGGCGATGCGTTGTAAATCGTCGAGCAACGCGAACGCCGAAGCAAAGGCTTCAACGCTAAATCCCTCGGCTTCGAGAGTTTCGGTCAATGTTCGGTGTGCCGTCTGAAAAGTTATACCGCGCAAAAGGTCGCGATTTCGTCCCATCCAGATCGGCGACGGACAAAGTGCCGCGGGCGTGGAGAAGCCTTTTATCTTTCCGGCTGCCTGGAATTCACGCCAGTGTGCGGAAATTTTTTGCCAGTAGTCATGCAGTTCCTGCGAGTTTGTCGCGCGAACCATCGCCAGCACCGGTTCCCAGCGGACCGGCATTTTTTTCATGATTGTTTCAAGCGCCTGACCTGCGCGAATGTTTTTTGGTTGGAGTGAACGCGTGCTGGTTTCGAACTGGAGTGGGGGAACGGGTGAAAAGCCGATGGCAGTGAGCAGCAGCAAAACCGCGCAGGAAAACATCAATATCGGAGCCGGTCTGCGCACAATTCCGAGGACATATCTCGCTACCAGGTCAAAAAGCCAGTCGTGGGCAACGGCGCCTTGTCGCTCGCGGACAAACAAAAATAAGATCGAGCACATGAAAAGGCCGGCGGCGAAAATGCCGATCGCAATCAGAACGCCGAGTTCGGAAAAACTCATCGCGCCACTCAGCACGAGCGCCAGAAAACCTACCGCTGTCGTGAGTGCGCCAAAGAAAACCGCCCGTCCAAGTTTTGCCACCGACGTAGCAATGGCTTGCTGATGCGGTTCGCCATCGGCGCGCGCCTGGTGATAGCGTCCGATGGTGAGAATCGCGAAATCAACGCCAAGTCCGACGAGAATGGCGCAAAAGCCAACACTGATCATGCTTAGCCGTCCGAAAAGAAGCTGTCCCGCAGTTAGCGCTACCAGACATGACAAAAGAAGGCAAAACGCCATACCCGCCAAAGGCAGCCATCGGCGAAACCCAGCGAAGAAAATCGTGCTCACGAGCACGACTGAGCCAAGCAGTGTCGCGACGACATCGTAGCGCATACTCAACGAAATTTCGGATACAAACGCCGAACGCCCGGTCACAAGAATTTCCAAAGGCCGGCTGCCGTCCCACCCTTCGCCTGCGGTTTTCCGAAACTCGTTTACGCGCCGCATCAAGTGCTGGCATTCAAACGCGCTAATCGACTTTTGATTTGTCACCACCAGAAAGATTCGCATCGTGCGATCCGGGGAGGTGAGGGGTTGTTCCTGTTCGATCGCGGTGCTTTGGGCAAAAGGTTTGAGCGCGGGCGCAATCAATCCGAGCGGATCGAACGAAAGCTCGAATTGCGGCCGCGGCGAGCCCGCCTCGATTTGCTGGCGTAAACGATGAAGGCGATCGCGAATTTTGTCCGGTTGCAGGATCGACATTGCCTCGTCGAAGGCGCTGGGTTCCAGGTTCAGCAGCAACGGGACCGCGATCGATTGCAGATCGCGAATGCCATCCGCAGTGGTCATGGGCGAACCCGCGAGCACGCGCGCGCACCACGTTTGCCCGCGCAACCGTTCCGCAAACACCGAAGCGAATTCTTCCAGCTTATCGACATCCTGCGGATCGCAGACAAGCGCGAACGTCAGCTCGCGTGTCTGCTCAAAATCGTGATCGTAGATTTTCAGCCCTTGCACCGATGGAAATCTGCCGGGCAAAACATTGAAGATCTCAGAATCTAGTCGCAATGATGTGAGAAGAATGGCGATGCAAACGATGGTCAGCACAGCCACACCGCACCAAACCAGCGCGCGACGCTGCGTGAGGGTTCGGGCGATGAAATCGCTGATGCGCATGAGCAAGGCACCATTCAACACGAATCAGCGCGAACATGCCAATGCTGCAGCCTGGATCGATGCGGTGTCGTTTCCGCTTTGAGTGGCGGAGCGATTTCTGCGAGCGGCGTGGAGCCGGCGCGCCTCCGCGCCGCGATCCCACGGCCTGATGGCGGGCCGTCTCCATCTCATGCGTCGCGGGAGCTCCACCCTCCAATGGAAAACTGGACTTAGAACCGAAACAGAAAAGTCTCGCTGCCGCTGGCGTATCGAAGCTTTTTTTGGTTCGGCGCGTGGAGGAATTGATCGCGCAACCCAAGCCAGCCGCGCAGCTGTGGCGGCGCTTGTCCTGTAGGACCAGACCAATGTTGGCCTGTAAAGTTTGCTTTGAATTCCGCAAACCCCGCATCTTGTCGGAGGGACAACAATGTGATTCCTGGGCCTTTCGACACCGTCAAATCAAAATCGCCCGTCTTCGACAAGCGAACTATTGCCTCACCGATCAGCGTCGCCTTGGCTGTCCGATACATGAGCTGGCCAGTTTTGGTCTGCCATCCCGCAGCCGGCTCGGAGAATTGATGGTGTGAGACGGATGCGCAACTTGTTAGGCAAACAGCGGTAATGAACAGAAGACTTGTAGCCACGGCCCTGTGGGCCGTAAGAGAAGTCATGATACAACGCTAGCGGTTTGAGGCGATTCCGGCGCTTCTTCCTGTTTCTTCGGCACGAGGGTGAGCTTCGGTGCGATCGGGTGGTGGCGTTGCAGCCAAACCAGGAAATAAAAGACCCACATCCGCCAGCGAATGGGAAAGCTGTTGCCCACATTTCCGCCAAGCACTGCATTCACCGCTGGCGCGAGACCGAGCACATTGCGCGGCGCGAGGAAAACTTCGATGAATTCCTTCGTGTACCACGCATTGACGAACCGAAGATAGACGTCCATCGCGCGGTTCACTGATCGCTCGTATCGCGCGAACAAGCGTTTTGCCTTGCGCGGGTGATCGAGTACTTCGTTCAGAGCGTCGGCGCATTTTTCACCGCTGAACACCGCAAGAAAAACGCCGCTGCTAAAAATCGGGTCGATGAATCCGGCGGCGTCGCCTGTAAGCAACCAGCGATCGCCGTACAAACGCGCGCTTCGATAGGAGAAATCCGCTTCGACATAGACCTTCGAAACGCGCCGCGCTTTTGTCATCCGTTTCGCAATGGTTGGCTGTTCCGCCAGCGCTTGCTCGAGAAAATCGTCAGCACTGAGCTTTGATTTACGAAAAATCTCACTGTCCAGAACCACTCCGACGCTCGTTCTCTCATCGGTAAGTGGGATCAGCCAGAACCAACGATCCACGGCACGAATCAAAACTGTCAGCGTGCCGTCAATTCCGTCCGGACGCCACACACCATCGTAATGCGCGAAGATCGACAGCTTTTGAAGATGATCATAGGTCTTCTTGATCTTGAATTGCCTGCCGAGCACCGAGGTGCGTCCGCTGGCATCGACAAGGTAACGCGCCAGGATTGAATTAGCCGAGCCATTGGATCGCACCGACAGATCGACGCCGTGGTTTGAGAACTCGACTGCTTCAACCGGGGTCTGCTCGCGCACTTCCGCGCCGGATTCGGCCGCATGATCCAGCAGCACCTTGTCGAAATCACCGCGTGTCACCTGATAAGCGTGATCGGTTTGCGAACGATAGCCGTCCTTAAAGTAAAACTTCGTTCCAGTGTCGGAGCACGCGCCCATGATTTCGCCGCCGTATTTTTTTAAGAACCCGGCGCTCAAAAATTTTTCCTGCAGCCCGAGCCGGGTAAACGCGTTCATGCTGAATGGCAACAGCGACTCGCCGATGTGAAACCGCGGAAACTTTTCGCGCTCGAAGAGAACCACGCGACGTCCGGCGCGCGCGAGCAGCGCCGCGGCCGTGCTGCCGGCCGGTCCGCCCCCAATGATCGCGACGTCGTACATGCTGCTGCTCATGATGCGTTGATGTTATCCAATTTTCGAAATTTTGGTAGGGACGCCGCGCTGCGGCGTCCGGTCGGCACAACGCGCCGACCCTAACACGACTCCGCGTCATAGCTAGATTGTGCTAAGATTTGCCCTGAGAGATGAAGTTGATCGATCGGTTTATTAGCCGCGAGCTGTTGGTGAACGTCGCATTTGCGATCGCGGTGCTGAGCTTGGTCCTCGTAGTCGGAAATATTTTCCGAAAACTGCTTCCCTTGCTGGTGAACCACGACGTCCCAATGGAATACCTCATCACGTTCATCGCCTACGTGCTGCCTTTCTCACTCATCTTCACCATCCCCTGGGGATTGTTGACCGCGATCCTGCTAGTGTACGGACGACTCTCCGCCGACAACGAATTGATCGCCCTGCGCGCCAACGGCGTGAGTGTCACGCGCGTGTCTGTTCCGCTTGCTGGCATCGCGCTTGGTTGCACGGCGATTTGTCTCTGGCTCAATGTGCAGGTTGCGCCTGCCGCGCAGGAGAGATTGCGCAGTACCATTTTTGATCTCGCGACGCGGAATCCCATGGCGCTTTTTGGCAGCGATCAGGTCATCGATCAGTTTCCCGGCCGGAGGATTTATGTCGGCAAAAAGGAAGGGAACAAGCTCGAGAACATTACCGTGTTCGAGATGAACGAGAAGGCACTGCCCGTGAAGGTCACGTACGCGCGCACCGGTATGCTCGAAGCGGATTTGGCGAACAAACAAATCCTGATGCATCTGTATGGGGCTCGTTACCAGGAGCGCGACTCGAAAGACCCGTTCGACCTCCACAAGATCCACGACGGCATCAACATGGTGGAAGGCACGCTGCCTATCAGCCTCGAAGAGCTGTACGAGAAACAGAAAAAACGACCGAGCCGTTCCGCTCTGTCGATCGAGCAATTGCTGGAGCAACTAAAGAGCGAAAACACACGGGAACGCAGCGCCAGCCGCACCGAAATCAACAAACGATTTTCGTTTCCGTTCGCATGCGTGGCTTTTGCGATCATTGGCGTGCCGCTGGGTGTGACGGCGCATCGCCGTGAAACGTCAATTGGGTTTGCCATGGGCCTGATTGTTGCCACGACCTATTTTCTGTTCGTAATCGTTGGCGATACATTACGCGGGAATCCACACGCGCATCCGGAACTGCTCGTGTGGTTTCCGAATGTTCTGTTTATCGTGCTGGGCGTGTTTTTATTCCGCCGTCTCGCGCGACAATAAGAGAAGCGTGGAAATGAACCGGCCTCAGGTCGGTGCCTACAGTGTTTGATCGGCTGCGTCTTTGTCCAGTTCAGCGCAATTGCGACTCGGCAGTGGTCGGATCGATAATCGCGCGGACCTCGGAAACCCGGTTCGCGGGAAAACCGCCCTGCCGGGCGTGTTCGCGAATCAGTTCCTCGTTGGCCGCGATGTAAACGCAATAAACCCGATCGTCCATCACATAGCTTTCGACCCATTGAATCTGTGGTCCAAGATTGCTAAGCACTCCGCAGGATTTCTGCGAGATAGCTTGGAGCTGTTCGCGCGACAGTTTTCCGGCACCGGAAATTTCTCTTTCGATCACGTACTTGGGCATAACGAGTCTTAGCTAAAGTGTGCCGAAGCCGGCGTCAATTCATTCCAGCCAATCAGATTCGCGATCGCTGGGATCGCGACAATGGGCTGGCACAGATTCAGGCTTCCTCCGGCTCTGGTCCGAGCGAGAGCGAAGATGACGTGGCCGTTTTAACTGCTCCACGTCGAAACGCAGGAATCCGCCAACCGAGCGCATCCCAGAAGTAAAGAGCCACACAAACAAGCATCACGACCGATGCGTACGGCCGAATGCTGTGCAATACGTCAATCGCGCGCAACGTCGCATCGAGCTTCTTGTCGACCAACATCACGTGGACGATCATCGCCATGCTCGCAGCTGAAATGATGAAATGAATAATGCTCAAACGGATGCTGACGCCTAGCGCGACAGCGCTGACCACCGCGCCCCAAACGAGGTAGCGCTCATGCATTTGACCGAGCAGCGCGAACATCAGCAACCACGGTGCAGTTATCGCAATCAGCACGCGTGGATCGCGATTTCGCAGATGCCGCGCTGCGCCGCAGGCACACAACGCTACTGCGACCAGGAAAAACAGACGCAACGCCCATTGCAGCGTGAGATGAAAGTGAACCGACCCGACATGAGCTGACAGCAAGTTATCTTTTAGAGACCAACCAGCCGCGGCGAGTAGAGATGCAAGATTGTAACACGAGCTGATGAAAAGATACGGATAATGCTTGGTCCCATAGAGAAAACCGATCTCAAACCACGCGAAGCTGCCGCCGGTGAATGCGCCGATTACAAACGCGGCGCATCCGAGAATTCCGGCGATCCACGCGCCTTTATGCGGCAACTTGTATCGCATGGCGACCAAAAGACTGGCACCAGCTACAACAGCGAATGCGATCCAAGCCCCGGGAGTTCGCAGAAGCCATGGTGAAACTACCAGCGCCGCGGTTGCTGTGAACCCGGCTAGCACGCGCAGCGCGCTCATCCATCTTTTTTGCCACAATGGCCAAAGGACAAAAACCGGTGCCACGAACAACAGCTGTCCTTTGAGCATTGCGCCCAACGCCAGCAAACATCCGCACCAGAACCAGCGATTTTTCAAAGCGGCGAGCGCAGCGAAGAGATAGAACGGCAGGATCCAGACGTCCCACTGTGGCCACCCGTGTGCATCGAGGATCATGGATGGCTCGAGCCACGCCACGCTGGCCGCGGCGAGCCCGCAGATTGAGGCGCGATGTTCCCGCGATAACCAAGCCGGCCAGGTTGAGTGCGCGTGTAATGAGCGCCGCACACATAAGCGAACCAGGAAGAAAATCGCTGCGGCGGAAACCAGTTCGCAGACAAGGTTAATTTTCAATAGGGGGTTAACAAGTTTCGGATGTTCGTTGTCGACCCACGGAAATCCATCGCGCACTTGTTTGCTCCAGATGGCCATGGTCAGGAGTCGCAGCGGCGGATAATCGAGGCCGTAATCCTTCTTGTACGCCTTTTCTTTTACCCGATCGTAGAGCGCCAGATATCCACGGAACAATCCCGTCCACCCATTGGCAGACGCGTCGCCTGGCGATAAGCGGCGCGCTTCTTTCAGGGTCTCTTGTCCCCAGTAGAAAGCGTTGACGATGTCGTGCTGATAACGGACATGCCGCGTGTTTTGCCCGGTCCAGCGGCGGAGCTGAACGCCACCCAGAAAAAGCGTGAAAATGAAAAGAATCGCGAAAATGCGGATGCCAACCTCACGAGCCCGCGTTGGAAGTATTGTACGGCCCAAGAGCGATTGCGCGATCATTCCCCTAAAAATGAAAAGACGAAACCCGATTCGACAGTTTCAAACAGTTTGTGTTCGAAACTGTGTATCTCGTCTAATCGCACTTCATCTCATCGACAGTCGCATGATGGCGGCAAAAGCACTTTCGGAGTCTCGAACACCGGCTTCGCGACTATGGCGTGAACGTGTAGACCACCGTGTGCGCGGCCCTCCTTGTGCCCTTGACCACACTGTGCGCGACGTTCTTCGCGGTAATCGCCGTACTTTTCGCCACCTCGCGGTGCGGACAGGTCCAGCTTGAACGCTGCCAACGCAAACCCCCAGCGCGAGACATACTGAAAACAACACTTTCATGGTGCTTAAATATCGTTGCTGACACGGCGAATGCGTCTGTCCCGACCAGCATCTGGGGACTAATGTGGAGGTGCCAAACGACACGAAACCTAAGCCGTCATCGATGTACGACAAAAAACCGAATCGCTCAGTCAACCATAGGGTCTTTTGTCGAAGATTGCGCAGAATCCGTCCTTGTAGTAGCGAAGCCGCCAGCCATTCATTTTGGCGAAAGAAGCGATCTGCGCTTCGCGCGGGTTGCCATCATCCGGCCAGACACGCGACAAGTCGGGTTCGTAGACGGCACAATGCTTGGCTTTCGTTAATTCTTTCGAAATTCGGCTCGCGAGTATTTTCATAGGCGCGGGTCAAAAAACTTTGGTGTTAAAGTAGTGTTTTGGTTCTGGAGATGGTTCCTTTTACTAACTGATAACGCGCGAAACTGAATAAAGTTTCACAAAAAGCGCGCCGAATTTCCAAAAATTTTGGCTCCAGCGGTAGGATTCGAACTACGACCAATCGGTTAATCCCGACGGCGTCGGGACTCTACCACTGAGCTTACGTGTTGCTTCAGTAGTCGCTCTCGGATCAGGCGCGCACATTTCCACGATTTTATTTCGCGCTCGCGTCGCATACCGCTTGAGCGATCTGGATGTTCTTCCGACCAGATCAATATCCAGGGGCCGTTTTCCGCGTGAACTTTCCGATGATTTTGTCGGTTCGATTATGACTCGTGACTCGATCTTCAAGATTGTCAGTGTGACCAACGTAGAACCGACCAACGGGATTTTGAAGCACGTATACCCAGAACATGTACAATGGCTCCAGCGGTAGGATTCGAACCTACGACCAATCGGTTAATCCCGACTGCGTCGGGACTCCACCACTGAACTACGTCTTTACGTTTAGCAGGCGTTCTCGTATCATGCGCGCGGATTTCCACGATTTGATCTCGCGCTCGAGTCGCATTGCACTTGAGCGATCTGGATGCTCTCCAGACCACACCAATGTCCACGGTCCGTTTTTCCGCGTGAATTTCCCAATGATCTTGTCGGTGCGATTATGGCTGGCAACCCGATTTCTGAGATTGTCCGTATGGCCGACGTAGAAGCGGCCAACAGGATTTTGAAGCACGTATACCCAGAACATGGAAAGTGGCTCCAGAGGTAGGATTCGAACCTACGACCAATCGGTTAACAGCCGACCGCTCTACCACTGAGCTACTCTGGATCGCTGGAGTAAAAATTAACAGGTGGATACGTTTGCGCAGTGGTTCTCTCGAAGCAACCTCCAATTGGTTAATCCCGACCGCGTCGGGACTCTACCACTGAGCTACGCTGGATCGCTTAGGTGACGCGGAGCATACTCTTGCTTCGCCATTCGTGCAGGGCAAGCGCCGCTTTGGTACAAAAGAAAAGCTGCTCGCGCAGCATTCCTCTAAGAAATTGGTTGCGGGGGCTGGATTTGAACCAGCGACCTTCAGGTTATGAGCCTGACGAGCTACCAGGCTGCTCCACCCCGCGCGATGAGAATACTTGGGACGTCAACTTTCCGCAAATCGAAAAACGGTGCCAGTTGCACGAAACGTATTTGTCTTTCCCCGCATCGCGACTTCGTTGAGATGTGAGCGGGAAAATTCTTGTTGGCACGGCCAGTTGGTCGGACCCGGGTTTTGTGGAGCGTTGGTATCCGAAGAAACTTCCGGCGGGCGACCGATTGCCCTGGTATGCGCAGCATTTCGATTTGGTCGAGGTAAACTCGACGTTCTATTCGGCGCCGGAACCGAGAATGGTGGAGCGCTGGTGCGCCGCGACGCCGGATGATTTCACGTTCGACGTAAAATTGCACCAGCTGTTTTCATTTCACTCGACACCGGCAAAGCTGTTGCCTCCGGATTTACAAAGCCGTGCGGAGACGGACGCGAAAGGGAAGGTTAAACCGACGCAAGACATACAGGAGGCGCTGCTGAACGCTTTTCTGCGCGCGATGGCAATCTTTCGTAGTGCAGAAAAAATGGGCGTGCTGCTTCTGCAACTTTCGCCGGCGTTTTCGCCACGGAAACACGAGTTGAACGAGCTCGAACCGCTGATCGGGATGCTGAACGGCTACGAATTGGCGATTGAGTTTCGAAACCGAAATTGGGCAATCGGCGATCAACTGCAATCGACAATTGATTTTGTGCGGAAGCACGGCACGATTTTTGTGAACGTGGACGCGCCTCCATCGGAACATTTCACAGTAATGCGATCGGATGTGGACGATGTAACAAACTCAAAGGTTGCATACCTGCGCTTGCATGGGCGCAACGCAAAGGCTTACATCACGGGCAAAACCGTAGCGGCGCGTTTCGACTACAATTACAGCGAGAAGGAAATTGAGGAGGTCGCGGAGCGCAGCAGAAAACTCGCAAAGGAAGCGCGCGAGCTGCATGTGATTTTCAACAACAACAATCTCGATTACGCGCCGCGCGCGGCGCTTCGCCTGCGCAAGGCGCTCGGACAAATCGTCAATGCACCGGCGGAGACGCTGGAGTTGTTCTAACTCGCAAAGAAAAGGTCCAACGCTCAACGCCGAACCAAGCGCAGCAGTGCAGTTCGCACCGAGGCGCGCGATTCTGTAATTCGATGTTTGGCGTTCCACGTTGGGTCTTCGGCGTTTTCTGCCAAATTGGGTGACGTTGAAACCACAGAAAGCACAGCAGCCAGGCGAGCCCGTTTATGAATCGCGTCTGCCGAAGCCGCTCGCGCGAATGAAGCGCTGGTTGGCTGCGCATCACATGACGTTGATGGCGATCGCCGACACGCCGCACTCGATAGCTTTGGGGTCCGCGATCGGAATTTTTTTCGGGTTCACTCCGCTGTATCCGCTAAAGACATTGCTGTCGATTGCCGTAGCGTGGGTTTTCCGCTGCAATAAGGTCGCTGCGGCGATTGCGGTAACGCTGCACGATGTTCTGATCTGGGCAATGCCGGCAATCTATGTCGCCGAATACCATCTCGGGTGCTGGAGCCTTCAGCGTCCGGTGGCTCAACGCGTGCATTTTCGCCAGTTTGGTTTGAGCGATTACATGCACTGGCACGTATTTTCGCGGGTCGTTTGGCCCACATTCTGGCCTGCTTTTATTGGTTCGCTCTTCCTGGCCGTTCCCTCCGCAATCATTGTTTATTTTCTCATGCGCCTCCTGATTAGCCGAGCGCGGACGCCGCAGAAAAGCGGTTGACGGTGGAACGTATGGGAAGCGTTTGCGAATCAGAATGCGCCGATTAATGTGCTGCCGTTCCGGGGATCTTATGCATTCACCACGTCGATTTCTGATCGTTTTCCTCGCATTTCTTGCGAGCGCCTCTGTTGTTCGTTCGGCGGTAGCCGCGCAGGCATACCTTATTGCCGACGCGCAAACCGGCTACATTTTGGAAGAACAGGAACCGAGAAAAAAGCTGCAAGTCGGTAGCCTGACAAAGATTGCTACGGCATGCGTGGTGTTGGATTGGTCAGAAAAGAAATCCGGCGATCTCAATGGAGCGGTGACCATTCCGCCGGGGGCTTTTCAAGGGACAACGGAAAACAACATTGGCTTTCAACCGGGTGACAGCGTCACGTTGCGCGACCTCCTTTATGCAGCGCTTGTGCAATCTGACAATATCGCGGCTTACACGCTCGCTTACCACGTCGGTTCGCAGTTGGGATCAGTTGAAACGGGTGCAAAATTGACACCGGCAGACATGTTCATTGCTCAGATGAATGCGCTGGCGAAACAGTTGAAGATGGAGCGCACGCGTTTTGTCAATCCCCACGGCATCGATTGGAAAGTGAAGCCGCTGCCTTATTCCACGGCGGAAGACATGGCGCGTCTCACGCGATACGCGATGAACAAGCCGGGCTTCCGTTTTTATGTGTCGCAAAGGGAACGCCAGATTTCATTCAATCGCCAAGGTCATCAGCTCAATTACGTCCTTCGCAACACGAACGAGCTCCTCGGCAAGAACGGCATCGACGGAGTGAAGACAGGCCGCTCATCGCGTGCTGGCGACTGTTTGATTCTGTATGCAAATCGTGAATCGGAAGTTGTTCGCAATGGCCAGATGGAGACGGTTTATCCCCGCCACCTAATGGTGGTGCTCCTGGGTAGCACTAACCGGTTCGGAGAAGGCGCAGCGTTGATGCAACGCGGCTGGCAGGTGTACGATCAATGGGCAGCTGCGGGGCGGACGGCTGATCCAAAAAAAATCCTCTAGTTTCGCTTCTGCGAAAATGAAACCGCGCATTGGTATTTTGACCAGCGGTGGCGATTGTCCGGGGCTTAATGCGGTTCTGCGCGCCGTAGTGCTGGCAGCGGACAAGCTTGGCTGGGAAGTGGTTGGTTTTCGCGATGGCTTTGAAGGCCTGCTGCCGCCTGGCAATCACGTCATTCTCGATCGGCAGGCTGTGAACGGAATCATGGCGCTGGGCGGCACAATTCTTGGTACCACCAATCGCGGCCATTTCGTTGCAAAAGTCGGCGCGGGCGATCGGACAATCGTTCCGGCAAAGAGCATTGCAGACGCCAGGAAGATCCTGGAGGACCTCGGCGTGCAAGCGTTGATCATTGTTGGCGGCGACGGGTCGCTGGTGACTGCGCAACAGTTGCAGGAATCTGGCATCAACTGCATCGGAGTACCGAAGACGATCGACAACGATCTCGAAGCGACGGCGGTCACGTTCGGTTTCGATTCTGCCGTTAACGTCGTGGTGGATGCGTTGGATCGACTTCACACTACAGCGACTAGCCATCGGCGGGTCATTGTCGTCGAAGTGATGGGACGCCACGCGGGATGGATCGCGTTGCAAGGCGGTATCGCCGGTGGCGCCGATATCATTTTGATTCCCGAAATCCCGTTCGATAACGACAAGATCGCGAGCGTGGTCAATTCGCGTGAAGCGGCCGGTTACCTCGGAACTGTGGTTGTCGCTGCGGAAGGCGCGAGACTGAAACACGGCGAACAAGTGAAACGCGACGTGGAAGGTGGCGAGTTTCGGCTTGGTGGTATCGCTGAAATTGTCGCGCGCGAAATCGCGAAACGCACGGGTAAAGAAACGCGTTGTTGCGTACTCGGTCACCTCCAGCGTGGCGGCGCCCCCACGACTTTGGACCGCATTCTTGCGACACGTTTCGGAGTTAAAGCCGTCCAGTTAGCGAACGAAGGGCATTTCGGGTCAATGGTGAGTTACCAAAACTACCAGGTGCGTCACGTGCCTATCGCCGAAGCAGTCAATCGCCTAAAGCTTGTCCCGCCTAACGGCGAGCTGGTGCAAACCGCGCGCGATGTCGACATTTCCTTCGGCGACTAAATCGCCTCACACCACGATCACAACGGACACAACGAAAATCAGCTTCAGCTCTTACTATTTGGTCCTCTGCGTCCTTTGTGGACTTGGTGTGATGAACGTTGCCCTCCTGGCGGAGCGCAGCGGAGAACCTCCTCAATGACGCAAAGTCCCGCGCACACTCAAAGCACCAATTCGGTGCTGATGATTCGCCCGGGCCGGTTTTATCCGAATCCGGAAACGGCGGCAGACAATGCGTTTCAACGTGACGCCGATCGCGATTCAGATGCGTTGACGCTGATGGCGAGAAAGGAATTCGACGCGGCTGTGCAGACGCTGCGCGCCGCCGGAGTAAACGTGCATGTCTTTGAAGACACAGCTGATCCGGAAAAACCAGACGCGGTTTTCCCCAACAACTGGATCTCGACGCATCATGATGGGCGTGTTGCCCTTTTCCCGATGTATTCAGCCCTGCGGCGACGCGAGCGTCGGCAGGACATCATCGAGGAACTACTCAACTACTATCGGGTCACCGAGGTGATCGATTACTCGCCGTTCGAGGATGACGGTTGCTGCCTGGAAGGCACAGGCAGTCTTGTATTCGATCATCTGAACAAAATTGCGTACGTCTCGCTCTCAAATCGCTCCAACCCGAAGGTGATCCAACGCTTTGCCGATGATTTCACTTATGAGCCGGTCACTTTCACCAGCATCGACTCGAATGGCCAGCCGATCTATCACACCAACGTGATGATGTGCAT
>JBBQRI010000041.1:0-14589 GCA_038214915.1 Chthoniobacterales bacterium
GTCGGCCCGGATGATCCTCTTGCTGCTGGAATCGTCGATCTATTCACGAGCGAGAAATTGCGCGCGTTTGGTCCAGACAAATCAGCAGCGCGGATTGAGTCATCGAAAATCTTTGCAAAAGAATTGATGCGCACGCAGAAAATTCCCACCGCGGAAGCACGCGCATTTTCCAATAGCAGCGAAGCGCTTCATTACTGCGAGCGCTTGAGGTTTCCGATCGTGATCAAGGCGGATGGGCTTGCGCTGGGCAAAGGCGTTGTCATCGCCGCCGATGCTGCCGCGGCAAGATCCACGATCGACGACATGATGAATCAAGCCCGTTTCGGCGACGCTGGCCGGCGGATTATTATCGAGGAGTTTTTGCACGGCACGGAATGTTCGCTGCATGCCTTGGTCGACGGAAAAAATTATCTTCTGCTGGAATCGGCGCGCGATCACAAGCGCGCGCTGGAAGGCGATCAAGGTCCGAACACGGGCGGGATGGGCGCATTCAGTCCCGCCAACAATTGGAAAAGCAAATTGCAATCGCAATTTCATACCGAAATCATGAAGCCGCTGCTGGGTGGTCTTATTGAGGAAGGCGTCACGTTTCGAGGACTTCTTTATCCGGGCTTGATCATTACCAGCGATGGGCCGCGCGTGCTGGAGTTTAATTGCCGCTTCGGCGATCCGGAGACGCAGGTGCTTCTACCACGAATGAAGTCAGACCTGTTGCCACTGTTGGAGGCAACGATTGATGGAAAAATCGAGCGATGCGCGATTGAATGGGATACGCGCGCTGCGGTTACGGTTGTGCTGGCTTCTGGTGGGTACCCTGGCAAATACGAAAGTGGAAAATCAATTTCAGGTCTCGACCAGGCAGCCAAACTCGAGGATGTGCAGGTTTTCCACGCCGGAACTAAACGCGAGGGCAGCGAGGTAAAGACTGCCGGCGGCCGCGTGCTCGCCGTCACTGCACTCGGGTCAAGTCTCGAAGCGGCGCGGGCACGCGCATATGATGCCATATCGCGTATTCATTTCGAGAACTGTCATTATCGGCGCGACATTGCTCTGAATGCTGTTGCGGCTAACATGACCGAATTATTGTGATCTCTAGATTTTTACTGGCGACATTTGTTATCGCTGTCCTGGGTGCGAATCTGGCCGCCCAATCGCCGGCGCCGACATCAGCGCCGCAGACCGGACCGAAATTGCCTGCACAGGAAACGCCTTCCCCATCGGCTACGCCCACGGTGGAAGAGTTGGTTGACTCGTTAGGCCCAGCCGATCTGCAGGCGTTCATCACATTGCTCAAGGCTAATTTCACCAACCCGGACGCGATCACCGACACAGAGTTGAGTCGCGCAACTGTTGAGGGTTTGTTGGAGCGGCTGCCGCGTGAGATTACGCTTTTGGCAAGCAAAGAAAGCGTTCCCCCCGCAACCCCAGGCGTGTTCTACAGTGAGCTGATTGCGGGACGCACCGGCTACGTGCGACTGGGGACATTGAACAACGCCAACCTTCAGGCACTTGACAAGGCTCTGAGCGGTTTCGCTGCAAAAAAGGTGAATGACCTCATTGTGGATCTTCGCGCCAGTTCCACGACGAGTGATTTGTCGTTGGCCACGGAATTCGCGAAGCGGTTTTGTCCGAAGGGCAAACCGATCTTTACGGTGCGCAAACCGATAGGACGCCAAGACCGGGTGTTTAGTTCCGATCGTGAGCCGGCATTTCGCGGCCTGCTAATGGTGCTCGCAGACAGCGACACGAGTGGCGTTGCCGAAGCGATTGCTGCTGCATTGCGGTTCTACAACAAGGCACTCGTTATCGGCCAACCAACTGCAGGCCGTGCCGCCGAATACTCAGACTTGCCATTGCCCAATGGCAAAAGTGTGCGGCTCGCCGTGGCTGAAATGGTCTCGCCCGAGGGTCGGTCACTATTTCCCGAAGGCGTGAAACCAGATTTGCCCGTCGAAATGTCATTGTCCGAGAAGCGACAGATTTTTCAGTCGAACAGCGACAAGGGAATGGGACCGTTCATTTACGAGACGGGGCGACCGCACATGAGTGAAGCTGCGCTGTTAGCCGGCACAAATCCCGAGTTAGAAGCCGCCGAAGCGGCGCAGCAGCGCCGCGGCCGTGCGACGGAAAAACCGCCGCCTCACGATCCAGTTTTACAGCGTGCGCTGGACGTAGTCACCTCGCTGGAAGTTTATCAAAAACGATAAACGCCGCTCACGGCGTTTTGCGTTTGTTTATAGGAAGTCTGTATCAAAAGCCGTTCGCTTAGGTGTTGGGTTTATACAGTTGACGAGATTCTTCGATTTTGCTCAGAATCAGAGATGTGACGCCGCTCGAGGAATGTATCGGCTATAAGTTTCGCAACTCGCTTTTGTTGGCCGAAGCGCTAACACACCCGAGCCTGGGACACGAAGCGCAGCGTTATCACTTTGATTATCAGCGTTTGGAGTTTCTCGGCGATGCGGTGCTCCAACTCGTCATCACTGAATATTTGTTCAACCATTTCCAAGTCGAAGCGGAAGGACAACTCACGAAATTGCGTTCACGACTGGTTTCTCGCGATGCGTTGAGGACGCATGCTGCTGCTCTTGATCTGGGCGGTTACATTTTGATGGGGCGTGGGGAAGAAGCCAGCGGCGGCCGGGAGCGTACGTCCACATTGGCCGACGCGTTCGAAGCGCTCATCGGCGCGCTTTACCTCGATGGCGGTCTCGAGGTTTCCAAAAATTTCATTCTGACACAGACTCGCGCCGATCTTGCAAAACTGGCGGAAGAGCCGGTGGACTTCAATCCGAAGGGCGATCTTCAGGAGCTGTTGCAAAGCAACTCGCCGCACAGTCCTGTTTACGAACTGGTTTCACAAAGCGGACCTGAGCACGAAAAAACTTTTGTCTCACAAGTTGTTTGGGAAGGAATTGTTCTTGGCCACGGGACCGGCCTGAGCAAGAAACAGGCGGAAACTGCAGCTGCGCTCGAAGCCCTGCAATTAAAGCGCTGGGAGGAAAAACCGTGATCCGCTGAGGGAGCGGCGGTTTCCAGGCGCCGAAGTCCTCTTAAAAAAGCGCCCTCCCGGAAGTCAGATCGAATGGTTCAGCGCGTCGATTTCGGTAGAACCACGTTTCCAGCGCAAATGCAGCGCGATTGATTCGGTGACAAATTTTTTTGCGCGCTTGATTGCCTGTTCTAACGAGAAGCCGGACGCCAGACCCGCAGTGATTGCTGCCGAATACGTGCAGCCGGTGCCATGTGTTTCGACGCCGCGCACAAACGGGGCCGAGAACTCTGTCAATTCGCCCTGGTGAAAAAGTAAATCGATCGCGTTGTCGCCGCGAAGATGGCCGCCTTTCAACAGGATCGAGGCGCGATATTTCTTCGCGAGAGCTTTTGCAGCACTCTCCCTTTGTTTCCGGTCAATAATCGTGGTGTCGAGCAATAAGGCTGCTTCGTCGAGATTCGGCGTGATAAGCGTCGCGAGCGGAAACAGTTTGTTTTTGTAAGCTTCAACAGCTTCGGGCTCGACGAGGTTGTCGCCACTCGTCGCAATCATTACCGGATCGGCTACGAATGGGATGGATCGCGCCGTTTTTTTTCCGCCGGATTGAATGGTCTGCGCAACAGCGCAAACGATCTCCGCCGAGCAGAGCAGACCGGTCTTGATCGCGCCTACTCGGAAATTTTTGAGCAGCACTTCAAGTTGCTCGCGAACCATTCTCGCAGTTACCGGTTCGATTCGCGAAACTTTCCCAGGAACTTCCGCGACGATGCAGGTCACAGCGGTCAATCCATAAACGCCAAGAGCGGTAAAAGTTTTCAAGTCGGCCTGAATACCGGCACCAGCGCTACAATCCGAACCGGCGACCGTGAGTGCGACCGGAACTGTAGCGACGCTGTCTGAGCGCCGGCTGCGTTGCTTACCCATTGGATTCGACGGTCAGAGACCGCCGCTACAGACTGGCGCCGTTCCGTCGTTGCCGATCGCTTCGACAGGGCAGCCTTCCATCGCTTCTTTGCAGAGACCTTCTTCGTCCGGCGTCTCCGGCTGCTTGTACACGTAGGAGTGCCCGCCGTCATCGTTTCGTTTGAAATTGGCAGGGGCCGTTTCGCGGCACAAATCGCAGTCGATGCATTGATCATCGACGTAGAATTTGCCCAGTACATTCTCGGGGTATTTGTTCGCTGAGTCGGCCATGTTTTCCCTAAAGGTAAAGTGGAACGCTAGGAAGAAGGGATCCTAGCGCAATAATGTGCCCGCTGTTTGGTTCAGACGCAACCGCAACGCGCCGCTGGCACGTATCTCCTCAAACATCAACAGCGTTGAACCGTTCAAGCGCAAAGAGCATGATGGCCGATTATTTACGAGAGCTGAGCGATTCACTGGCACTAATGCGATAACGCTTTAACCCTTCAATGCTCACTTCATGAAAAAGGACAGTGCCAAAAGCGTGCGCGTGTTCGCAGCCGAGTTGGCGATCTATGCGGTTCTTGTTGCCGCTTATTTCTTCCTGGTCCTGCATCTTTTGGGCAACTGGCTGTATCGGCTCGAAATGCAGCATCGCGTCCTTTACGCGGTGGTCGCCCTCTCGCTGATTGTTGGTCAAGCCGTTGTTTTGGATGCAGTAACAAGCCTGTTGCTCCGGATTCTTCGCGGCCGTTGGAGATAAGCCATGTTTTTCCCGATCTCCAATTCACACATCAACCCGCTTTATCTCGTTGTTGTCGGTTTTCTGATTGGAATTTTGGGCGGCTTCTTTGGAGTGGGCGGAAGTTTCATCGCCGGTCCGGCGCTGCGCCTGATGGGAGTGGATTGGAATTACGCTGTAGGAACAGATCTGGCGCACATTGTCGGGAAATCGATCGTTGCGGCCAGGCAGCACCGTACTCTGGGCAATGTCGATTTTAAGCTCGGGATGGTCATGGCCTTCGGCACCATCGGCGGCGCCGAAGGCGGCGCGCAACTGATCCAAGTACTCAAGCGCGCAGGCAACGTTAACGCCGTCGTCAGCTGGGTCGCCATTGTTGTGTATGTCGGCATTTCGATCTTCATGCTCTGGGAGAGCTACGCAACATTGAAGTTACACAAGGGCCGATCGCGTCGAACCGTTTCCGATAAAAAAGCTGCGGAATCAAAAGTGGATCACTCCGCATTTGGACCGGTCACAAAAAAGATTCAGCGAATGCAAATTTGGCCGATGATCAGTCTGCCTACCTCAGGGATACAAATCTCTCTCTGGACCATACTGGCGGTCGCCCTTGTCGGCGGATTTTTCAGCGGTTTTTTGGGCGGCGGCGCAGGCTATATCCGAATGCCATCGATGGTTTACGTGCTTGGCGTTCCCACTCACCTCGCCGTCGGAACGGACCTTTTTGAGATCGTGATTTCAGCGAGTTACGGAACGCTTACTCACGCCATCAAGGGGAACGTAGATATTCTGATTGCGCTCGTCATGCACACCGGCGCAGTGATCGGGGCGCAGATCGGCGTGGTCGCTACGCAATATTTTGCCGGTCCGAAGATCCGCCTGGCTTTTGTGCCGCTGCCGTTGATCGGCGCGGCGATCGTGATCTATACGCTCGTGACCGGCCAAAAGCTCTAGCCATGAAAATTTTGATTTGCAGTGACGGCACATCCTCAGCTCAAACCGCAATCGACCTCGGCGGATTGCTGGCCGGACCGCTCACAGCCGAGACCACGCTTTTGGGAATCGCAGAAAGATCTGAAGACGAACAGCCCCTGCGCGACGCGCTTTTTACGCAGGCGCAATCGCTCCAGCGACGCGGCGTATTGCCGGAGATCGTCGTCCAGTTCGGTGAACCGGTCTTGCAGATCGTCCAGCAAACCTCGAACAGCAAATACGATCTCGTCGTTATCGGCGCGCGCTGGGCGGGCGCGGTAGGACATTACTGGCGATCAAAGAGAACTTACGAAGTCATCAAGGCCATTCAGCCTCCCGTGCTGGTGGCGATCGGCGAACGCAAAGAATTGAAGCGCTTCGTAGTTTGCACAGGCGGAAAAGAATTCATCGAGCAAGCGGTGCAATTTACTGGCAAGCTCGCCGCCGCCGTAGGCGCATCGGTGACTTTGCTGCACGTAATGGCTGAGCCGCCCGCGATGTTCCCCGATCTCGTACGAATGGAAGAAAATGTTGATCAGTTACTCCAATCAAACTCCGAGCTCGGGACCAATTTGCGCCGTCAAAAACGAGAACTCGACCGGCTGGGCGTCTCTGCTGAAGTGCATCTCAGACATGGCATCGTGACCGATCAGGTTTTCGAAGAAGTCCGGGCCGGCAATTACGATTTGATTGTGACAGGCACATCGCAGGCGCGCGGCCTGCTTCGACACTACATCATGGGCGATTTAACGCGGGACATTTTGAACCGTGCGAATGTGCCCGTCCTCGTCGCCCGCGCCTGCCCGCCCAAACCAGCTCGAACGCTCTGGAAGGCGGTCAAAGGATTGTTTGGCAAGCCGTAGGGACGTAGTTCAGGCATCCTGCCTGTTTCGTCGTGCAGGTTTCCCAGCCTGCTGACCCTGCCGCGAAGATGACTGTGTTACGCTTTCGCATGAAAGCACCCGAACAACCAAGGCCGCGCAGTTCGCGAGTGCGGCGCTGGCTCGGGCATCTGTTTCGTGAATGGACGGTTGAAAGCTGGCGGCCAATCGCCCCAGCCTTTGCGAAACCCGAGCCGTGGAAATGGAGTGATACGCAAGTGACACTTGCATGGCTAGGGCACTCCACGGTGCTTATTAATTTTTTCGGTGTCACAATTCTTACCGACCCTGTGCTCTTTGCACGGGTCGGAATTCGTTTGCCAGGCATCACCATCGGTCCGAAACGACTGACCGCGCCCGCGCTCCGGTTTGATGACCTGCCGCATATCGATCTAATCCTTCTGTCGCATGCTCACTTTGATCATCTTGATCTGCGAACACTCAGTTGTGTTTATGAGACGACGCGCGTGATCACCGCGCGCGGCACGAGCGATTTATTAAAACGAACCCGCCTTTCCAACATCACGGAACTTGATTGGAATGAAAGCAAGACCTTCAGCGCTGCTGCGAGCGAGATGGTAATCACCGCATTTCCCGTGAAACACTGGGGGGCGCGCACACAGACGGACACACACCGCGGGTACAACGGATACTTAATCGAACGAAGGGGACGCCGAATTATTTTCGCCGGCGACACCGCAATGACCGAAAGCTTCGCAGCGCTGCGGCGACACGGCCCAATCGACGTCGCAATCATGCCTGTCAGCGCGTACAATCCGTGGATCCAATCACACAGCACGCCTGAGCAGGCAGTCCAGATGGCGAATGCCGCAGGCGCTCGCTTTATTGCGCCGGTGCACCATCAGACGTTCCGACTCAGCCTTGAGCCCTTCCGAGAACCGATCGAGCGCTTCGAAGTCGCGCTAAGTAAAACTCCCGAGCGCATTGCGCTTCGGGAAATTGGCGAGACATTCGTGCTGCCTCTATAGCCGCGTCTGTGTTCTCTATCGCTTCGCACAGGGAGGCGGCTACGGCAGCGCGCTTGTGTGAACCGCCGCTGGATGCAATTGTTTTGCCTGCTTCCCGCCGACGTAGCTCAGCTGGTAGAGCAACGGTTTCGTAAACCGTTGTTAGTATCTGGGAACCAATAACTTGCCTCTACACATAAGGGAACGCTTGCGAACAAAAACGACCATTTCAGACGCTTATAACGTCAACATGGAGTCAACAGCCTCGCGTAAGGCGCAACGGAAATGACGGAAAGGCTCAAAGAGCGTGAGAAGTGCTACCTAATACTAACGAGTGACTGGCGAATTTTTTTAAGCCGCGTCCTGTCGCGTTCGCTCGGAAACTCACTCTGTCGGCCCGCAAATTCTTAAACTTTCATGTTCAGAAAAGACTGCATGGCAACCTAGAATCTCAGCATTTTTGGAATGCATCGCTTTTGCACCCGGGACCTCGGCCAGCCGCTTTTAATGGAACTGGCCACTCGGCGACGGTCTACCCTTTCGGAATCCAAGGGGAACCATCTCGCCCCGTAGGAACCGCTGCAGAAGTTGGCGAGCGCGTCGTTCGTTTCGTCGCTCGTTCCACCACCGATTGGTGCCAGAAGGATGCGGAAAGATCAAGAAGCGGCGTCCATAAATGCTTATCTCTGCCAGAAAAGGCAAGTCGCGGAAGCCGAAGCAGCGAGCGACGTTCTTACCGAGCAGGACGATGCGCTCGACGCGCCAGTCCAATAGGAGGTCGGCGGCTTTGACAGTGCCTTTCGCGTGGTCGAACGCGTCGCCTTTGCCACGCTTCCCGCTGTAGTGCGTGTTTAGGTGCCTCCGGCGACACGCGATCAGCTCGTCGTAACTCATTCCGGCGAGCCGCGCGATCTTCTGGCCGTTCGGGCCGGCGAGTGGTTTGCGCGGATCGCCGCGTCGCGACGGCGCTTGGCCGACCAGCCCGATCTTGTGCGTCTCGATCTTCTTTCGTTTCATGATGCGGCCAAGTCACGGTAAACTACTGCCGGACCTTGCGAGCCAATCTGTCGTGTTGCGTCCGGAGAAGCGCGTCCAGCATTTCACCCCTCCCCCGGCATCCGTGGTAGGGCCTTTCGTGCCTCCTGACGCGCGGGCTAGGCTCCAAGCTGAAGCGCCGCGCGGGAAGGAAACACTCCTCTACCAAGTTTGTTCTACGGAAACGGCGGAACGAAGTTTCGCGAAACGTTTGCGGCAACGTTTGTGCGAACAAAATTCTGCGACCACTGCGCTGCGGTCGTCACGAAGTGGTTGAAAGGAGAAGACACAATTGAAAGGCCGCCCTATTACCTTTGCGGCTCCTGTGTTCTTGGTCCTAGAAGAACGCGTGCGGGACCACTCGCTCAGTCCCATCGTGGACAAATGAAAGTGCTCGCGAATAAAGAATTCGAAGCGCTCTTCCCCAAGTTCCACCTGACGCACAGCCCAAGCTCCAACCGCGTGCGCTGAGATTGTCGGCGATTATTTCCCAATACTTCATCCGAGTTCAAGTGGACCATGAATTGCCGCCTGTAGCTCCAAAAATGCAGTGGGCATGTCATGGGCGTATACGTAAAAAACAGATCGGGCTGATGAGTTTCTCAAAGGTTTTCACGGGCGCGCGAGTACAAGCCGAGTCGGCAACGCTTTCGCAATAAATCTTCACGCGCGAGGAGCGGGGCAGAAAAAAGATCGTTTTGTCATCGCTCGGCTCGCGAAGCTGGCCACGCTCGCCAGACGCCGCCAAATGGCCAGAAACTTCATTCTGCCATTTCCGTATTATAAAGTGACAGATGAAAGGACCCCCAAAACATGAAAGGACCACCCACCCCGAGCGGCACTATACTGCGCGCTCAATCGCAAGGACCGAATCAAAAACGAAAGCCGCCGACCAAAACGAAATACACACGTTTTGATACTTTGGTCGGCCGTTATTATCCTGCCGTATACAGCTTTGCTTCTCGACTGACCGATGATCCTCGGGAAGCAGTTTTACTAACGTACGACGCATTCGATACGATCCGAAACCGACGGTGGCGTCGTCTCAATGAGGTCATGCTTGCGACAATCCTTCTGAACGCCGTAATCATGGCCGGTCTTGAGGCAGCTTGAGCGGAAAGATCGACGCAATGTGTCATTACGAAAGCTGGCAGCGCCACTGCACCAAGTGCCCGAGCTCCTGTCAAAGTATTGTTCGGCGAGCATGAGATGTGCAGTAGTCTCTAATAGTCATTGCGCTCGCGTTTGCGCCGCAAGCATTCGCGGTCTTGCGACCGCTTTTTCCAGTCAAACCGGAGCCGCCGTTTAGCGGGGAGCGATTGTGATATGAGACGATTTGGTCCGACAAAAGAAATTCAGCGGTGGTGGACGCGCGAGTGATCGACCGCGCGACAAACCAGGACTGCGGCAGCACTTTCCTGCTCCTTGGAATGGGGATGTTAGTCGTTATGGGCTGCCCCTCGTGGCTAGCAAGCAAGCGCGGCTGTTTAGAACAAGCATGGCTGGGTTTTGGACCGGCCTGGGGTTCACTAAAAGATCTTCCGCAGCGCGTCGGCACTATAATTTGTAATTCAAGAAAGAGGTTTTGCGCACCATTTACCGGTTTGCGCACTGTTGCGGGCGCTAAGTTTCTGAGCCATTTCGCATTCCGCGGAGTTGCGCAGAACTGCACGATTTTGGAAGAAACGCACGAGCACAAGGGGCGATTTCAAAGAGGCGTGTACGCTGATAGCCTCGCGGGCATGCCGTTTGAGAAGCGTTTTCTGGCGCATAGCCTCCGCGTCGGCTTCCGCTCGCGTCTTGAAAAACATTCGTCCCTTGCCGAATGCGCGAAGATCGACGATAAACTTGTGCTTCTTTGAATGCCGATATGGTCGGACTGCGATTGTTGCCTTTTTCATTCCGAAACGGCCTCATGCCGACAACTACATGTCAACAACAAGTTATGAGCCAAAGCGCGTTTGGCTATAAATCCCTCAGATTAAAATGATTGCCGACGTAGCTCAGTTGGTAGAGCAACGGTTTCGTAAACCGTAGGTCACGGGTTCGAATCCCGTCGTCGGCTGTTACATCAACAGGCCCCACGAAAGCAGCGCGGAGGCGTCACGCCATACCCGGCCAGAGCTGTCGCCCAGCACAACAACGATTACATCTTTGCCGGGACGCGTCCCGCTTGCGATCAGGCATTTACCTGCACCGTCGGTATAACCAGTTTTCATGCCGTTGCAGTAAGGCAGCCGTCGAAGAAGTTTGTTCGTGTTTTCAAGCTCACGGGTGCGACCATTCGCATAACGGAAGACAAGCTGGGGAAGACAGACAATGGAACGGATGGTCGGGTTGGCGTAAGCAGCGCGTGCGATGAGCGAGAGATCGCGGGCGCTCGAATATTGTCCCGGGATCGGTAAACCATTCGGATTCACAAAGTGCGAATGCACAGCTCCGAGTTGCAGTGCGCGTCTATTCATCATTTGGGCAAATGCCTCGATGCTCCCGGCATTGTCTCGCGCCAGACATCGTGCAACGTCATTAGGACTTTTCACCAGCAAGGCCCGTAAAAGATCCATCCGCTGATAAGTCTCGCCCGATTTGATTCCGAGCTTCACCGGGTCACACATTGTATCTACCGACTGCACCGTCACCGGCCGATCGAGAAACCCCGTCTCGGCGACGATCAGCGCAGTCAGCAACTTTTGCGTGCTCGCTGCTTGTCGTACCTGATCGGCGTTTTTTTCATACAAAATCCTGCCGCTATTGGCGTCCACGACGAGCACTGAAGCCGCGCTGGTCTTCGGTATGCCGTCAGGCGTGAACTCGGTAGGCGCGGCAATCGTGTCCGGCTCTTCTTTCGATTTTGCGCGCGCCCGGTGCGACCGAGCATGACTCGACTTGGATTTCTTCGCTTTCGGAGCGGCGGATTCGGTGTCGTCATCCGCATCTTTCTCCGCTACAGCCTTTGCTTTCCGAACAGGCCCATTGACGCCGCTCGGGCGGACAATATCAGAATCAACGGTGTCTTGTGCCCGCGCGCTGAACGCTGAAACCAGGATCAATGCGCAAAGGAACCAAATTCGATTGCGCCAAATCATGCTCGGAAAATTATGGAGAAAACGTCTGTCTGCGCAAGTGCCTGCGCTGCATATGGCTTGCGATCCCGAAGGCCGCTTGAGAGTCACAAGTCGTTCTGCGAGGTGCGTTTTGAATGGCGCAAACGGCCGGCAGGATTGCGTGCGAGATATTATTTCTTACCGCGCTCGATAAGTTCGACCTCGTAGCCTTCCGGTGCGTCAATGAAGGCAATTCTACCCCCGTTCGTCGAATGTGGTCCGTCCGACAACGGATGGCCTTTTACCGCGGCGTGTTTGGCGAACTTGTCCAAATCGTCGACTTCAAATGCGAGATGCGTCAGATCGGGGCCGACGACAACCGGGCCGCTCCCGTCGAATTTGCATATCTCAATTTCCTCATCGCTACCTGGTGCTTTCAGGAAGACGAGTTGTGATCCACGCCCCGAGGTGTGGCGACGAACTTCTTGGAGGCCGAGGACGTCCTTGTAAAACGAAATGGTCTTCTCCAAGTCGTGTACGCGATAGCGCGTGTGCAGTAATTTCTTGATCATGGCCTATCTTATTGGTTGAGCGGGTCGATTCAAACACCTCTCTCTGGACAAAGCCCTTAAAACGGCTTCATTGCGCTTCTCGCGAAGTGCACCAGGTTCGTAGCCGCGGTGTCAATGAGAGTTCACGACCCGACTGGTTTGTGTCATGTCGAGCGAAGTCGAGACATTCCGTGCTGAGGTCTGAAATTCGAGAGGTTTCTCGACTCCGCCTCCGGCTTCGCTCGAAATGACAGCAGCGCACCTATGAAAAAAATCGGAATACTTTTTGGACAGGAACAGAGTTTTCCGCCGGCTTTTGTCGATCGGGTAAATCAGAAAACCGGCGGCAAAGACATTGCCGCGGAGTTCGTGAAGATCGACAAAGTGATTCAGGGCGAACCATGCGGATACGACGTGGTGATCGATCGGATTTCGCAGGACGTGCCATTCTATCGCGCCTGGCTCAAGAATGCGGCGCTAACCAGCACTGCCGTGGTAAACAATCCGTTTTGGTGGAGCGCGGATGAAAAATTCTTCAATAACGCGCTGGCCACAAAAATCGGCGTCGCTGTTCCGCGAACGGTGTTGCTTCCATCAAATCAGCCGCCGCCAGATACAAACGACAAATCGTTTCAAAATCTCTGCTATCCTCTCGATTGGGAAGGGATTTTTAGTTACGTAGGCTGGCCCGCGTTTTTCAAACCGTTCGCAGGTGGCGGCTGGAAAAACGTCTATCGATTACATAATCGCGAGGAATTCTTCCGCGCTTACAACGACACCCAACAGTTGGTGATGATGCTGCAGGAGGAAATCAAATTCGATATGTATTTCCGCTGCTACTCGATTGATCAGCGTCACGTCCGGATCATGCCCTACGAGCCACGGAATCCCTTTCATTTGCGTTACCGAACGGAGTGGCACGCGCCGAAGCAAATTCTGCAAAAGGTCGAGGAGGGCGTTCTGCGATTAAATCAATTTCTCGGTTACGACCTGAACACCGTGGAATTCGCTCTGCGCGATGGCGTGCCGGTTGCGATCGACTTTTGCAATCCCGCCCCTGATTGCGAAGCGGCGTGGATCGGTCAGGACAACTTCGAGTGGGTGGTGGAAGCAGTCGCCGAAATGGCCATCCGTAAGGCGCGCGAGCACGTTCTTGGTCGGGACAATCTAAGCTGGGGCAAGTTCCTGCAAGCCGCGGTAACGCAAAGTTCGTTGGGCGAACTCGCCTGAGTTTCATCCACGGATTACGAAGATTTCCGCAGATTGCAGACAAGAGCGGATTCTTTTCACAAATAATCTGTGTAAATCTGCAAAATCTGCGGATGTTTTTCGTCCGGGGCATCGCATGAAGGACCACACGTTCACTTTGGGAATCGAAGAGGAGTTCGCGATCATCGACCCCGAGACGCGCGAGCTGCGTTCGCATATTCACGAAATTCTCGAAGGCGGAAAAATCACGCTCAAAGAACAGATCAAACCGGAGATGCACCAGTCGGTCGTTGAGCTGGGCACCGAAATTTGCGATTCCATTGGTTGTGCGCGCGATCACGTCACCGCACTGCGTGCGAAACTAGCGGAATTGGCAGCTCGCAGCGGGCTAAAAATCGCGTCGATGGGAACGCACCCGTTCTCGCACTGGCGCGATCAACTCATCACTGAAGGCGAACGTTACCAGGAAATTGTTAAGGACATGCAATCGCTGGCGCGCGCCAATCTGATTTTTGGATTGCATGTGCACGTCGGCATTCCGAATCGCGAGACGGCCATTCATGTGATGAATCAAGCCCGTTATTTTTTACCGCACATTTACGCGCTGTCAGTCAATTCGCCCTTCTGGGTTGGACAAAACACGGGACTAAAAGGCTACCGCCTGAAAGTCTTCGAACGTTTTCCGCGCACCGGAATTCCGGATTCCTTCGAGTCGCTCTCTGAATATGAGGATTACTGCAAGCTACTGGTCAAAACCGGTTGCATCGACAATGCCAAAAAAATCTGGTGGGACATCCGCTTGCATCCGTTCTTCGACACGCTGGAGGTGCGCGTGTGCGATGCGCAATCGCGCGTGGACGATACGCTCGCAATCGCGGCGCTTATTCAGGCTGTAATTTCAAAACTGCACAAACTGCTTCACCAAAACATCACTTTCCGCATTTATCGGAGGCGTCTTCTGGATGAGAACCGCTGGCGGGCGGCGCGCTATGGTATCGACGGGAAATTGATCGATTTCGGCAGGGAAGCTGAAGTAGACGAAAGGAGCCTGTTAAACGAACTGCTCGACTTCGTCTCGACCGAGGTGAAGGAACTCGGCAGCGAGAGAGAAATGGCGCACATCGAGCGAATCATCCGCGAGGGCACCGGCGCGGACCGGCAACTCACTGTGTGGGAACATACACAGGACATGAAAGCAGTGGTCGATCATATCGTCGCGGAGACGTACGAAGGTTTCGCATTGCCTCAGTAACTCGGACTGAAATCTCGCCTTCGCTACACAACGCCTT
>JBBQRI010000042.1:0-14226 GCA_038214915.1 Chthoniobacterales bacterium
TTCTCTTCTTTTCTACCTCAGGCGGCCCGTACACCACCGAGACGTTGATCCACTCAGTCGGACCCGGGCTGGGCCTGCTCATTTTGGCATTGGTTCCGCTGGTATGGTCGGTGCCGGAAGCGCTCATTGTGGGCGAGCTCGCCAGTATGTTGCCGGAAGAGGGCGGTTATTATCGCTGGGTCGATCGTGCATTCGGGCGCTTCTGGGCTTTTCAAAATGGCTGGCTCACGTGGATGTATTCGCTTGTGGACATGGCGATATATCCAGTGCTGTTCAATCAATATTTGCGCTACTTCGTCCCCGGATTGGACGCGCGAGTGGAATGGCTCATCTCGCTTGCCATTATTTGGGGCGCAACATGGATTAACATCCGCGGCTCAGTGAACGTGAGCCGCACTTCAATCATCGCTGGCTGTTTTGTGATGCTCGGCTTTCTGGCATTGTCGATCGCGAGTGCGCCGCAGATGACTCACGTTCCGTGGCAACCGTTCGCCTCGGAACACGCTCGCGGACTCGGCGGTTTGGCCCTCGGTATCTCGATTGCGCTCTGGAATTACATCGGCTGGGATAATCCGTCGACTGTGCAGGGCGAGGTAAAAGATCCGTCCCGCACGTATCCGCGTGCGCTCGCTATCGCCCTGCCGTTTGTCACGCTCGGCTACTTCGTTCCATTGCTTGCAACGCTCGGTGCAAGCGATTGGACTACGTGGAGTGAGGGCAGTTGGCCGCAGATCGCCGCCTCGAGTGCGGGCAATGCCGGCCGATGGCTCGCAATCTGGATCGGACTTGGCGGAATGGTCAGCGCGCTTGCACTTTTCAACGCGCTGCTGCTCGGCTACTCACGAATTCCGTTCGTGCTCGCCGGCGATGGTTTGCTGCCGAAAGCTCTGGCGAAACTGGACGTGCACGGCACGCCGCGGATGGCCATCATCGTGTCAGCAGTTTTCTACTCCCTCTTTGCTCTTGTAAGTTTCAGTAAGCTGGTCGTTGCCGATGTACTCCTGTATTCGCTTGCGCTCTTTCTTGAGTTTGGTGCCCTGGTTCAACTTCGCAAAACAGAACCGTCACTGCGCGGCGTGTTCCGAATTCCGCTGGGCCGCACAGGTGTGGCAGTCCTCGCTGCGCTGCCGATGATGGTGCTAGTGGGAGTGATCGGCGTTTCATTCGTCGACGGTGAATACGGTTTTCCAGCAGTTATCGGCGCCGCTGTCGCGATTGCTACGGGACCTTTGATGTATCGACTCGCGCAGCGCCGCAGTGGTAGTTAGGCAACCCAGGTCAATTGCACTGGGCGAACGAGTTGATCGAGCGCATCTATAACGAAGCGCAGGCACTCCTTCGCTGAATTCTGCGTTCGGCGTTGAATGTTGCGGGTTGAGCGTTCATCTTTGGGCGCCATGAAGGCCGATTCTGTTGGTCAACTGATTATGACGGGGGTTCCCGGGAAAGAACTCGATGCGGAAACCGCCCGGTTGTTCCGACGCGTGCAACCGGGGGCATTCATTCTCTTCGGACGCAATCTCGAGAGCGCGACGCAACTCCGAAAGCTCATCGACGATTTGCGCGACCTGAGCGAGATCGAGCCCATCATTACAATCGATCAGGAAGGCGGGCGCGTCTCGCGACTGCGGCGAATCGGAAACGAACCGCCGAACGCGCAACAATTGCGCGATAAGCACGATATCGATCTGATCCGGCGCCACGGCGACATTACCGGACGTTTGCTGCGTCTTTTCGGGTTCAATCTCGATCTTTGTCCGGTGCTCGATATTTCCTTCAATAATGACGCTGAAAACTCATTGCACGGCCGGTGTTACGGAAAAGATGTCGAACAGGTTGTGCGCAATGCCGGTGCGTTTAATGAGGCCATGCGCGGGCAGGGGATCGGCAGCTGCGGCAAACATTTTCCTGGTTACTCGGCCGCAACTTCAGATGCTCATTTTCAGTTGCCCCGGATCGATCGCACCCGAGAAGAACTTGATCTGAATGAACTGGCGGTCTTTCGCCAGTTCGTACGCGACGTAGACAGCATGATGATTTGCCACGCGTGGTATCCGTGCTTCGAGCCACAACCCACGCCGGCTACCGTGTCGCGCCGGATTGTTACAGAATTATTGCGCAACGAATTTGGTTTCGACGGTCTGATTATGACTGACGATCTCGACATGGGCGCGATTCTGAGCGCTTATCGATTGGATGATACCATTCGCCTCTGCCTCGAGGCCGGAAATGACATAATGATGCTTTGCCACCGCGTCCCTGAAATCGAAACGGTGCTACGAATTCTTGGTACTTTGCCTTCCGATCAAATCGAAAGAGCGCAACAACACGTCGGTAAGTTTAAGAAAAACCTTTCGCCAGCTCAGAAATTCTCGGAGAGCGCCTTTCAGGAGGTCAACGCAGAAATCGCGGATCTCCGCAATGCAGTGGTTGGTGAAGAGGAAGCCGGCAGGGTCGTGACCGAGCGCCAAATTTCGCCGGTGGAGAGGTTCTGATTAGGAATACGGCAGCGCGCGTTTGAGCCTGTGCGGCCCAAATTCTGTGTCTGGCAGCCACGGCAGGGGGCACGGGTTCGGAGCGTCTGAATGCGCCTCCACCGGGCGACGTTCCGGCCCCTCTACGATGCAAGTTCAGCGTGTTTGCCCTGGCCTAGCTAAACTTGCATTTGATTACGCTCTTGAACGATCCGAATTTGCATCTTGTTCACATGCGAGAAGCAGGCGGCGAGATTCATCAGTATTACATTTGCTCCACGATGAAGTGGCCTAACCTAGCGCGGCGAAGTAATCGCACGTTTGCCCTGATGTCTTTCGTGCCACGCTTGCGGACGCCGCGTTTCTTGAGGTGGATCAAGGACAAAGACTGGCAACGATTCAAGTCGGACGGCTACATGGTCATTCGAGATGTGATCCCCACCTGCCTCGCCACTAAGGCAGCGCTCGACATCGCAGCATTTGTCGGCGCCGACATTCGCGACAGCACGACGTGGTATCGCGGATCCGTCGAGAATAACGGCATGGTTGCCCTGCATCACGCCCAGTCGCTTTGGAATATCCGACAGTATCCGACACTCCATCAGGTATTTAGTGAATACTGGGGTACGTACAAGTTGATGGTCGATATTAATCGTTGTTGTTTCCGGCCGCCGTGCCATCCGGATTGGCCAACGCTCAGCCGGGGCGAGATTCACTGGGACACCGATCCCAGGACCAGAGGCGAGGGCTCGCTTCAAGGCATCGTTTTGCTCAGCGATGTTGGGCGCGACGCCGGTGGATTTCAGTGTTTGCCCGACGTTTATCAGAACTTGGAAACCTGGGTTGCTGAGCACGCGCAGCGCGAGGATTTCGATTTCTTCAATCCAGGCCTAAACGACCGCAAGACACTCCAAATCGAAGGCAAGGCCGGTGATTTGATCCTATGGTCGACGCGATTACCGCATGGACCGGCGCCCAATCATTCCACCAAGCCGAGGATCGCTGCATTCGTTTCGATGGGTCCGCCCCTGGACAGCCGTGAGCTTCGCGCCCAAATGAAAGAGTGGTGGTCAAACAAGCAGGCGCCCGTCTATTGGAGAGGCTTGCGGGGGCAGCTTGAAATCGAGCCCGGTCCGCCAGCTAAACTTACGAAGCTGGGTATGAAACTGATTGGAACGTTGCCCTGGGATTGACCTCTGGCAAACACGCGCACTTCGTCGCTGAGCCGATTTGTTACTCAACTCTTGCGGCGCGCGCTTCTTCCCGCAGCGCTCGACCGCTACCCTCGCGGCTTAACCGGCCATGTCGCGGTTCCCAACCGCTCCATTCTCCGTTGAGTCAGGAACCAGTCCAGCGGTATTGATTGCAATGCCTTGACCCCTTCGGTGATTGCACACTATTCTCCGAGTCCTGTGCGCAAAGAACTCACGGTACGCGGTCTCATCATCGGCATCTTAATCACGCTGGTGTTCACCGCAGCGAATGTGTACTTCGGGCTCAAAGCAGGGCTCACGTTCTCTACGTCGATTCCCGCAGCCGTGATTTCGATGGCCATCCTGCGCGGGTTCCGTGACGCCACGATTCAGGAGAACAACATCGTCCAAACCGTTGCCTCCGCCGCGGGCACACTTTCATCGATCATTTTTGTGTTGCCGGGCCTGATCATGATCGGTTGGTGGACCGAGTTTCCGTTCTGGATTTCGTTCTGGATTTGCGCGCTCGGCGGAATTCTGGGTGTGATGTATTCAATCCCGCTGCGGCGCGCTCTAGTCACCAATTCGGACCTTCCGTATCCCGAAGGTGTTGCGTGCGCCGAAGTTTTGAAAGTCGGAAGCAGCGGAGACGCCAAGCACGCTGTTGACATTGAACACGGACGTGCCGGTCTGCTTGCGGTGCTGTGGGGATCGATCGTCTCGGCGGTATTCGCGATCGTCGTTCAGACGCAAGTGTTGGCCGCCGATGTGGCACAAACTTTTCGGATTGGCAGGCGCGGAGCAGTGAGCGGATATGATTTCTTTTTGTCGTTTGCTCTTCTCGGGATCGGGCACCTGGTCGGTTTGTCCGTCGGGATCGCGATGCTTATCGGCGCGTTGATCGGTTGGGGCTGGGGCGTTCCGCATTTTTCAGCGATGGCTGGCGACATCACGATGGCCGCCGCGACGCTCGCGCAAAAGACCTGGAGCACAAAGGTCCGCTTCGTGGGTGCTGGCGCGATCGGCGTTTCGGCGATTTGGACTCTGCTGAAATTAGTGAAACCGGTTGCGAGCGGCCTCGCGAGTGCAATGGCTGCATCACGCGCGCGCAAAGCCGGGAAGGCGGACACGCTGCCGATCACGGAGCGCGACATTCCGATCGGCATCGTCGGTGTTATCACCCTGGTGTGTATGTTACCGATCGGGTGGTTACTCGGTTATTTTGGCAACGCCAGCGGTCTCGGGGCGCATCTCCCAACGCTCATCATCGGCGGCGTTGCTTATGTCGTGCTGATGAGTTTTTTTGTTTCAGCAGTGTGCGGATACATGGCGGGGTTAATCGGTTCCTCGAACAGCCCGTTGTCTGGCATTGGCATTTTAGTCGTGATCGGTGCGGCGTTACTACTGGTGATCGGAGTAAAACCGTACGTATCACCCGATGCGAGCAAGGCGCTGATGGCATTCGCGCTCTTTACGACCGCAGTGATCTTCAACGTTGCGGCGATTGCGAATAACAACTTGCAGGACCTCAAGACTGGACAGCTGGTTGATGCAACACCATGGAAGCAACAAGTTGCGTTGATTTTCGGTGTCATCGCGGGCGCGCTCGTCATTCCGCCGGTACTCGATCTCGTGAATCACGCTTACGGTTTCGTCGGAGCGCCGGGCGCTGAAGCGCGGGCGCACCCTTTGCCTGCGCCCCAGGCAGGATTGATATCGTCACTCGCGCAAGGAGTCATTGCTGGTGATATCGACTGGAGTTTGATTCGGATCGGCGGAATGATCGGCGTTGGTATCATCCTGTTGGATGAGATCCTCGCGCGCACGACACGACACATGCGCGTTCCACCGCTGGCAGTGGGCCTTGGCATTTATCTACCCACGCAGAGCACTCTGATGATCGTGGTCGGAGCCGTTGCCGGGTGGTTGTTCGATAGGCGCGCTGACCATACCGCGCGACCGGAACAAACGAAGCAGCTTGGCGTGCTGCTCGCATCTGGGTTGATCGTCGGCGAGGGCATTATCGGCGTGGTGATTTCGGCGATAATTGTCTTTTCAGGCAAAGACGCACCGCTGGCACTGGTCGGGCCCGGTTTCGAAATCGCTGGCAAATTCCTTGGCGGACTTGGTTTCGCGGCGATTGCGATTGGGCTGTATCGTTGGATCCTCCACTTAGCGCCAGCGAGAGCGCAATGAAACGAAGATGGAACTGGCCGATCTGGGTCGGCTTCGTTGTCGTAGTCGCCGGGCTGTTCTCCTACGGATTCTTCGTGCGGTTTCCAACGACGCGGGATTTTCCATGGGCGAATCTTCTGCTCTTTGGAATTGGAGGTGCGTTTTTGATAGTTGGCTTGTTCCGCGCGTTCGGCCGGCCGCAAGTTTATCGCGGAAGAATTTTCGGCTCGATCTTCACAGCGATTGCTGTGCTCGTTGTCGCGTTTTTCAGTTACGCAATCTTTTACGTCGTGCGACAGGTGCCGGCCTCAGCTGGCGCACCGCGCGTTGGGCAAAAAGCGCCTGACTTTATCCTACTGGATCAAAATGGAAAACCTGTCGGCCTCGGTGATTTACTTTCCGGCTCGAGAGGTGTCGTGCTGATTTTCTATCGCGGTTTTTGGTGACTGCTATGCAACTCCGAGTTGCGGAGTTTTCAGCAAAGGCTGCCGGAGTTCGAGGCGCGCGGCATTCGTGTGGTCGGCATCAGCGTCGATCCACCGGATATTAACCAGCGGCAATCGCAAAAGCTCGGGTACACGTTTCCGCTGCTGTCCGATCCGAATGCGAAGGTTATTCGCCGATACGATGTGCTGCATCCCGGGGCCGGTCCGAAAAGCTCGGACATCGCGCGTCCAGCCGAATTTCTAATTGATTCCAACGGCGTCGTTCGCTGGGTGAATCTTACTGAGAACATTGCCGTGCGGGCGCGCCCCGAGCAGGTGCTCGAAGCGTTAAATCAACTCAGCCCTGCTGGCCAATGATTGACGCCGCTTTACCGAATCAATAAGGTGAGCGCTCGTGAATTCGGAACTGGAACAACTGCTCGTTCTCCAAGATCGACAACAAAAGATCAGGCACATCCAGACTGAGATTAAAACGCTGCCGTTGGAACGCGCTTATCTTGAATCGCAACTGGCCGCAACCGCGGCGGGCGTTGAATCGCTGAAACAGAAAGGGCGTCAGGTCGAAGTTGAGCGCAAAAGACTGGAACTCGACGTGGGCACACGGACCGAAAGCATCTCGCGCCTCAAAACGCAGCAGTATCAAACCCGGAAGAATGATGAGTTTCAGGCAATCAGTCACGAAATTGAGCGGTACGAAAATGAAATTCGCAAACTCGAGGATCAGGAACTTGAATTGATGATCGAGGGTGACAAGCTCAAAGCCGAAATTGACGCGGCCGATAAAAGTGCGCGAACAACAAAAGACAGCATCGCGCGGCAACTGACCGATCTTGAAACCAAATCAAAAGCGCTGGGATCTCAGCAACAGGAATTCGAAACCGAGCGGGAAGCGCTTGCGTCTAAAATCGACGCCGATTTGCTCGACCAGTTCGAGCGCTTGTTCAACAGTAAAGGCGACGCTGCGATCGTCGCCGTGGAGCATGGTGTTTGCACCGGCTGCCACATGAAAGTAACCACTGCCACAGCATCTCGAGTCAAAGCGGGAAAGGAAATCGTCAACTGCGAGCAATGCGGCCGGATCTTGTACCTCGGGGCGCTGTAGCCGCTTCGCTGTGCGAAGCGCAAGTCTGAGTTCAACCGGCACAGCCGGGTTGCGCTGCCCGCAGGCCGACGGCTACGGAGAACGTGTAGTAATCACACGTTGAATCGAAAGAGAATCACGTCGCCATCGCGCACTTCGTAACCTTTCCCCTCCAAGCGCAGTCTGCCGGCTTCGCGTGCTTTGGCGAAAGAACCAGCTGCGACCAGATCGTTGTAATGGATGGTTTCCGCTGCGATAAACCCGCGCTCAAAATCGGAGTGAATCGCGCCGGCGGCGGCCGGCGCTTTGTCGCCGGCGTGAATGGTCCATGCGCGCGTCTCCTTTTCGCCAGTCGTAAAAAACGTGCGCAACCCGAGCAGATGATACACCGCGCGAATGAGCGCGTGCACACCGCTGTCTTCGACGCCGAGTCCACGTAAATACTCGAGGGCCTCCTGCTCGCTAAGATCAACCAGTTCGCTCTCGATGTGCGCGCTAATCACGATTGCTTCAGTGGCAAAATGGTGTCTGGCGTAATCCTGAACAAGATCGACATATCGCGTGGCGGCGTTCGCAGAATCGCCTTTGGAAATTGCCGCCAAATCCGATTCCGCCACATTGCAGGCAAAAATTGTTGGTTTTGATGTCAGCAGGAAGAAACCTTGCGCGGCTGCCTTCTCTTCTAGAGTCAACTCGGCGGTAATCGCCGGCTTCCCGCGGTCGAGATGCGGAAGCAGTTTTTCGATGATCGCACTTTCAATGATTGCTGCTTTTTCGCCGGCGTGCAGTTGCTTCTGTAATCGGTCGCGTCGCTTCTGCAACGAAGCCAGGTCAGCGAGCACGAGCTCCGTATTTATGACCTCGATGTCGCGCACCGGATCAATGGTCGCGCTGACGTGATGAACGTCGGGATTTTCAAAACAACGCACCACCTGCACGACCGCCTCGACTTCGCGAATATGATGGAGGAACTGATTACCGAGCCCTTCACCGGCACTCGCGCCTTTGACGAGTCCAGCGATATCCACAAACTCGATTGCTGTCGGTGTAATCTTCTTCGAGTGAGAAATCTCGGCGGTCTTTTCCAGGCGCGGATCGGGCACGATCACCACGCCTACGTTCGGATCAATCGTGCAGAACGGGTAATTCTCCGCCGGCGCTTTGTGTGTGCGTGTAACCGCATTGAAAAGCGTTGATTTCCCGACATTCGGCAGCCCGACGATTCCAGCACTTAGCATCTAGACATAGATGAACACGGATTTACACGGACGAGTTTTGTGCCACGGACAATCTGTGTTCATCGGTGTAAATCCGTGGCTAAAAATCTTTCGGGCCGGCGGGATTCGAACCCACGACCTCTTGAACCCCATTCAAGCGTTCTACCAAGCTGAACTACGGCCCGATTTACCTATGAAAAACGGGTGAGAATCCAGCCCGAAAAATTCTGTTTGTCCACCGATTTTATCCACTGTAGGTTAGGAAGACGTGAGAACACTACAGGATAAGACCAGCGTATTTCAGAAAGTCGGGGAATGTCTTTACCGTTATTCATCAAACGGCGTTTACTATGCCCGGATCAAAGTGGACGGCAAGGAAATCAGGCGTTCGCTTGAAACGACAGACCGCGATCTTGCGAAGCGCAGGCTTAAAACACTCAAAGAGCAGCAGTCACAAATTGATCGTTCAAAGAGCAGGATCACGCTCGCTGAATTGTGCGACGTCTATTTACGAACGGTCCAGCATCAAAAGCCGACAACCGTTGAGCAGAAAACCTTGATCGCGCAGCGGATTAAAGCGCACTTTCCGACAGGATCGAATATCCAGGTCAGCAAGATCAAGCCGACAGACATTAAGCTTTGGCTGGCGCGGTACACGTTTGGCGCGGCTTGGCGCAATCTGCACCTGGCTTGCATTAAGGACATTCTCGCTATGGCAGTTGCGGATGGGGTGATTGCTTGCTCTCCGGCAGCCGACCTCAAAAAAGTGAAGGTGGACAAACCGATCCGCAGGACGCCAACACTTGAGCAGTTTCAACAAATAGTTGAAAGCATCCGGTCACAGGAGTTCAACGGCCATGATGCTGATGAGAGCGCAGACTTTGTTGAGTTTATCGGGCTGGCCGGACTCGGACAAGCTGAGGCATCGGCTCTTACATGGCCGGACATTGATTGGCAGCGTGAGCAGATCATAACATTCCGGCACAAGACGAAATCCGGTTTCGCGATTCCCTTATACCCGCAGTTACGTCCCCTGTTAGAGAAACGTCATTCGCAGAGATCGCCCGGCGATGATCGCGTGTTTAAGATCAAGGACGCCAAGCGAGCGATTGCGGCAGCGTGCAAGCGGCTGGGCTTTCCGGCATTCAGTCACCGATCATTCCGGCGCATGTTCATCACTCGCGCCATCGAGCGCGGCGTTGATGTAAAAGTCATAGCCGAATGGCAGGGCCATAAAGACGGCGGAACTCTGATCTTGCGAACCTATTCGCACGTAAACCCCGTGCATTCCAAGCGCATGGCTGCGCTCATGACGACGGAGAAGCCGGACAACGTCGTGCCGTTGAAGAAAGGGGCGGCGTGAAGAAGAAGCCAAAGAAGAAACGAGAGTCACCGCACCGCGGTCCAGCGAAACCGATAGCGGCCGACAGTCATGATGGTGCAACTGCTCAAATGAAAAAGAAGGGTCGCGGTCCAGGCAGAAAAGTGGCGAGTGACACTCTTAACCTCATCATAGACATTAGGAACTTTCAGCAGCAAGAGGGAGTTTTCCCTGAGGGGAGCGCGAGAAGGACGAACTATATAGACAAACTAATTTTACCCGGACTGCTACAACATGCCTTGTCGAACAGGTTCGACGAACTTTATCGAGCTTCAAAAAAATATCCCGTGTTGTCCGAGCGCGATCCGCGCAGTCAGGCTCTTCGCGGAATTGGAATCGCTAATCACAAATTTTGGAAGGCAAATGGACGAGCGCCAAACATGAAGGAGTGGTTAGCTGAATATCTGGCAATGCGTCCCGGTTATCGGATAGATATGAGGACGTTTCGCTTGATGGCAAAACAAACAAGGTTGCCATGGACAAGGCTTAGGGAAGTAAAATAACTCAAATCACTTCCTATCCAGTAAGTAGACCATGCGCTTTTATTAGCGCGTGCAAAGCTCAAATCAGCAGTTAGTAGGCGCTCTTAAGCTTCGAGGAGCTGCCAAGTTCCTCTCCGTGTCGCCGATCACGGTCCGGCGATTGGTTGAGCGCGGGCTACTTCGACCGAATCGCACTACGCGTCATCTCCTGTTTCCATTGCGAGAGTTGGAACGCTTCCTCTCGGAGTAAGAGCAATGACAAGCAATCATGCAGGAATCAACAACGAGGCATCTAACGGGTTTGCGCGGTTGGTAGACGTTCCCGCTATCAAAACGCGCGCTAGGCGATTAGTGGGGGGTAAGGAATGCCATTCCTGCAAGCCGCTAAAGACCCATTTCCGCAAACACGGGTTCAACTATCGCCAGATCGCGCGTGAAGGTGACTTGGCGATATACGAGCAAACATGGGCTGGGTGCGCCGATCCTAGCGTTTGCTACGAGGTCATTCGCATTCGCCGTCGCGAGTCTTTTCAGATCGAGGGCAGACTGATTGAAGCAGCGGAGATCTACCCGCGCTCAGAGGCTTGGGGCGTGGACGGCTTCACAGTGACAGACAAAGACGCTGCCTTTGCGAAGCTTCTCGAGATTTGCAGATGATCTCTTATCCCTCAGCAATCGCTCGTCACTCGCTCGATGCGAACTTCGAGTTGATTGAGGCCGTGGCAGAGGCGGGAAATGGTTTAGTGGATCTGTGGTCGGCGAGTCCGATGCGCCTCGATTCCAACACACCAAGGACGGCCGAAATCATCGACGTTCTCTTTCCTGGTAATCCTCTGCTTTGCTGTGGTTGGAATCATTACCGTTTCGACACTCGCATCCGAACGCACTGGTACAAGCTCTCCGATTTGCAGTTCATCGTGCCGAATCCGATGACAGCGCCACGAGGCCCGACCCAACAGCAGAAGTTGTCCGCGCACGCTTTAAGCAACACGGGAGCGAGGCGATTCTTAATCGTCGAATTTGATTTCGATGCGAGCACTTCAGAAGAAGCACGATTGCTTGCAGGATTGAGAACAGCGGGGCGTGATGTGTACGATTTATGCGCAGCGTTGCTGTTGCATCTTGCAGAAAAGGCCCCGCTTGCACTGGCCGTTTACAGCGGCGGGAAATCTTTGCACGGATGGTTTTACTGCGACGGCGTAGCCGAAGAAAGGGTTTCGTGCTTCTTCCGCTATGCCGTGTCGCTAGGTGCTGATCGGGCGAATTGGAATCCGTCGCAATTCGCACGGATGCCCGATGGACTACGCGATAATCGCAAGCGACAAACCGTCTATTTTTTCAACCCGGCGGTGGTGAAATGAAGCTGGCCGATTCATGGATTGAAGATCCACCTATTGCGACAGCATCAGAGGCTTTCCATGATGAAGTAGAGGAACATGATGAAGTAGATGAAGCCAAAGATGGGTGCGGTGGGGTGTGGTGGCAGCAGTACGTGTTAAAAAAGCCTCGAAGCAGCAATAAAATGCTCCATGAATTAGCGAGAGAAATTCGAGGCGTAGAAAAGAGACGTGGCAAGAAACTAACAGCGGCTCAATACAAAGCGATCTGCGACAAGTGGGAAGTTGCTTCGCAACCGTTCTTGCGAGCGGGGCAGGATTATTTTACTGAATTTCTGGCCAAACTGGATTGCGTGACTGTACCAACAGGCGAAACGCTAAGAGCGGCATTTGAGCGAGCGAAACGCAAGGAACCACCGGTAAAGGTTTTGGTGATTCGCAACGAGGGAGTGCGATTGCTTGCAAGCTTGTGCCGCGAGCTTCAGGAGATGGCCGGCGATCAACCAATCATGCTCTGCCAAATGAGCGTTGCAAAATTGTTCGGGCATTCATCGCACAGAACCGTTTCCAACTGGATTCGAGCACTAAAAACACTGGGGGTGTTGGAACCGGCAGAAGCGGCGATTCCAATGGCGAGAGCAGCGAGATATTTTTATGTGAGTGAGCGCGCGCCGGCGTGTGCCCGAAGAAGCGTCACCGGTTATGGAGAGCGCTCTGCGTATGCGGCCGCACCAAGGTAATGAGCGCGTTCAACCTAACACATGGTCTTTCGAAGAGTTGTGGCTGCACAACGGGCGAGAAGGCACGACGCCGGCTGAAGACGCTGCACAAGGTTGGCAAGCTGCTTGGCGAGAAAAGCAATGCCCGGAACTGTTGCGCTTGGGCGGATACGAGGAGGTCGCCGTTACGGATTTATTTAAGATCTGGGTGCTTCCTGGGGGTTTGGAGGAGCCGCGGGTTGATTCAACGGTCGTCGTTTTCTAGATATAGGTTCCCTATAAGCGTCATCAACAGCTCGACACAATTTTGCCTATGAAAAGACGAAAACCATCTAAGGAATTCGAGGAATTTTTCGACAAGGCAACCCGGTGCATCATGTATAGAAGGTTTGATGAGGTCTATTATATATCGATCAGCGTTGCGGCACGTTTGACGGGCCGAGATCGTGCCACTGTCCGAAAGGCCGTGAGAAGCGCGGATCTATATCCGGAAAAAGGCCCCAGGAATGCCGAACTCTACAAGTCGTACCAGATTTTTCGAGCCATCGCCACCGGCCACGATTGACACAATCTCAGCAAAGCCGGTTGGAGTTTGGGCTGCGTGCCAGCGTTGGCTTCGCAATGCCGCACAATCTAGATTGTGGACGCGCATCGCGGCGACGGAAAGCGTTTCGTTGTGCGCGCCGATGAAAAGTTGACAGCGTTTCTGGAACTGGAATCGGCGATCAGAGCCCCGCTCAACCAGCTTTGAAAGATTGATCTCGACACTGACGGGATTTGTTCCCAGACTCTACATCATTCGATACATCTGAATCCGGCATAGGACGCTCCCCCGCCAGCTTCGTCTCGTCTTCAGACCTGCGGTCACACCAGGGTCAACCAGCGGGGAAAGAAGAAGCAGTACACCAGTGAACGGCCAGAAATGAGAACTCAATAACGAGAAGTCACGGAAGGCCAAAACAACGAAAAACCAAATCAAGTAAAGGAACAAAAGATGAAATCATTCGAATTCTTCAAACCCACTCTGGCGACCACGCTGGCAATCGTACTCGCGTGGCTACTATCCGTCCAGCCCGCCCAAGCCGGTTACGTCGTAACGCTGCAGCAAGTCGGGCCCAATAATGTCGTCGCGACCGGAAGCGGAGCCATTAACTTGACTGGACTGACTTTTTCTGGATCGGGTTCCGTAAATCCCGGGCTAGCGGCAAATGGCGCTGTATACTCCGCACGCATAAACACGGGGCCGACTTCTTCCAGCGTAGACGTTTACGTCCAGCCCAGTGGACCGACGAGTTTCGGGAACGGTTCTGGAAGGTTTGCCAACAGTGGCAGCGGCGATATGGTCGGGATAGCCACGTCATTTTTTGGAAAGATTCTCAGTGTTCCAATGGGCTATGTCTCCGGTACTTTTCTATCGGACAGCGCGACCTACAGCGGCGCGACTATTGCATCCCTCGGCGTAACACCGGGCACCTACGTATGGACGTGGGGAACCGGAGCGAACCAGAAATTCACGCTTCAGATCCCTGTACCGCCGCCGCCGCCAGTAACTGGGCCTCCGATCGCCATCACCAATCCCGCAACCTTGATCGCAAGCTTTGCAGCCAACCTGAACGGCTCGGTGAATCCGCACGGATTGACCACCAGCGTGTATTTTCAATATGGAACAACGAACAGCTACGGACTCACTACCGCCCCGCAAAGTCGCACCGGGAACACCT
>JBBQRI010000043.1:0-14100 GCA_038214915.1 Chthoniobacterales bacterium
CCAACGGATCGCTCGGACTTACGTCATACAGGATTTTGGCCAGAACGCGCCCTGCAGCCAGTGAAAGAAGGAGGCCCGCGCCAACCGCGAGCGCCGTTTGCATCGCGCCCTGTCGCATAATAAGGGCGAATACGTCACGCCGATGTGCACCCAGAGCCATGCGTATGCCGATTTCGCGGGTCCGGCATGCCACTGCATAAGCTTTCACGCCATAAACGCCGACGACGGCTAGCATCAGCGCGATCGCACCAAAAGCGCCGAAGAGAGTCGCCCCAAGTTTAACGATCCAGAGGTTGGGCGACCTCTCCATCAAGTCGAGAAATGGGGTTATCTGTAGCAGCGGCAGATCGGGATCGATCTCGCGCAGCGTTTGTCGAAGCGTCGGAATAAACGCGGCGACCGCATGGCGATCCTGTGTGTTGAGCCGCACGTGCAGAAACGTTTGGCCGCTGTATCCCTGCGCCAACGGAACGAATAAACGGCAAACGAGGGAATCGTTGTCAACGCTATGCCTGTGCTTGCTCACGACACCGACGACTTCCATCTCGTTAGGCGAACCGTCTTTCGGCGGGTTCGTGTAGCGAATGTGCTGACCGATCGGATCTTCGTTCGGAAAAAGTTTTTTCGCCATTTCTTCGTCGATTATCGCCACGCGCCGCGAGTCCTTGTTTTCGCATTCGTTTTGGGTGAAATCGCGGCCACGTATTAATTTTATACCGAGCGCGTCGCAGTAGCCGGGCGTGATCGCGGTGAAGAGCGAATTGACGCTTGGATCCGGCGCTTTCGGGTCGTTAGGCATAGCGTCTTTTGTGCGCACAACGAGGCGCGCGCTAGTGAAATCGGAATACGGCAGCATGGTTCCGGTGGCCGACGCGGTTACTCCGGGCAACTCTCGTACGCGTCGTACCATGTCGAAGATCAAGCGACGCGAATCGGCCGGGGTTTTCTTGATCAAACTGAAATCGAACTCACTGATGATATCGCCGCGCGCTACGAAGCCCGGATTAAGTCCCGCCGCCTTGAGCGCACCACGGAAGAATAATCCCGCTGCGAAAAGCAACATGAGCGAAAGCGCGATTTGCGCCATTACCGAAATGTGACGCGGCGCGAAGAAACGACTTAAACGACCGATACGCGCCGGTTCGCCGACTTGCTCTTTGAGGTCCTTAACAAGATCAGCCTTTGTTGCCTTCAACGCCGGGCCGAGGCTGAAAAGCATTGTCGCGATGAGGCAAAACAACAACGTGATTGCTAGCACAGTCGCGTCGGGTCGCAATTTCACGACAAACGAGAAATTGACCGACGCGAGCAAGCCGCGCAGTTGTTGGAGTAAAGCATCGTTGCACCAAGCGCTCAGAATTAGGCCGATGACGCCGCCGCAAACAGCCAGCAAAAACCCTTCGCACAACAATTGCCTGACGATCTGCCAGCGTGATGCGCCGACAGCCAGACGGATCGCTATTTCCTTGGAACGCGATGTGCCGCGCGCGAGCAACATGTTCGCGAGATTTAAACAGGCGATGAGCAGGACTGCTCCGGCCATCGCCATGAGTAATGTCGCGATCAGCGTGAGCGGGCCGTCATCCTCGGGTTGCGTGCTCAGGCCGAATCGTGTCGGCGTTTGAATTTGTAGCTCCCGCGAACCTTCGCTGCCGTCCGGTTGAATCGCATTTAACCGTTGCGCCAGCACTGGCAAACGGGCTTTTGCCGCGTCGATCGTCAGGCCGGAACGCATCCGCGCCACCAGATTGAAGGTGTAATTTTTTGGGTCCAACAGGTCGTGCGTAGTTTCGGAATCGCCAAAAGCAGAACCGAGCTGCGAACGAATGCCGAGCGGCAACCAGATATCCGGCGCGATCAACGCGTTCGCGCCGCTGAATCCATCCGGCGCGATGCCGATTACGGTGTAGGGCTGTCCGTTGATGTGTAGCGTGCTACCGACGAAATCGTCGCGGCCACCGTTGCGTTTCCAAAAGCCGTAGCTTGACACGAGAACAGGCATGTTCGCATTCGGCTTACATTCCTCGGCGTTATAAAAACGGCCGCGAAACGCCTGCACGCCCATCATGGGGAAATAATTTTCCGACGTCAGGAACGCGAAGCTGCGCCGCATCTCGTGATCGCGCCCGATGCCGGCGACGGCGAACTCAAGCGCGGCAACATCGACAAACACGGCTCCGCCGTTCTCGCGCAGCTCGCGGTATTCGTTATGGGAGAACTGGCGGTAATCGTGGCTCGCATTCTGTCGGGCCGTGAACACATTCACGACTTCAGCAGGCCGGACCGGCACCACCGGCTTTAGCACCACGCCATTGATCAGCGCGAAAATCGCCGAGTTAACGCCGATCGCTAACGCGAGCGTAAATACCGCTACGGTCGTGAATCCCGGCGTCTTGAGAAGCTGCCGCACAGCAAACCTGAAATCCTGCATCATAAGGATCCTTTTTTGTTTTCATTGAGATGCAGTCTGTCTTGGCTTTGGATTCAAAAGATGTGCTAAAGGCGATAATTTTTTGTATCAACAAACGTTGTTCTTCATCGCACAACGACGCTATGTGAACCGGCCCGGCCGCGATCGTCCAGCGCGGTGACTTCGTAATCGCCGGCGACTGCGGTCCACTCGAGAACCTGATTCGGTGCCGCTTTCCCAACGAATTGCTTGCCGGCGAACCAAAACATCTCACGCACGTCAGCATCGGTTTTAGCGCGTAACGGAATTGTCTTTTTCGAAACGAGCAGGACTTCTTTGCTGTTCGGAGACACAATTATCGGTTTCTGTCCGACGCGACTCGCCAGCTCACTGCCAGTGCCCGGCAGGAAGGGAGGCGGAACTCTGCGTGGAATCCCGGCTTGCTCGAACAGCGTGAGGAATTCGCCAGGCCAGAATTCGTAAACCTCGCGTTTTAGTTGGCGTGTGCCGTCGTCGATGGGAACGCGCAAGCCCGTGGCCACATCGACAAGCACCTCGCGATGCACATCGCATGTTTTGATAGGCGACACGCCAGGGATGAACCAGCCTTCGACGTGCTGCGTGCAAAACCGGTTCGGGAGATCCCCCGACAACGCGCAGAACTCTACGCGTTTCAAATTTGCTCCCGGCAGGGGTCGATGCGGCACAGTCGGTTCCGGCCACGCCGCGCGCAGACTATCCATAATCTGAAACAGCAGCGGCGCTGCCGCAGTGCGGCCGACAAACGCCGGGTTGGCGTGCCCATCGAAATTTCCAACCCAAACCCCGAGCACGTAATGATCGAATACCGCGATTGACCAGGCGTCCCGAAAACCATGCGACGTTCCCGTCTTCCAATAAACTCGCGCGCTGTGACCTCCATCGGCGCAATTCATTTCCGGTCGCGGCACATTGCCAAGCATTTCCAGAGTCAGAAACGCGGCTTCCGGCGAAAGAATTCTCTTTGGCTTTGCAATGCGGTCGCGCGCCGTGAATCGCAGCGGTCGCAGTTCGCCATTGTTCGCGAGCGCAGCATAGAGCCGCACCAAATCCTGCAGCGAAACTTCCGCCCCACCCAGCGGAAGCGCGAGACCGTAAAACGATTCGGCTTTCGGCAGACGTACGTCGGCTGTGTTCAGGAATTGGTAAAGCGTGGGATGCGCAATGTGTGATGCGAGTTCAACTGCCGGAACGTTGCGGCTGCGCGCCAGTGCGTCGCCTGCGCGGATCGGTCCGAGAAATTCGCGATCGAAATTTTCGGGATTGTATTCACCGAAACTGCGGGGGGCGTCGGCCAGGATCGATAACGGATGAATCAATCCCTGCTCGAGCGCCAGCGCGTATACGAACGGTTTTAACGTCGAACCTGGTGAGCGCAGACTGCGCGTTCCGTCGACCTGACCGTTAATGTCGGCTTTGTGAAAATCCGCCGAACCGACCTGGGTGAGCACGTCCATTGTGCGGGTATCGACCAAAAACACCGCTGCGTTTTCGATGCGGCGATTGCGATTGTTCGCGAGGTAATCGGTTACTCTTCGCTCAATCGCTTGCTGTTTTTCCAAATCGAGTGTGGTGATGATTTGATCGCGCCCGTGGGACGTCTCGAGCACCTCCTGAACAAAATGAGGCGCGATGAATTTTAGCTCCGTTTGCATGCGCGGGCGAAATTCGCGCATCGAAAATTCCGCGTCGGTGTCGGACCCGGCGCGATCATACCAACTGGATTGCGCCAGATTCACCGAATGATTATCGCGATCGGTATGTAACGCGCGGCGACTTGGGCTTTGCGGGATCACGCTGAGCGCGATTGCTTCTGGCCGGCTTAATTTTGTCGCAGGCTTATCGAAGTAAATCTCGCTGGCGGCGCCAATGCCTTCGATGTTGCGCCCGTACGGCGCGAGATTCAGATATGCTTCGAAGATCTGATTCTTTGAGTAATGCCGTTCCAATTCGAGTGCCCGCATGATTTGCTCGAGCTTTCCGGAGATCGTTCGGGTGTGAAGGTGGAAGCGAAGGCGAGCCAGTTGCATCGTGATGGTCGACCCGCCTGTAGTCGCTCGATGAAAACGCAGGAGGTCCACCGCGCCGCGGGCAAGCGCGATCGGATTCACCCCCGGATGACGCACGTAATATTTATCCTCGTAGCGCAGCGTCGAATTGATCAGGTCCGGCGAAATCTCTTCCAGCGGCGTCCAGATCCGAAATTTTTGGTCGGCACTAAGCGTCACTCGGAGCAATTTGCCGTTGCGGTCGCGCACGCATTGAGAAAACGAAATCCCATCAAGCAGCGGCGGCTTTGGCAGCGCTGGCCAGACTGCACCGATACCTGCGCATACCAGCAATAAAGGTCGCAAGATTGTGCGGACCGCCTTCATTCGGTGACAGTAATTTTTCCCCCGACGCCGCGGCCTTTCACATTGCGATCATACATGGACTGCGCGAACACGGGCGGCACGATGAACTGACCCCGGTTGCACGATTTGATTTGGTAATCGATCTCGAGCGCGTTCGTCGGCACGGTGACGAAGAATATCGCGCGGTCCTCGCGGACATCGACGTAATCGACGCCATTACTTGAAGACGCCCCGGTGCGCGCCGAGGAATCGACAACTTCGAATCCGCCTGGCAAAAGATCGATGATTGCCACGTTGGTGATCGGTTCCCGCTGTAAACTGCGAACGTGCAGTCGCACGTGGATTTGCTCGCCCATGTGTGTATTAGTGACCGCTTCGTTATTTTTGCCGAGAATTTCTCGATAAATCTCCAAGCCATTCGTGAGCGACTCAGTTGGCGCGTGGCCGTCGAAGCCTGCTTCGACGACTTGGAAAAACGCGCCGGGCCCGCTCAGCTTTCGGCTGCTCGCGAAGCGCAATGCGCTCGCGTTGCCTGAAAACTCCGAGCGCAGAAGCGGCTTCATTCCGCTCGTCAGCCGGGCCTCCTTTTTATCCTTGCGTAGCTCGGTGATCGTTAGGTCCGGCGGGTTTTGCACTATTGCATGCGAGTACGCCTTTAAAGCACGCACTGCATAAGCAGAGGAAAGCGTGTTGAAATCGCCATCCCCGATCGGTTTGAGAATGTGTTGGAATTGTTCGACTGAGATTTTGCGTAGCCGCGCGGGGAACTCGCGAGCGATCACGGCGATATATTGCGAATTCATGCCGAGCGGCTGACAGAAATCGTCGCGCTCAATCGTGTCGCGATTATCCATCTTGTAGCTGTCGATCAAACGTTCAGCCTCAGCGTCTTTGTGAAGTAGATGCAGCGCACCGGCGAGGTAGACGCCCGCGATGTCTTTCTGCCACCGATCGTGCTCATGTTTTTCGAGCCAATCGCGGAGGTTCAAAATGTAGTTTGTTGTGATAACACCTTCGCGTGTGAGAACGTAAATCCCGTAAGCGACCGTGCGCGCATCAGCGAAGTCTCTCGGGTCGCGTGTGACCATTTTTTGCAAATTGCGCAGACCGCTCGCAAAGATTTCCGGAGGCGGCATAAATCCTGCGGCTTTCGATTCACTCAAAAAATCCATCACATATGCCGAGACAAAGCTGATTGAATCGCCGGTCTCCGGCACCCAGTAGCCGAAACCGCCCTGGTCATTTTGGCGGCGCGCCAGGACGCCGAACGTGTGTTCGAGTTGCTTATTGATTTCGGCGCGGCTCAAACCGAAGTCGGCTTCATCAGCCAGCATCAACCGGCAGAACGCGCCGCTGGTGATTTGTTCGCTGCAGCCGAACGGAAAATTCTTCAGGTAAGCATCGAGCCCGTGCGCGAGACCAATGGGCAGCGCTGAGACGGTCGCGTCGAGTTTGCGAAATTCCGGGTGCAGCTCGCGAGTGATGGGGATTTGTATTTTGTCTTTGAAGCTGCCACTGCGAACGTCAGTCATGTACGGGACGGGCGGCCGCAGGCTCAGAGTGGCGCGGCGTTTTGTTTGCTGGCCGTTTGCACGCGCGACGAACGTGATTTCTCCGGATCCCAGTTTGTCCGTCGCGCGGAACTTGAAGATCGCTGTTTGCTCTCGGCCTTCAGCAATATGCAACGTCTGCGACGCGCCGCCCGCGATCGACAGTTGCTCATTGGTTTGCGCGCGCAGTTCGATCTCGGCGTTCGGGCCTGAGCCTTCCACGTTATTGGCGACGGTCACGCCGGTGTCGAATTCGTCTCCAGGCGCAGCGAGCACCGGCACGCTCGGTGTAATTACAAATGGCCCGCGAATCAGAGCCTCGCGCTCGCCTGAAGCGACCGCATCGTCCGCGATCGCCACAGCCATGATCTTCAGCGTGCCATCGAAATAATCAGGCACGTCATAAACGACTTCTTGCCTGGTGCTGTCGGCATCGACGATGCCCGACCAAAAGACGACTGGCTTTTCCGTGACCCGCTTGAAAGGATTCAGGCGTTGGATGTCACCTCCGCCGCCGAACGCTGACACCGAACGCAGCAGCGAGAATTCCGGAATGATCAGATCGACAATCTGCGCCGTGTCGACGCGCAGCATGCATTTGCGGAAGTAAAACCCGAGCGGATCCGGCGTTTTGTAGTCGGTGCCTTGAAGAATTCCTTCATCCACCGCGAAGATAACGATCTTGCTGGGCCGATCTGTCTTGTAATTGATGTGCAATGGTTCGCCCGGCTTCGCATCGGCCGACGCATTGATTTCAATATTGAGCCGGCGCTTTTCTTTGTTCGCGGTGAATGGCACGACGCCGTAGCTCAGCGGGCTCACGAAAATTTCCTTCGAATCCAGTGCGCGGACGAACGCGACGTTGACGTAACCACTGCCTTCGAAATCTTCTGGAACACGAATGTGCTGGACGCTGCTGGCCGAGTCCGCGTGGAACCACTGGTGGGTGTAAACGCGGTCGCGCTCAATAGTAATTAGTCCGCTGCCAGCATAAGGAGCGGTAATGCTGATCGCGATTTCGTCGCCGCTGTTGTACTGCGCGCGGTCAAGTTTGACTTGCAGTTCGGCATTCTTTTCGAGTGACCGCGAAACTGCGCCGCGGCCAATCACGCAGAATTGCAACCTTTCTAGACGCCGATCCTGATCGTCGCGCAACTCGAACACGTAATTGCCTGGCTCGTCGGTGGGGAGCGTGTAGTGAAGGCCGTTTGCAGAGACGGAAATCTTTTCAGATTTCGCGACGCGCTCTTTCAAAACCGACTCGTAAGCAAAGTTGCCGTTCTCCTGCTTGGTCAGAACGGACACCTGTTCCTGCGCGATGACGTTCGCAGTCACATTTGCCAGCGCGATGCGGTTGAGCTGCGGATCGACGGCTACAAGATCGACCGTGCGCGGTTTAGCCATCTCGATGTAACGCAAGTCGCCGTCGGGTTTGCAGCCGATCACATACGGCAACGCAGAAACGAGCCCGTCTACTGTGCCCGTGACACTGCGGCCGCCTTCCGCCTCGAATCCTTCCGCAACAAAACGCATTGAGTAAGTCGCGTCGGCGAAACGCTCGAGCTGCAGATCAAATTCCGTTTGGCCGCCAGCGTCGGTTTTGTTCTCACCAAGCTCGATCGTCTGTTCATGCCGTTCTTTCTTCTCGTCGAACAGCGGATCGAAAAAGACGTACTTTGGAAATTCTGAGAAAGAGAACGCACTCGGCGCCAGCTCGAGGCGAGCGGTTACCTTGCGATCCGTTGCCGGCGTTCCATAAAGATTTGCGAGCACAACCGCGGCGCGCATTTCCTTTGGCTGGGTCCAGCCGTGCGGTACATTTTGCGAAAGCCGCGTCTCGATTTTCATTCGATCCGGCAGAAATTCTTTCACGTTAGCCGTGGTCGAACCGAGCAACGTGGAGCGTTTGCTGTTCTTAACGACGTAAACATTGAAGATGTAGAGGCCAGTCGGCGAGTCATTGGCCGTTTGATAAGTCAGCTCGGCGAAGCCGCTGTCGGGCAAATTGATTTTCCTGGTTTGAACAGGATGATCTCGCGCGTCTACCACTTCGGTTTCAATCGGAAGCCCTCCGAGCTTGCTATTCCAGTTGCGCTGCTTCACGACGATGCCGATGTGAACGTCGTCGCCGGGCCGGTAAACACCCCGCTCGGTGAACACGAATGCATCGAGGTTTTCTGGTAGAACACTGTCCGCGCCGTCGATGTCGAACCGCGAAAAGTTCAGTTGCCGATCTTCCCGATTGTACGGAATGAACGATACGTCATCCCCGTTACGCGCTACGAATGCGACCGGCGTTTTCTCCCGCGTTGATTTCGCGACCGATCCGAACGCGCAATGGCCATTTGAGTCGGTCGTAGCGCTTTGGATAGCGATGCCGTTTTTGCCCAAAAGCTCGACAACCACATTCGCCAGCGGCGTCCCTTCTTTAATTGATATGAGAAAAACATCGTGGCTGCCGTCAGCGTTTTTCTTCGTCAGGATCCCGCTGTCGGTGACGAGGATGAAACGTGAGTCGCTGACCGCTTTGATCACTTTTTTCTTATCTGAATCCCAACCGCGTGCAGTCACGAAAAAGAGACCGCGCTCGCTGCCGCCGTCTGCTGGCTTGCGCAGATGCTCGGAAAACTCGAACGCCGAATAGTTTGCTTTCCATTTGTTCTCGAGCGCGATGCCCTGTTGCTCGAGCGCGATGCGGGAAATGTTTTCTTCGTCGAAGAGGTCAGAGTCACGGAAGTGCGGATGCTCGAATCTTCCCTCGGTTTGGCTGACCAGATGATTGATCTGCGTCGTGGCGACACGCGCGATCTCGTATTCGATTGCGCCGAGTCCGCGGGAGCGGATCGACAGCTTTCGTTCGCCGTTGAGGGCAAGCAGTCCGCCCTGGCCTTCGATCTGGACTTCGCGCGGCAAGGCCGGGACGCTGACGACGGCGTTGTAATCTTCGCTCAGCGGAAAACCGCCAAACGCCTGCACGCCCTTGTTCACGCGGACGTAAAGCTCGCCATCGCTTTCAACGCGCACTCGAAACGCATGCTGCCGATCCAGCGGCTTTTCAGACTCCATCGGCGCGAATGCCACTGGACGCGCAGCGTCGAGAACGTCATCGGGAACATCGGTCGCACTTTTCCAAAGCTCGGTTTCTTTTAATTGCGATCCCACTGAATCATCTTCGGAATCAGTTTCTTCGTTCGAAGCAGCGGACTCATCGGAGGTTTCGTCGAGGTCTCCTTCCGTTTCGACTTCAGCGGCTTTTTCGGCGTCGGAAAGTTTGCGTTTGGGGAGCAATCGGATCTGGAGAGCTTTCGACAACTCGCGAGTGCTTATGTCGGCGGTAGTAGCAAGCACGATCAATTGCTCGGGCTCACCGTTTTTGTTGCGCAGGACAGTTGTTTGAATGGAATCGATCTGAAACATCGACGCGACCGACGGGACCCGGAGTTTCTTCTCGATTGCGTCCCGCGTCTGCGCGCCGCCTTGCGCGGTGCGAAGACCTTTCGTCACCGTTAAATTGAGGAAATCCTCGTGTTCCGGCAGCACGATTTGCGAGCTTTGGATGTAAGCGATGCGACGATGTAACCCGTAGCTCGTTGTGGAATGCGGGGCCGGGTCGTTAGGCGGAAAAACGTTTGAACCGCCGACCATCTTGAGTTGGACGTGTCGCTCCAATTCGCCGAGATCGACCGCGTGCGTCAGCTCCAAGGTCGCACTGATTTCGCGTCGTGTTGGATTTGTCGGGTCCTGGTAAATTTCCAGGTCTTTAACGGTGATTGAGAATGGGGGCGTGCGTGTTTCATAGGCGAGCCGCTCCATCAAGATGTGGCGCGGAAAGAAATTCTTGTCGAAGATCGCCCTAAATTTTTGATCGGCCGGCCAGTCTTCGCTCGGTTCGAACACGAGAATATCGGCCTGAGCCCAGTGCCATGCGCCCTCTAAGTGCGGCTCGAGTCGCACACCTTGCACGGATGGCTTTTTCAAGTCTTCGAGGCGTGCAGCAGATTCGCTGAAATAGACTATTAGTCGCGGGAACTTTAGTTCTTTCTCCAGTTTGGTGACTTCAACTGGAACGATCGTGGCCGAAACTTTTCTGGGTTTCGGCAGATGCGAATACCACTTCCAGGTCCACGCCCCGCCGCACGAAATCAGAAGAATCGCGATCATCCCCGACGCGATTAGCCTCGGATGAGCGCGTCCGAAGCGACTGCACCCGTCAAGGCTTCGGCTCAGCCAACCCGGTGGCCGCCAGGAGATGTTTCCAAAAATCAGCTCAAGAAAACGCCGCAGTGCGCGACCGATCTTCGAGGTGGATTTGTTCAGGTTTGAGAGGAACTCGGGCGTGTTCATGAGGGGAATACGGGCGCCGCGCCAAAATCTTTCAGAAAACTTTGGCGGCGGCTTCCAACCACCGTCCGATGAAACGGCGGTCTGGAGACCGCCGCTCCTTGGTTGCCGTCGCTGGCGGCAACAGTTAAAAACATGGATGTGAAACAGCCCATCTTGCTCGCGACGCGGCGCAGCTTGGTCGAGCGTTTGGCCGATTGGGGAGATCAACTGCGCTGGCAGGAGTTTTTCGACACGTACTCGAAGCTGATCTACTCAGCCGCCCGCCGATCCGGTCTCACGGATGCTGAAGCACAGGAAGTGGTGCAGGAAACCGTGATCACGGTTGCTAAGAACATAGACAAGTTGAAATACGATCCGGCAATTGGTTCGTTTAAAGGCTGGCTATTGCAGATCACGCGCTGGCGAATTGCCGATCAGTTTCGCAAACGTGAACCCGGCGATCCGAAACGGCCTCGTTTATCCGACGACCGCGCGACGGCAACAATCGACCGTGTCCCCGACTCGCGCGGCATTGATTTAGATGCGGTCTGGGAGACAGAGTGGAAGGAGAATTTATTTGAGGCAGCGATCGCGCGGGTGAAAAAGCAAATCGAGCCGAAGCAGTTTCAGATTTTTGATTGTTACGTTCGGAAAGCATGGCCGGCGCAGAAGGTTGCCGCGCGATTAGGAGTCAATATCGGCCAGGTGTATCTGGCGCGACATCGCGTCGGGGGATTGCTGAAAAGAGAAATCAAAGCGATTGAAAAGAGAGGTCGCTGATCAGGAGCCTCCCCAGAATTGCTTCATTTCTGCTGCTTGTGTAAAATCGTGCATTCCCGATCAGGTTACGGCTCAGAGACCAATCATTCCCGATCACGAATTGCTGCGCGTGATCGGGCGCGGCGCTTACGGTGAGATTTGGCTGGCGCGGACTGTTACCGGTGCATTTCGCGCGGTGAAAGTCGTCTACCGCAGCACGTTCGAAAGCGAACGCACGTTTCTCCGGGAATTCGAAGGGATGTCAGCTTTCGAGCCGATCTCTCGCGCGCATGCCGGCTTTATCAACATCCTGCACGTTGGACGGACCGCCGAGTATCTCTACTACAGCATGGAGTTGGCGGACGATCACTTGGACGGGCGTAGCATCGATATTGGCAGCTACGAACCGCGCACGCTGAGAACCGATCTCGCACGACACAAACGCCTCTCCGCCGACGAATCGATCCGGCTCGGGCTCTCGTTAACGGAAGCGCTTGAAGCATTGCACAAACGTGGGCTGACCCATCGCGACATCAAACCATCGAACATCATTTTCAGCGACAGCATGCCGAAGTTGGCCGACATCGGATTGGTCGCCGCCCGCGGACAGCGATCATTCGTTGGAACGGAGGGTTACATCCCGCCGGAAGGGCCAGGCACGCCATGCGCGGACATTTATAGTCTGGGCAAACTTCTTTACGAAACCTGCACGGGAAAAGACCGGCTCGATTTTCCGGAGGTCGATTCGCAATTGAGCACGCGACCGGATCGCGAACGTCTGCTGCAACTCAACGACGTGCTTGTGAAAGCATGCGCCAACGATCCGAACAAACGTTACCACTCGGCCGCGGAAATGAATCGCGACCTCGCCGCGTTGGAGCAGGGTGAACGCCCGCCAAAATCGCGCGCGAAAATTTTGGCGGTGACGGTATCACTCATGGTCCTCGTGGTCGCCGCAATCGGCTTTTGGCTAAAGCCGTCACAACCGACTGATCTTCACCTGCAAACAACGATCCGGACAGAGCCGGAAGGAGCCCTGGTCGTATTAGGCGATCATGCGCAAAAAAGCCCGGCGACATTCGCAGACTTGGAACCCCGCAAGTACAACCTGCGCATTATGAGCCCCGGCTACGAACCGGTTGAAACGAGTGTTGACTTCAGACGCAAACAGTTACCAGACCTACCGCCGTTTCGACTTGGGCGAAGTAAAGGTGCTCTTCAAATCCAATCCGAACCACCCGGCGCGCAGTTTTCATTGCGAAGCGAGAATGGGCAGGTTTCGCGCGAAGGCGTAACCCCGCAAACCGTAGCTGATCTTCCAACCGGAAAATATTCGATCGTCGCGCGCCACGGGGACTGGGAAATGCGCAGCGATGTCGATGTGCAACGCGGCGACACGGCGAATAAATCCTTCGCGTTTGTCAGGGCGCTCACAAACGTTACCAGCGAACCCAGCGGCGCCGAGATTTTAGTGGATGGACAATCGCGAGGCCGCACCCCAGTCCATCTGGATCTGCCTGCGTGTTCGCACGAACTGGTCGCGCATTTGGACGGGTGGCCTGATGAACAGCAAAGGATTGATGTCGTCACGCAACAAGACAACGCAACACATTTTGTGTTCGCGAATGGCAGCGTGAAAATCACGAGCGCGCCGGGCGGTGCGACTGTGACGGCGAACGGAAAAGAGCTGGGGCAAACGCCGCTGGTGATCGAGGAAGTCAAGCCAGGCGACGTCGCGTACGAGCTGCGCCTATCCGGTCACAAGCCGGGGTCGGTCAGTGGCAAAATCGAGCCGCAACAGCAGACATTTCTGGCGGCGCGTTTGGAAAAGAGCGTCGGTCCTGCGCCGGGGCAACCGTTCACCAATTCGTTAGGCATGAAGTTCGTTCCACTTGGCGACGTTCAGATTTCGATCTGGGAAACGCGCGTGCAAGATTACGAAGCGTTTTGCCGTGCGACAGGGCGACGATACGAGCCGCCCGATTTCCATCAGACACCGACTGATCCGGCCGTGAAAGTAAGCTGGTTCGATGCCGTGGCATTTTGCAAGTGGTTGACCGACAAAGAACGCGACGAAAATCTGATTGGCGATCGAGGAGCTTATCGGCTGCCCACCGATTCCGAGTGGAGCATGGCCGTCGGTTTGGTGAATGAAAGCGGTCCGACGCCAGAAGCGCGCGATGGCAAAATTAAGAACGAATTTCCGTGGGGCAAACAATGGCCTCCGCCAAACGACGCAGGAAATTATGTGGGAACTTCGGGAAAGCGCCGCAGCAGTGCAACGCTGCCCGTTGGAAGCTTTAAGTCCAATTCGATAGGCCTCTACGATGTCGGCGGAAACGTTTGGGAATGGTGTCTCGACACTTACAAAGGCGACAACAGTGCAACTGGTCGCGATTGGGGAGTGTTGCGCGGCGGCTCATGGGCCACAAGTAATCGTCTCGAAATGCAATCCTCTTACCGAAATGTAGTTGATCGCAATGAGCGAGATGTGATTTACGGATTTCGCTGCGTGCTTGCAACCGAACCTGGCGGTGACGTGAAAGATCGCTAACCGGTCACCGATTTCGAACTTCGAAGATCAAGCTTGCGTGTGGCGAGCGAAGTGAATGTCAACGCCTTTTGGAAGCAGGCGTTTGCGACCGCGTTGGCGCCGGCGCGCAAG
>JBBQRI010000044.1:0-14079 GCA_038214915.1 Chthoniobacterales bacterium
CCGGCGCCGTTCACGCCAGCGCCGGGGAACGCTACAGATTTCGTATCAATGATGCGGAGACTTTTTATCCCGATCCGGCGTCCCGTTTTCAACCTGATGGACCGCACGGCCCCTCGTGCATTGTCGATCCAATGAAATTCCGATGGAGCGACGCGCAATGGGTCGGGTTGAAAATCGAAGGACAGATCATTTACGAAATGCACATCGGCACGTTCACCGAGGAAGGAACGTGGCGCGCCGCTGCCGAACAGTTACCCGAGCTGGCGCGCATCGGAATCACAGTCATCGAAATGATGCCGGTCGCGGAATTCCCCGGCAGATTTGGTTGGGGCTACGACGGTGTCGATCTGTTTGCACCTTCACATTTGTATGGAACGCCGAACGATTTACGTGCGTTCATTGACCGTGCTCATTCGTTAGGCGTTGGTGTAATTCTCGACGTCGTTTACAACCACTTCGGACCGGACGGAAATTATCTGGGCGTTTATTCCGACGATTATCTGCTCCGCGGTAAAGGACACGAATGGGGCGACTCGATCAATTTCGACGGTCCGAATTCAGGGCCAGTTCGTGAATTTTTCATCACAAATGGCCGTTATTGGATCGAAGAATTTCATTTCGACGGCTTCCGCTTTGACGCGACTCATGCCATTCGCGACGAGTCCGAGGAATACATCATTGGCGCAGTAGGCCGCGCCGCGCGCAAGGCGGCCGGCTCGCGCTCGATCATTCTTATTGCCGAGAACGATCTGCAGAAATCAAAAATGAAGCGGCCGCAGAATGAAGGAGGCGACGGTTTGGATGGGATGTGGAATGATGATTTTCACCACAGCGCCATTGTGGCGTTGACCGGTCAACAAGTGGGATATTTCGGCGATTATTCCGGCAGACCCCAGGAATTTATTTCCGCGGCGAAATACGGTTTCCTGTATCAGGGGCAAGCGCTCTCGTGGCGAAAAGTGTTGCGAGGCACTCCCACGTTCGGCATTCCCGCGGAGACGTTCGTTTTTTTCGTCGAAAACCACGATCAAATCGCGAACACCGGCGCGGGTGACCGACCGCGCTTTCAACCCCCCCCCGGACGCTATCGCGCAATCACCGCTCTTCTTCTGCTCGGACCGTGGACACCACTGCTGTTTCAGGGCGAAGAATTCGGGGCGTCCAGTCCTTTTGTATTTTTTGCGGACGTCGGTGATGCAGCCGTCAGTGATGGGATTCGCAAAGGTCGCGCTGAATTGCTGGCGCCATTCTTATCCCTTACCGAGGAGGAGATGTTGAGGAGCTCACCTGCGCCGGATGATCCCCAGACGTTTTCAAGGTGCAAACTCGACTTTTTGGAGCGGGAGAAAAATCGCGAGCTTTACGATCTGCACATCGATCTCCTGAAATTGCGTCGGGAAGATTCGCGATTTCGGCTCCAAAGTTCCGGCGGAATCGACGGCGCCGTCCTCGGGCCAGCGAGTTTTGTTCTCAGATATTTTTTGGAAGCCAACGACGATCGTCTGCTATTGGTGAATTTTGGAGAACGCCAGATTTTGAATCCTGCTTCGGAGCCTTTGCTGGCCCCGCCATCCGGTTTCAGATGGGAAACACTTTGGACCAGTGACGCGCCGCGATACGGCGGAGCAGATTCGATGGCAGTCGCCAGTGAAGAGCAATGGCTCTTGCCAGCTGAATCAACGGTCGCATTGCGACCGGTGCTGTAGGGCTGGAAAACACTGAGGGTGCTCTCAGCGTCTGTGGCGTGCATGCCGCGCACGCGATTTGGCGAGTTGATCTGAACGCACGCTGCACACCAGCTTGATGATTTTAATCTCGACAAGCTGGCGATTTTTTTGCAAAGCTCTGCTCTAGGTTGGTCCGACTCGGGCCGGGGACCCTTATCCCGCTGGGGTCTTCACTCTTTCGGGCCCAAAACATCAGGTCAACACAGCGGCGGGAGAGGGAAACCACTATGAAATCAGCAATTCGCCTGAAACCACTAAGCCCCCTAGTCCTCATCACATTGATGCTTGTTTGCTTCGGGTTGGCGCCAGTAGCCCCGAAAGCTTTCGGCGTTGTTCCACCACCGGACGGCGGTTACCCCGGCGGCAACACAGCAGAAGGGCAAGCCGCCCTTTTAAGTCTTGGCACTGGCAGCTTCAACACCGCGGTGGGATTCTTTTCACTCAAGAGCGACACGACCGGTAGCTTCAACACGGCTATTGGCGCTGGAACACTCCTTGCCAATATCGGAGACGAAAATACGGCGAACGGGACTGCGGCGCTTTTAAACAACACCACTGGGTTCCAAAACACGGCTAATGGAGCGTTCGCTCTCTTTAGCAATACCAGCGGCAGTGGCAACGTGGCCAACGGCTATCTGGCGCTTTTTCATAATACCACTGGTGGCATCAACACGGCCAACGGTTGGCAAGCGCTCTTTAGCAACACTGAAGGCAATAGCAACACGGCCACCGGCGTTAACGTGCTGTTCAACAATACCACCGGCAGCTTCAATACGGCCTCCGGGGATGGTGCGCTCTTCTATAATACAGGCGGCAACCGGAACACGGCCATCGGTTACTCGGCGCTTAATAACAACACCGTAGGCACCGACAACATTGCAATTGGTATTACTGCACTCGGGGAGAACACCACCGGCGCCTTTAACACGGCGATTGGTTATAATGCGCTCGGAACGAACACCAGCGGCATCGGCAACATCGCGTTGGGCGCTGGAGCCGGAGCCGCCGTTACTACAGCCAACAATGTTATCTGCATCGCCGCGGCTGGTGCTAACGAGAGCGAAAGCTGCTACATCCGACATATCTGGAATCAACCCGGCGGACCGCAGGCGGTCTATGTGAACTCAGAGGGCAAACTCGGCGCTCAGGTCTCTTCGCGACGTTTCAAGGATGACATAAAGCCGATGAAGCAGGCCAGCGAAGTGATCTACGGCCTAAAGCCGGTGAGCTTCCGTTACAAGTCGGACATTGAACCGACAGGCAAATCGCAATTCGGGCTCGTGGCCGAGGATGTGGAAAAGATTAATGCCGATCTCGTCGTGCGCGACAAAGAAGGGAAACCCTACAGCGTGCGCTATGACCAAGTGAACGCGATGCTGCTAAATGAGTTTGTCAAAGAGCACCGCAGAGTGCAGGAGCTGGAGAAACAGGTCGCAAAGCTCACTGCCGGCCGGGAGAAAGTGAGCGTCCAGATCGAGATGAGCAAGCCGGCGAAAGCCGTCGTAAAGAACCCATAAGCAAATATAGAGGCTTAATGTTGTAGCCGGCATCGGTTATGCCGGTCTCTGAAAAGGGGGCACCTCCCGGAACCGGGGATCATCGATCCCGTGCTACAGCTGTGCGGCGATATTTTGTTGTCGACAATACGACGACATTTTTCAAAACTCATCGGACGTGGGTCTGACTCGGGCCAAGGACCTCTCCCCGCCCGGTTCTTTCGCTCTTTTCAGACCCAATCACCACATCGATACAGCGGGGACCGAGAAATGACCTAATTATGAAAGCGGCAATTCAGCTCAAACCAGCCATTCCACCAATCCTAACCATACTGGCGCTCGTCTGGTTGGGGCTTTTGTCCGGAGCGCAAGCCGTCGTACCTCCACCGGACGGCGGCTATCCCAACTTTACCACAGCCGAAGGACAAAATGCCCTCAAAAGCCTCACTACCGGCGCGGGGAATACAGCGGTTGGCTGGTCTTCGCTCTTTAGCGTTGCCACCGCCAACTTCAACACAGCCGTTGGTGCTGGGACGCTCGCTCTCAACACCGCGGACCAAAACACGGCTACCGGCGCAGCAGCGCTATTAAGCAACAGCAGTGGTTTCCAGAACACGGCCAACGGAGCATTCGCGCTTCTCTTCAACGCGACTGGCAGTTTTAATACCGCGATCGGCGATTCTGCGCTCTACAGCAACATCAACGGGTTGGGAAATACTGCCACCGGCGTCAGCGCATTACAGGGTAACACGACCGGCGGTTTCAATACCGCGACGGGGAACGGTGCGCTCCTCAACAACATGACGGGGAGCAGCAACACTGCCATCGGAACAGGCGCGCTGTCGTCGAATACAACCGGCGACGGCAACACAGCGACGGGTTATCAAGCGCTTTTCATCAACACCACAAGTTACAATACTGCCTATGGGTATCAGGCACTCTTGAGCAATACAGGCGGTAACGACAACATGGCGATCGGTTTTGAAGCACTCTCGCAAAACACAACCGGAGCGAACAACACGGCAAATGGCTCACAAGCACTCCTAAGCAACACAATGGGCAACTTCAATACCGCCACTGGAGTTTCAGCGCTTGCATCAAATACCACGGCCGTGGACAATACTGCTACGGGCTTTCAGGCTCTATTGGCCAATGACCTCGGCGAAGGCAACACCGCCACGGGGAGTAACGCACTCGCCAACAACATTGACGGTAACCACAACACGGCTGACGGTGCTGGCGCGCTATCAGCAAGTACTGGTGAGGGCAACACGGCGGTCGGGTTCGCTGCGCTCTTAAGTAGTACGACTGGCGTCGGTAATACTGCATTGGGCGCGACGGCGGGACTTAACGTCATAACCGCCAGCAATGTCATTTGCATCGGTGCTGCCGGTCAGGATGTAAGCAACAGCTGTTTTATCGGCAGTATCTTCGGCCAAACATCTTCCGGCGGAAGCGCCGTATTCATCAACTCAGCTGGCAAACTTGGAACCAGCACATCCTCGCGGCGATTTAAGCGGCAAATTAAGCCAATGGAAAGTGCCAGTGGACTGCTGTTCAAGCTGAAACCGGTCACATTCCGTTATAACAACGAGATTGATCCAGCAGGCTTATCGCAATTTGGGCTGGTCGCTGAGGATGTAGAACAGGTAAATGCGGATTTGGTTGTGCGCGATGAGCAAGGCAAACCGTACAGCGTGCGCTATGAGGCCGTGAACGCGATGCTGCTGAACGAGTTTCTCAAAGAGCACGCGACTGTGCAGGAGCTGAAGAAAGAAATCGCAGCTCTGAAGGCGGGTCTTCAGAAACTGAGCACCCAAATTGACCGAGGCGCACCGCCTCTACAGACAGTTGTCAACAATCACTGATGACTTGGCGAACGTCCCCTGCGGCGGCCGCCGACCGAATAACAGATAGAATCGAACTAGAAGGAGAACACACAAATGAAAAAGATGATGAGAATTATTCATGCGCCGCTCGCGGCGATTACCCTTGGCTGGTTAGCAGTGCAGTTTGCCCCGAATGGGTTCGGGGTTGTACCGCCGCCGGACGGAGGTTATCCCAACTTCACCACGGCGGAAGGAACCAAAGCCCTTCAGAGCCTTACCACCGGTTCTGGTAACACGGCAATCGGTTGGGTTTCACTATTCAGTGCGACCACCGCCAGCTTCAATACTGGCGTCGGCGCTGGGACGCTTGCGCTGAACACAGCAGACGAAAATACCGCTACCGGTACCGCAGCGCTTTTGCTCAATACCGCTGGCATCGGCAACACGGCCAACGGAGCGTTAGCACTCCTGAACAACAACATCGGCAACAGCAACACCGCTATTGGGAATCAAGCGCTGTTTAATAACGTGACCGGCAACTTCAACACCGCCACCGGTTCTTTTGCGCTCACGTCCAATACTACCGGGAGCAATAATACGGCCTATGGAGCTGGCGCCCTTGAGTCCAATACTGGCAGCGAAAACACAGCCATCGGTTCTGCGTCACTTCTCTTCAACACGAGTGGCATCCGTAACACAGCGATCGGATTTCAGGCACTTTTGAACAACGCAAATGGCGATCGCAATACGGGCACTGGGTATCAAGTGCTTTCCAGCAACGCCGTTGGGGCAAGTAACACGGCGGACGGATATCAGGCACTCTCTGGCAATACCATCGGCAGCGACAATACGGCCGTCGGTCAACACGCCATGTTGCAAAATACCGACGGCAACAATAACACGGCTGTCGGTGCAAGTGCGCTCGAGGGCAACATGCAAGGGAACAACAACACCGCGATGGGAAACTTCGCACTCTTTAATAATAGCGGCGTCAACAACACGGGAATCGGTTATGGCGCGCTGATTGGCAATACGACCGGCAGCGGCAATGTCGCCCTTGGGACGGCCGCCGGCACTAATATTGTCGACGCAAATAACGTTATTTGTATCGGTGCCGACGGTCAGAACGTGAGCAACAGCTGCTATATCGGTCAGATATTCGGGACAACGTCTTCTGGAGGAATCGCCGTGTTCATTAATTCGAACGGCAAACTGGGTACAAGCACATCGTCCCGCCGGTTCAAGGAGGAAATTAAGCCAATGGGACAGTCAAGCGAAGACCTCTTTGCGCTCAATCCGGTCACCTTTCGCTACCGAAAGGAGATTGATCCGACAGGTCCGTCGCAATTTGGACTCGTCGCCGAGGAGGTGGAAACGGTCAATCCCGATCTGATCGTGCGCGACAAGGAAGGTAAGCCCTACAGCGTCCGTTACGACCAAGTCAATGCGATGTTGCTCAACGAGTTCCTCAAAGAGCACAAGGCGTTCGTTCAAGAACAACGTAAATTGCAGGAACTGGAAAAACGGGTTGAAAGGTTAGCTGCTGACCTGCAGAAAGTCACCGTCCAAATCAAGTTGAGCAACCCTGCGGCACAAACGGCAGCCAATCAGAAGTAGTGGCTGTAAAAAAAGGTAGGCGAATACTGCTCTCTAGCGGCCGTCGATGATCTCGGATTGTTAACTTTCGGCGCTCGCAGAGCGCCGCTACAGATCATCCGTATTCACTCGGATCATCCGTGATTTAGATCGCATTTGCGCGAGCCGTATTCGCAGCGCATAACTTCTGCCGATGAAGCTCGTTTTTTTCATCTCCGCATATGCGTTGATGCTCGTTCCCGCATCTGCGCAGGACAACGCTACTCCGCAGGAAAATCCTACACCGCCGCCGAGAGTTTATCCTGTCGCGTTGCCGAACTACGACGAGGAGACGGCCACCCGTTTACAGATTTTTTTGGACAACAGCGATTTTAGCCCGGGGAAGATCGACGGAAAAATGGGCGAATTTTTCCGTAAGGCCCTGATCTCATACAAGCATGCGCAAGCGATGCCGAAGACCGGCGCGGTCGATCAGTGGATGCTCGATCAGGTGCCGGTGACTTACACCACTTACACGATCAGAGAAGAAGACCTAAAACAGGTCGGCGACGTTCCGGGAGGCCGCCCAGAGCAGGCGAAGTTAAAATGGTTGCCTTACACGTCGTTCTTGGAATTCGTCGCGGAGCGGTTTCATTCCGCTGAGGCGTACATTCAGAAACTGAATCCCGGCAAAAACTGGGAACATCTTCAGGCGGGCGAAACTCTCAAGGTGCCAAATGTATTGCCGTTCGAAGTCGAGAAATTCACCGAAGGAAAAGTTCCTGAAAATCCGGCGTTCGCTTCTCGCAAGATTTTCGTCGATACCCAGGAGCATTTACTCGAAGTGTTCGATCACGATCAGCTCGTCTGCGTGTTCCCGATCACGCCCGGATCCAAAACTCTGCCGGCGCCTGTCGGCACATGGAAAATTTTGGGAGCGAACGTCTGGCCCTGGTTCCGTTACGATGAAGGCATGCTGAACTACGGCGTGCGTACTGAGAATTATTACAATCTCCCGCCCGGCCCGAATAATCTGGTCGGCATTCTGTGGATAGGCTTGAACAAACCCGGAATCGGTGTTCACGGCACGAATAATCCTGAGACAATTGGCCGCGCGGCGAGCCACGGTTGCATTCGCCTCGCCAACTGGGACGCCGCGCGCGTGAAAGACCTCGTGAGCGTGGGGAACACCGTTATCATTTTTTAACTCCATCGGTGCTCTAGAGCGTCCATGCGGCAAGGAGCGGCGGTCTCTAGTCCGCCGTTCAAATAGGCGGATTGGAAACCGCCTTTCCTTGTTTCGGCGGTCACAGACCGCCGCTACAGAAAATTTTTCGCGCGGAATCGCGATCTCAAACGTCTAGGCTTTAGATCGCAACAAATGGATGCCAGTGAACGCAAACAATATAGGGCGGCCATACACGGCGATCGCGAGGCATTTGAAATGATCATTCGCACGCACAGTCGAACACTTTTCGCGATCGCTTACGGCATTTTGCAAAACCGGGGGGAAGCCGAGGACGTCGTGCAGGAATCATTGGTGAAAGCGTGGAAGATGCGCTGGCGCGTACGCGATCCGGAAAAATTTCCCGCCTGGCTCAGCATGATCGCTCGGCACCGCGCGCACGACGTATTCCGCAAACGGCGCCCCGATTTTACTCACGAAACAATCGAGACAACCGAGGTAAATACGCCTGAGACCAGCGCAATGGATCAACAGTTACACTCGGCACTTGCTACGTTACCCGAGCTTCACCGCGCAGCCCTCACTCTTCGCTATTTCGAAGAGATGGATTATCGGACGATCGAAAACACGCTCGGCCTAACCAATGGCGCACTGCGCGGAATTCTCGGGCGGGCTCTGGCTTCGCTGCGCAAACAACTTCGCCCCGCTCTCGCTTCAAGGGACTGAATCTATGGCAATCGTTCACGACGAAATCGACAACTGGCTCGCTGCTGATCTCTACGGCGAACTTTCAGATGAAGAGCACCGCCAGTTGCATACTCATCTCGTCGAGTGCGTCGCGTGCCGAAAAACTCATCAGGAAACCAAAACCATGAACAAAATTCTGGAAGAAACCCTCGCTCAGCAGAAACCCGATCCAGCTTTCGAACAACGAATGCTGGCCGGGTTTCGAAACCGCGTCCCCGAAAGAACCGGACTACTGAAATTGCTTGCTGCTCTGATGCGCATGCGCGCCGCACAAGTCACCGCGGTCGCTGCGGTGTTGCTCGGACTTGTGCAACTTGGCCGAATGATCACTGGGGAAACTGCAACTCCGCCAACCGCTCGTGATCGTTACGCGAACGAACAGTTGTTGGAACAACCCTCACAGGTCGCGGCGACGTCGGAGCCTGGTCGTTCCGGTGCTCTAGGTAAAGCGGACGAACTCGCCGCTGGAAAACCAAAAGACTTGGCACTCGCACCGCCGCAATCAGCCGTTGAAACCAGATCAAAACTCGAACGGAACTTCAAAGCACATCCAGCAACCGTTCCACCGGCCGAGACTGGCCAGGCGGAAATGGCTGTTAAGGAAAGTGACACCGAGGCGGTAGAGCTGAGCAACGCAGCGGAGCCGAGCTCAGCCGAAACGCCTGCGGCAGAGGTAGCTAATCGCAAATTGATTCGGAATGCCAACGTGGAGCTGGAGATCATCAGCTTTGACGATGCGGTGCAAAAGATTACGGCACTCGCAACTGAAGAACGCGGCTATGTGGCGACAAGTAGTTCGCAGAAACAGGCAAATGGAAAACTGCGCGGACAGGTGATCGTCAAAGTTTTGCCGGAGAATCTGGACCGTTTTCTGCAAAAGCTTCGCAAACTCGGCGAATTGAAGAACCAGAACTTGGGGACAGAAGACGTGACCAGGGCATACTTTGACACCGATTCACGCCTGAAGAATGCGCGGGTGATGGAACAGCGGCTGATCGAGATGCTGAAAATGAAGACCGGCAAAGTTTCCGACTTGCTTCAGGTAGAAAAGGAACTCGGCCGCGTCCGCGAAGACGTAGAAAAAATGCAGGGCGAACTAAAGTATTGGGATTCGCAGGTGCAGTTCGCCACGGTGACGATCTCGCTGGCCGAAAAGGACATGGAAGAGCCGGCGGCCTTCCTGATTAAAGAGCGTTCGCAGCTCGCGCTTTATGCGCCAGACGTTGAGAAGATTTACAATGACATCAAAGCACTCGCATCGCAGAAAGTGCAGATCACAAACGCGCAACTCAACCGCGATTATTCCGGACGCGTCTCCGCGACAATGACCATGTTGATCGCTCCAGAAGAGAGTGACGCGGTGATTGCCCGCGTAAAATCTTTCGGTCGCGTGGAAAATTTCCAAACCCAAACGGAACGTATCGCTCAGGGTGGCAGTGGCATGTCTGAGAACGCAAAGACCAAGCGCGACAAGGTGGAGCTCAATATCACTATCTCTCGCGAGGAACAGGAACAGGCGTTTCAGCAGACGAGCCTGCGGATTCGCACGTCGTCCGTGGACGAAAAGGCAAAGGACCTTCGGGCCGTCGCCGAGAAACAGGGCGGACGCGTTCGCAGCTCTACCTTTAGTCGCGATCCCAATGGACGCGAACTGGCAAACGTTTGGTTGCGCGTGCCGATGAAAAATTACCCGGCACTGATGCAATCGCTCGCTTCGTTAGGCAAAGTAGAGAACGTGACTGTGCAACGCCAGGACCGCACCGGCACGCAAATTGATGAAGCCAACGCGCCGGCCGACATCTCGATTCAGGTTTACAGCCAGGGCAACATTGTCTCTCATGAGAGCGGTCCGCTCGCCACGCTGCGACGGACATTGGCGCAGAGCGCCGGGGCAATCATGTGGAGTCTGCGTATGATTGGCGTGGCGATTGCATTCCTTGCCCCGTGGTTAATCGTAATCGTCGCGATCGTTTGGATCGCGAGACGCGTGATGCGAGCTCGGCGAAAACTGTAAGGCGCCTGTGTCAGACGCCAAGGCGTTTCACTGAAAATCTCCAATAGTGGTCACGGGGTGCAGACTTGCCCAGGCTGCAAACGAATCATAAGTTACGATGAACCGAAAGGCCCCCGAATGAATTCTCAAAGTGGTATCAGCTATGACAACGCGGCCGTCGCCAGTTGCCCCAAACATTTGCTCCAATTCGCAGTCGATCAGCGCTACGACGATTACACTTCGGTCGATCACGCAGTCTGGCGATTTATCATGCGCCAGAACATTTTTTTCCTGAAAGAGTACGCGCACAAAGTTTATTTCCAGGGGCTCCTCAATACCGGCATCTCGTTTGATCGCATCCCGCGCATTCAGGAGATGAACGATATTCTGGCGAAGATTGGCTGGGGCGCAGTGGCCGTGGACGGCTTTATTCCGCCGGCAGCGTTCATGGAATTCCAAGCCTACAAGGTGCTGGTGATCGCGTGCGACATGCGCCAAATTCATCACATCGAATACACGCCGGCGCCGGACATTGTTCACGAGGCCGCCGGGCACGCGCCGATCATTGTCGATCGCGAATACTCGGAATATTTGCAGCGCTTTGGAGAAGTCGGCGCGAAAGCGATGTCGTCGAAAAAAGATTTCGAGGTGTATCAAGCAATTCGGCACTTATCAATCTTGAAGGAACGACCGAACGCCGATCCGAAAGAACTCGATGAGGCAACCAAACTGGTTGAACATCGCCAGAAAACCTTGGGCGAACCTTCCGAGATGGCGCTGCTGTCGCGCCTGCATTGGTGGACAGTCGAATATGGATTGATCGGCACACTCGAAAACCCGAAGATTTATGGCGCGGGCTTGCTTTCATCAATTGGCGAATCGGTCTCCTGCCTTGAGTCCGCGGTAGAAAAGATCCCCTACTCTATCGACGCGATGAATACGGCGTTCGACATCACAACTCGCCAGCCGCAGCTTTTTGTCTGCACCGATTTTCAGCACTTGAGACGTGTGCTCGAAGAATTTGCAAGCAGGATGGCGTTTAACGTCGGCGGACTCGAAGGCATTCACAAAGCAATCGAATGCCAGAACGTCGCCACCTGTGAGTATTCGTCCGGCTTGCAAGTGAGTGGAATTTTCACCGAAGTCATCACCGACGAGAACAATTCGTCGATTTACCTGCGCACATCGGGGAAGACGGCGCTCGCGTTCAGCGATAAGGAACTCGAAGGCCACGGCGTTGATTACCACAAGGATGGGTTTGGTTCGCCCATCGGGAAATGGAAGCAGACGTCAGCGTCGCCAGAGTTTCTTACAAACGACCAGTTGCATGCGCTCGGAATCGTCGAAGGTCGCAAAGCGACAATTGAATTCGTCAGCGGAGTCGAGGTTGCAGGGAAGGTGGAAAACATCTTGCGACGCGACGGAAAATTGCTGCTGATCACGTTCTCAAACTGCACAGCCAAATACGGCGACCGCGTTTTGTTCAATCCCGATTGGGGCACGTACGACATAGCCGTTGGCGAGCGCATCAGTTCTGTGTTTAACAGAGCCGCAGACACGGACGCCTACAATCAAGTGGCGCTCGTTCCGAAGGAGCGGACAATCAAAGTCTTATCCGACGCAAAACGACAGCGGCTGGAAAATCTCTATGCGCAGGTTCGAAAAATTCGCGAGAGCAAGGCTGGCTACGAACGGCTTGGGGAAATTTGGGAAACACAACAGGCCGAGCATCCTGAAGACTGGCTGTTGTCGATAGAAATTTTCGAGATCCTCGATGCGACGGATCAACAGCGCGAACTGAAAACCCGGATCGAAAAGTTCCTGAACGAGAGGAAAGCGAAGACGAAAGATCTCTCGACGCTAATCAGCTGGGGCTTCCGGTTGGTCGAGTACCATAAGAAGCCCGAATACCAAGCGGTGCTTCACGCTTCGACCAAGTGACTGTAGCCGCTTCGCTGTGCGAAACGCCGTAGGAGCTCGTCGAGTTCAGGATGCGCCGCCCACAGGGCGGCGGCTACAGCTATGGTCGTTTGTCATTGCGAGCGAAGTCGAGGAATCTCTGGACCACACTTTTAAAATTAGAGGGTCCTCGACTTCGCTCGCAATGACAAAATGCGCTTTAGGACGCCTCGTCTTTGAAATGATGCTGGCCCTTGAGCGCCTTCGCATATTCGTCCTTGCTCAGAATATTTTCGTCGAGCTGCATCTCGGTGCGAAGGAAGTTTTGGAACCAAGTTTCGATCCGCTGTCGATCCTTCAGCACTTCCTCCGTGATGTAATTAGCGTCAATGTTGATGCAAATCGCGCCGACGATTCCGAATTCCTTTCGTTTGATTGGAATCGTCGTGCATTTGAATTTTCGCGCGCCGATGTTCAGCTCGTAGTTCAGTTTGTCCTCGTTCAGGAGCTGGCGACGTTTCAGATCTATCAACAGATTTGTTGTACCGTCGCGTAAGTGCCGGCCGGTCACGTTGTTTTCGAGCGTAATCAGCGAGTGCGCAGGATCAGCCAGATTGTGAAGCAGGATTTCAATTCCGGTATTCGGGAACGATTTTCCGATCAGCCACACAATCCGCTCGTAGTTCTCGAGGAATTCATGTGTGTCGTCGGTGACTCTTTTGCCATCGTATTTTTCAAATAGCTGCGCGTAAACCTTCTGCTCCGCGGGCTCAAGCTGAGCGCGCACGTTGTTTTGCTCGCCGATGAAGATGAGTTGTCGCGCGGCTGTATGATCTTCGTTCTTGAGGAAGTAATGCATTCCCAGCCGAAAATCTTTCAGGCTGAACTCGCCAAAGTTCTCCCGAGTCACGATAAATGGATAAAAGTCGTACTCTTCGAGATTTCGCCCAAACTTGCGTTGCCGCTCCTTGTATTTGCCCCAAGCAAAACCGATGGCGAGAAAAAGTGCCGACACGATGATCGACGCGATCACGTTGACCCCAAGCTCACTCTGCAAGGCGTTAATCATATTGCGAACACTGAATCACAGATTTCCAACCAGACTGGAGAGCGTGATGTTTTCGATGAGCGTGTCCGTCGGGCGCGCTAAAGCGAATGCCACCGCATCAGCCACCTGCGTCGCGCTCATCATACGGTCGCGTGGCCATTTGCCCTCGACCTGGCTCCAAATTTCGGTGTCAGTTGCGGCGGGATAAACATTGATCACGCGCACTTTGCGGTCGCGCAGCTCTTCGCGCACGCACCGCGTGAAGCCTTCAAGCGCAAATTTGCTCATACAGTAGGCGCTCCAGTTTGGGAATGCGGTTTTTGCCGCGACGGAAAGAATGTTGACGACGCTCGAACCCGGCGCCATCCGAGGCGCAAAGCGCTGCGTCAACAGGAACGGCGCGGTAACATTCACACCGACAGTTTGCTCCCATTCGATCGACGTGATCTCGGTGAACGGTTTCACCACCGCAATGCCTGCGTTGTTCACGAGCAGGTCGATTGGGTGGCGGCCGACTTCGGCAATGAGATCGGAAACGCCACGCGCCGTCGCGAGATCGTGAATCAGTGGCGTCACCTT
>JBBQRI010000045.1:0-13958 GCA_038214915.1 Chthoniobacterales bacterium
GGCGACGGGATTATCGGACGCATGGGAACATCCTTCAGTTTGCCGATTCTCTGGAGCGCGTCGCGCACCTGTCGCCACTTAATCGCAAGCTGATGTTGGTAATCGATATGCTGATACGCGCAGCCACCGCATCGGCCGAAATACGGGCACTCTGGCGCGACGCGATTCGGCGAACTCTGCTTAACTTCAACCAGATCTGCTTCGGCGAACTGCTTCTTTTCTCGCACGATTTCGGCGGAAACCAGTTCGCCCTCAATCGTGTAAGGAACAAAAATAGCTTTGCCCTGCTCGCGTCCGACGCCTTTTCCCCCGAAAGCAACGTCTTCGATTTTTAGATCGACAACGCGCATGTCATTAATCGTGATTCAACTGGGCGTGTCTGCCAACCAAACGTTGCTTGAGCTCCCCAACGGTTTCTGCAGTGCCCGAGATGGGCGATAGACTGATTCGAGGGCGAATAGTACGTTTGGCTGGCGGCGAGAACACAGCGCGTCTGAGGAGTATAGTTCTTTAGATTTTTCCGATTCACCTGAAGCCGGGCTGCAGAAAGACCTAGCCAGCAGATAGCATGGTACCGGCGGAACGCAGGTTAGCGCCAACCCGAATCCCCGCGCGAGGTTTCAAGAACCTCTCCACGTAAGCGACTGCTAGTTGAAATCGCTGTGCGTATCGCGCACGTACGGGTATTTCGACTCGTTACCAACTTCAGGCGGAAATTCCGCGTACCCGGCATGAATGTAAGGAATGTCCGATGGCAGCAAGGGCTGATAGCTGTCATGCCATATCGGAAACGGAAAGGTCAGGATCTCAATCAGACCAGCTATGTGGCGTGCACCCACGCGCCCCAATCCGCGCACAACGCCATAGCTAGCCCCCGCAGAATTACCTTCCGTTTGGTTGACTTGGTTAACCGTCACAAAAAACTCTGTCGGAGCCCAGACCAAATTCGAAATACCGCGACCAAGTTTGCGCGTTGGACCAAAATCGTTCCCGGGCGGATCTTGAATATCGGCGAAAGCTCCGAGGGCAAGACCAACCACCGCAGCGAAGGCTAGAACAGTTTTCATAGGCGCTCAGTACCAGTTAAAGGATTCCGAACAGTAAAGGCAATACTTTATTTTGGGTGTTCCTGCGCAGCGCTGTTTTTCGTCTTCAACATGGAAAGCCATATGGTAATTCCCAGAATAAGAACAATGATTCCCAGCGAGACGACTCGGGGGAACGGCAGGTATTCTGCGGTAATCATTTTCAAGCCCACGAATCCAAGCAGCAATGCGAGTCCGGTTCTGAGATAAATGAAACGGTTCATCAGACGTGCCAGCAGGAAGTAAAGGGATCGCAAGCCAAGGATCGCACAGATGTTCGACGTATAAACGATGAATGGGTCTTGAGTAATCGCGAAGATGGCCGGGATCGAATCCACAGCGAACGCCAGGTCCGTGACTTCAATTACGATCATGGTCAGAGCAAGCGGCGTTAACATCCAACGCCCATCAACGCGCACCTTGAAGTCTTGGTTGTGAAATTCTTGGGTGATCGGAAGAATCCGGCGACAGAACCGCATCACACGCGTTTCCCTGAAATCGAGCGCCGAATATTTCCCGAAAAGCATGCGCGCTGCGGTGATCAGCAGGAAAAGGCCGAAGATGTACAGAACGAAATGAAACCGCCGCACCAAAGCAATGCCGAACAGAATCATGGTGCCGCGCATGACGAGCGCACCGATAATTCCCCAGACCAAAACACGGTGTTGCGCAAGCGGCGGGACCCGAAAATGCGTGAAGATCAGGACGAACACGAAAATATTGTCCATGCTCAGGGAGTACTCGATCAGGTAGCCGGTAAGAAAATCGAGGCCGTGATGTGGCCCTTTCACACGCCAGACGACAGCGTTAAAGGCCAGGGAGACGATCACCCACAGAAGGCTGCGCCGCGCCGCTGCGGCCATGCTCAATTCGCGGCCGCGTTGATGAAAGGTGAACAGGTCGATCCCAATGGCAACGAACACGCCAACGTGAAAGGCGACCCAGAACCAGATGCTCGTTGTCACTCGGGGCAGAGTTTCATGCGCAAAGCCGTGCGGCAATCGGAAATTGCGCGAAACGCCGAAGGGACCTATACGTCACATGTTTGCATTTTGTTCCCATAAATGGACGCTGAATTAGAAAAGCTGGTCGAAGCTGGCAAGCTCACTACGAAATCCGCAGGTCAACTGGAAAAGTTAAAACCCGGTACATTTTGCCTGCACAAAAGTTGGGGATTCGGTCGCGTCCGCGAATGGAACCTGTTGCTAAATCAGATCGTCATCGATTTTGCAACCAAGAAGTTTCATGCGATGCAGGCGCAATACGCGGCAGAGAATCTGACGCCGTTGGCAACGGAACATTTTCTAGTCCGAAAGGCAACGGACATCGGATCAATCAAAAATTTGGCAAGGAAGAATCCTGTCGCACTGGTGCAAAACATTCTGGAAAGTTTGGACGGCAGGGCCAGCGCGCACCAGATCGGGGAATGGCTCATTGGCGATGTCTTTACCGAAGCGGAGTGGAAGCGCTGGTGGGAATCAACCAGGAAAGCGCTTAGAGCAAACGGGGGGTTCTCCATTCCTGCAAAAAAGACGGATCCGATCGAAATCCGCGGCGAAGGGGTGTCGCACGCCGATGAGCTGCTGGCGGCATTCAACAAGGCCAAGCAGCCAAAGCAGCAAATCGCGGCATTCGAGCAGATCATAAAATCCTACGAGCAACTCAAGGAACCTGAAAAACAACTTCAGCCGACCATCGTGGCCATCGAGAACTCAGCAGCGCGCAACCAGAAACTGCATCCTGAGCTGGCATTCGAACTCATCATCGCGCGGGATGATTTGCTCGCGCGTGTTGCGTCTCTGCACACCACACACATCGGTCTGACCCTTTCAAAGCTAATTGTGGAAGAGGAAAAGCGTTTGACATCGATCCTGCCAAACTTGCCAGCGGCAAAAGAGAAACGCGTTTTGCAAGCACTGCCGGCCGCGCTGGGAGCTGGCTGGACAGAACGGGCCTTGCGTCTCATGGAGACGAGCCACAGTCGAATGGTGGCGCAAATTCCGCGCATCTTGAATGAAACCGGGCAACACGCCGAGCTTCGGACGATGCTGGAGCGAAGCATTCGCGAACATTCAGCCACGAGCGAAATGCTCATTTGGTTGTGCAGCGAAAAAAAGAATTGGGGCGACCTGATCACTCCGGATTTGCTGTGGGCAATCCTCGCCGCTCTCGAGCGCGAACAGCATAGTTCTACCGGCCGCGCCAGCAGGTTGCTGAAGGCATTGGTTGATGACCGGGAATTGCTTGGGGATATCTTTAAGAAAGTCGATGTCGGCCTGGCGCGCGATGCGATGCGGCGTCTCCAGGTCACGCCATTGTTCGATGAGCTGACCAAACGATCGCTCCTGGCACGGATGGTCAAAGTTTATCCGGAATTGGAAACCATGATCGCCGGCGCAGAAACGCAGGAAAAAGCCGCGCCGCTCATTGTGTCCTGGAGCAGTTTGGAAAAGCGCAGAGCAGAACACGAAGAGATCGTGAAAGTAAAAATTCCCGAGAACACCAAGGAGATCGCAATTGCCCGGTCCTACGGCGATCTGAGCGAAAATTTTGAATTCAAAGCGGCGAAGCAAATGCAAAGCGTGTTGATGCGACGCAAAGCCGATTTGGAGCAAATGCTGCACGATGCGAGGGGCACGTCATTCGAAAATGTCGATACATCGCGTGTTTCCATCGGCACGATCGTCACCTTGCGCAATGCTGAAACAAACAACGAAGAGACTTACACGATCCTGGGTGCCTGGGACGGCGATCCCGATCGTCACATTATCTCGTACCAAACCGCCATCGGCCAGGCGCTGATCGGTCATGAAGTCGGCGAAACTGTTTCCCTAAACACTGAACAGAGTGCCGCTGAGGTTACGATCGTTTCCATCCAGCCAGCGCCTCCGGATCAAACCGTGCTCGCTCCCGACCTTCCGAGTGAGTCCGCGGTTCAAGCCGCGATTGCCGAGTAGCTCGACGTCCGGGGAGCACATGCGTCTCGCGTGTGGGCGAGCGCGTCTTCGCGATCGCGAACTTTTCTAGCGCAATCCGCTGTAGCCGCTTCGCTGTGCGAAGCGCACCCTTGAAAGTGAGGCACGCTGTCGTGTCGCCCACAAGGCGACGGCTACAGGCTCTGCTACGGAACCCTGACCAGCTGCGCCCAAGCTCCATCTATCTTCACCTGAGCGCTCACCCTTTGAATCTTTGCGTCCTGCTCCTTCAAACGTGCAGTAAACGCGTTCATTTCTTTCTTCAGCTCAGTGATCACCGCCCCGAAGTCTTTTCTTTGTTTCGCAATCGTCTTTTCCTGTTCTTCGAGTCTCTTGTGCTCTTTGAGAAACTCATTAAGCAACATCGCGTTCACCTGGTCGTAGCGCACGCTGTAGGGCTTACCCTCCTGATCGCGCACCACTAAATCGGGATTCACCTTTTCTACGTCCTCTGCGATGAGGCCAAACTGCTCAACGCCCGCGGGGTCAAGCTGCTGTTTGTAGTGGAAGGCAACCGGTTTGAGCGAAAAAAGTGCCTCGCTGGCTTCGTCCATGGGCTTGATCATTTCCTTGAAGCGCTTTGAGGAAGTGATTGTACCCAGCTTATTGTCAGAGTTGATAAACACCTGGCTGCCGCCGGCAGATGTTTTTCCGAAAATGTTCCCTATGTAGCAGCTTTCGCCTGCGTTTGCACCAAACACATTGAAGCCGATGCAGATGACGTTATCGGCCGTGGTGACGTTGATGCCGGCATTTTCTCCCAACGCGGTGTTGAAATTCCCCGTGGTATTTTGCTCAAGGGCTCGAACACCGAAGGCCGTGTTGCCGATGCCGGTCTCGTTGTCATCAAGCGCGTCTGCGCCACTGGCAGTGTTGTCGCTACCAGTTGTGTTACTAAAGAGCGCCCCCGAACCGTTGGCTGTATTGCTGTCGCCGGTGTTGTTGCGTGTCAGTGCGAACCCACCGAAGGCGCTATTGGCAGCGCCGTCTGTATTGGCTAACAGCGCCTGAAAGCCAAATGCACTGTTTACAATGCCAGTCGCATTAGCAAGGGCTTGAAAACCCACAGCCGTGCAAAGACCGAGTGCTTCAAACCCCACAGGCCCGGTAGTAAAGCTGTGAAGCGCCTGATAACCCACAGCCGTGTTGGCGCTGGCAACGGTGTTGCTCTCCAGCGCCTGCTGACCGACAGCCACATTTGGGCCGACATCAAATCCCTGGATATTAGCCAACGTGCCGCCAGTCGTGTTATTCAGAAGCGCCCTGGAGCCAACCGCAGTATTGCCGCTGGCGGTGTTAAGTAAAAGGGACGCAGTACCAATGGCCGTGTTTTCATCCCCAGTGTTGAGTACCAGAGTTCCAGCGCCAACACCGGTGTTGAAACTGCCTATAGTGTCTGTAAACAGCGAATACCAACCAGCGGCTGTGTTGGCAGCGCCGGTCGTGAGGTTCTTCAGGGCGTTCGTTCCTTCCGCCGTGTTGAAATTGGGATACCCGCCATCGGGCGGCGGGACCACCGCTAGGAGGTTCGGCGAAAACGCAAAGCTAAACAGTATGAATGCGACAGCAGCTAACCGGAGGATGGTTTTCATAACTACAAAGTGTCTGAAACACCTCGTTGCCCTGTCGAGATCAAAGTTTCGCGAGGTGTCGGCGGGCGCGAGCGTGTCCACCGTTAGATCAGTAATTCGTACGAGAGAACGCTCAGGCAGTAGATTGCCGCGGTTTCCACCCGCAGGATGATTGGGCCGAGTGTAATTGGCTGGCAGCCGTGACGGCGCGCGAGCGAAAGCTCCGCAGGAGTGAAGTCACCCTCAGGGCCAACCAGCATCAATACGCTTCGAGGCCGATCACCGTGCTCGCTCGAATAGGTTTCCAGAATTTTTCTTAATTGCTGCGCATCGGGCTGGAGCGATCCGATCAGGCGAAGATCGAATCGTTGCTCCGACATCGGAAAAAATTCTGCTAATTTTTTCGGGGCGTGAACACGCGGCAGCCAATTCTGGCCGCATTGCTTGGCAGCTTCGATGGCGATCTGCTGCCATTTTGTCTGTTTTTGCGAGGCACCTTCGGAATCGAGCTGCACAATCGTGCGGTCGGAAATGATCGGTGCAATCTCGGCTGCACCAATCTCGACGGCCTTCTGCACAATGAGGTCCATGTTTTTCCCTTTTGGGATTGCCTGCCCCAGAACAATTCTGCAGCGCAGCGACGCCGTTTCCGATTCGTGTAATTTCCGAAATCGAATCTCATGGTCGGCGACATTTGTAATTTCTGCGGTGAGTTCGCGGCCTACTCCGTTGAAGAGGACAAGCTTGTCACCGGCTTGCATGCGCAGGACGTTGCGCGCGTGGTGGGCCTCGGAGCCGCGTAACGCGAGTCCCAGAGGGTCCCAGTTCTCCGGCGCAACGTAGAAGCGATGCATGGGGCGGATGGGATTGATTCGCCTACGAGTAGTCAGCCGCGATAAGCGAGTTTAGCGACAGCACGCTTTGGAACGCCTTGCTGATAGGCAGCTCTACGCCGCGCTGTTTCAAAGCGGCGAGCAGGCATTCTGTAGGAATGTTTCCAACCAATACATCCTGCGCGAATGGGCAGCCACCGAGGCCGCTGATCGCCGAATCAAAGCGACGGCATCCGGCGTCATACGCGGCGAGTACTTTCGATTCAGCCTGGGCGGGCGCGCTATGGAGGTGCACGCCGATGTCGCGGTCGGGGTACTCACTTGTCACTAATTCAAACACACTTCGAATCAAATCAGGACCCGCCATGCCGACGGTGTCAGCAAGCGAAACGGATTGTATATCGAGACCGACAAGTTTATTGAGCGCCTCGCGAACGTTCGTCTGATCCCAAGGATCGCCATACGGGTTTCCAAACGCCATCGAAATGTAAGCCACAGTGCTCAGCCCTGTGTTGTCTGCTTTTCTTTTGATCGATTCCAAAACTTTGTAGGATTCGTCCGCTGTCTGATTCTGGTTTTTGCGCAGAAAGGTCTCGGAGATGGAGCAAGGGAAACCCAGAGTTGAAACCGCTTTTGTGGCAATGGCGCGTTCAGCGCCTTTTTCGTTTACCACGATCCCGATGATCTCGATGTCGTTAGGCAGATCGAGTTGTTCCAGCACTTTTTCGCTGTCGGCCATTTGCGGAACGGCCTTGGGAGAAACAAAGCTGATTGCATCGATGTGTTTGAACCCCGCGTCAATCAGGGTGCGCAGGTAACGGATTTTCAACTCGGTGGGAATTAGCCGGCTGAGGCCCTGCCACGCGTCGCGTGGGCATTCGATCAGTGTGACGGCGTTGCGAACCACTGAGTTGCGGGACTTATCTAAAGAATTCCTTTGCGCGGTCGAAGAAACTTTTGCGCATTGGAGTGTTTTCCTCGCCGCAAAGCGCGGCGAACTCCTCGAGCTTGCGGCGTTGCTCTGGATTCAGGCGCGAGGGCACCTCCACGATCAGCCGCGCGAATAAATCGCCGTGACTGCGGCCGTTCACGTTTGTTATGCCTTTGCCACGGAGCTTGAACATTTGTCCGCTTTGCGTGCCTAAGGGGACTTTAACCTGGGCCCTGCCTTCAAGCGTCGGCACGTCGACCTCGCCGCCTAATGCCGCAACGGAAAACGGGATTGGCACGTCGCAATACAAATCGTCGGCTTCGCGATGAAAGATGTTGTGCTCCTTGATGTGGACCACGACATAAAGGTCACCCGCTGCACCGCCGCCGATGCCCGCCTCGCCGTTTCCCGGCGAACGTAATCGAGTGCCCTCCCGGATTCCCGCAGGAATCTTCAGCTTGATTCGGCTTGGCTTTTCGACACGTCCTTCGCCGCTGCATTTCTGGCATGGCTTTTCGATGATCTCACCAGCGCCGTGGCAGTGTGGACAAGTTTGCGAAACATGAAAGAACCCACGCGAACTGATCACCTGTCCGCGGCCGGCACACGTCGGACAACTTGTTCTGCGCGAGCCCGGCTCAGCGCCGCTGCCGTGGCATTTGTCGCAGGTATCAAGCTTCTCAATCTCAATCATCTTCTCTGCTCCCAAAGCCGCCTCCTCCAACTTGATTTCCATGTCGTACCGCAGATCCGACCCACGACGCCGATCGTCGGAGCGTGCCCCGGGGCCGCCGCCAAAGAACGTCTCGAAAATTCCGCCGCCAAACCCGCCGCCGCCGAACACTTCGCGGAAGATTTCGAACGGATCATGGAAACCGCCGCCGCCGAAACCGGCACCGCCCTGCACGAACGCGGCGTGACCGAAGCGATCGTACGCCGCGCGTTTGTCTGGATCCATCAGGACGTCGTACGCTTCGCCTAGTTCTTTAAATTTTTCCTCAGCCTGCGGGTCGTCCGGATTTTTGTCAGGATGGAACTTTACCGCGAGCTTGCGATAGGCTCGTTTGATTTCCTCATCGGTGGCAGTTCGGCCCACGCCGAGCACTTCGTAGTAATCGCGTTTCTCAGTAGCCATCAAAGCGAAAGTCGTACATGACCAATCAGACTAATCCGCAAAGCAAGCAAGAATGCTCACTACTTCGCCGGGCCGCTGGAAACAATGACGCGCGCAGGTCGCAAGAGGCGATCCTTAAACCGATAACCTCGCCGGGCCTGGCGAATGACCGTTCCTTCGGCGGACTCGCTCGGCTCGTGAGCGATTGCTTCGTGCAGGTTCGGATCAAACTTTTTGCCCCCGGCTTCGATCGCTTGCAGACCGTTTTCCTCAAGCAAATCGTTCAGTTGTTTTTGAACGAGAACCATTCCGGAATAAATCGGAGAGTGCTCGCTCTCCGTTTTTGCGGCGGCCAGACCAAGCTCAAAATTGTCGAGAATTGAGACCAAACGCTGGAGTAACGAGCTGTTGGCGTATTTCACCGCGTCCTCTTTTTCGCGGGCAGCGCGTTTTTTGTAGTTCTCGAAATCAGCCTGACTGCGTAGCGCGAGATCACGGAATCGGTCGAGATCGGCTTGCAGGCTGGCCATTGCATCGTCGGAATCGGCGTCGCCTCTAGCCGCAGGGGAGGGCTGCTTCGCCTGCACGGACGAATTCACTTCTTCTTCGCGTTCACGGGAAGGGATTTTTTTCATGTTTTGCGAATGGCTATCACAGTAATGTCATCGTTTTGCGGCACCGAACCGGTAAACTCGCGCACGTCCTCGATAATCCTCTTTACAATCGCTTGCGCGCCATCGTTCGCGCTGGCGCGAACCGACTGCATCATGCGATCAACGCCATACTCGTCATCCTCGGGGTTAAGCGTCTCAGTCACGCCGTCGGTGTAGAGAACGAGGCAATCATTGCGCTCGAGCGGCACGGCGAAATCGACCGTAAGCCTATCGAACACGCTTCCGCTGTCAATTCCCACAACCATTCCCGGCGACTTTACTGGTGTTACTGTTTGCGACTGCCCCTGGTACCATAACGGCGCGTCGTGTCCGGCCCGCGCAAGCGTGACGCTATCGTGCTGATGATCCAGGACCAGGTATGCCATGCTGATGAACATGTCTTCTTTAATGTCTGGATAAAGCTGCCGGTTTACTTTTCGTAACACATCCGCCGGAGATGGGTTCCGAGCGGCCTCTGCACGTAACACGCTGCGGCAAATCGCCATGATCAGCGATGCAGGGACACCTTTGCCAGAAACGTCTGCGATTGCGACGCCAAGTCGCTCTTCATCGACATGGATGTAATCGAAATAATCACCGCTTACCTGGCGAGCTGGCAGATTAATTCCGCTAATTTGGAACCCATTGATGGCCGGCGCTTCGGATGGGAGCAGGATGCGCTGAATGTCTCGCGCGATTTCGAGGTCGTGATCCAGCCGTTTCTTTTCGTTCGCCATCGAATAAATGATCGCGTTGTAGAGCGCAAAGGCCGATTGCTCGGCGATGGATTTAAAAACGACAAAATCAGCCTGCGAAAAAGGCGCACTCATTGGACCGTTGGCCACTGCCAGAACACCGAGGTCCTGCTCGCCATATCCGAGCGCTGTGGCCATCACCGACACGCTGCCAAAGGCGCTTCCCCGCAATTTGGCCAACTCCGGGGCTTCCGAGAATTCGTTGAGACAGACAGGCTGACCTGTTTGCCAAACGCGTCCAATTAGTCCTTCGTTCGCCCCAACTGCGTGGAGCCGCAGAAAAGTCTCAAGGGCGATAGGATTGGAAGCCGCTTGTTGCAAAATATCTTGCGGAACATCCACCAGCGGCGGACAGCCCTGCGAGATGAATGCGGGCATGAGCTTGCCACCTGTCCGATCGGCTACGTAGAGCGCACCGCCGTGTGCGTCCAGAATGCGCACGGCCCCCTCGACAATCAGTCGATGTAATTCCTGGGGTCGAATTGTTCCCCTGAACGCTTCGCCCAACCCGTGGAGGAAATCGAAGACAAGCGTCTCCTCGACCTGAATCTCCTCATGCGAGCGCTCCAGTCTGCGAATTCGCCGGGTTTGGAGATAGGCAGTGACACCCCACCCAGCCAGAGACGCGACAAGCAGTCCAAGGAGAAGAGTCGGCCACATTTCGGGGGGCCACCTTACTTCGAAGACGTCTCGTGATGAAGATCTTGTTTTAGGAAATCGAGAACGTCCTTAAAGCGAAAGATATTTTCGGGCGCCGCCTCACACAGCGCTTCATGAGCTTCGAGCATGGTTTCTGTCTGCTCCTTTTTTCGGGAATCTAGCGTCTGACTTCTGGAGGCTTGTTCAAGCGCTTCACATTCAGGTGCACCGGTGCCGTCGCTGTGAATATCGAATATCTGATCTAGTCCTAACCCGGAAAGAAGTTGCTGACTGCGATTGCCGCAATGAACGATATGAAGATGGCCGTGCCCGATTTCCTTTAGCCGCAATGCCACGCTCGCCATCGTTCCCATGAAGGTGGAATCCATCATGGCGCAATCTGCCAAGTCCACCACAAATTCGCGATACCCGCGGTCCAACATTTCGCGCGAGAACTCCTTGAGGTTGCCGCTATTGAGGAAACTACCTTTTCCCTCCACTTTCACCCATACGGTCGGCCCTCTTACCCCAACTTGAATAGACGAATCCACAATTACTCTTTCAAACGATACCAGCCCGAAACCCATGCTGTCAAACCTGCCCGCGCATGGGAAAATCCCTCATCAGCTGATTCGGAAATGCAGCGCTTAATGAGCTCCATCGCTTCGAACCTTCGAGGCGTGGGCGGGAGCAAAAACACCAAGGCGCGCCCCTGTCGCCATTTATTCCCACAGAAACGAGCGGTTTTCCGCCACGATTCGGCCGTTCGCGACCAAGAGGCATCGCCACGCAATCACGCGGCCGTCATCAAAGTAATCGTCGCCGATCACCTTGAATTCAGTCTTGTGAGTGCCACGCACGTTTCTATATGTGATCTCCTGCGCCTGGACGTGTTCGTGCAATTTCTCCTGGCGATATTCCAGGCGCACGGTGACTTCCGAGGGGCGTTTGGCTCGCCAAAAAAAATCGAAGTAATCACCGAAACGCTGCCGTTGATCGAGCCCGGTGACTGCGCCGAAAAGACGGTATTGCCTCTCGAAAACGATGGGCGCGTCCTGAAGCGTAGCAGTTTTCTGGCTCGGCGAATTTGACTTCCCGCCAAGCTTGTTCGTCGAATCGTGTGCCCTCTCACTCGGCTTTGGCCCTTTCTCACTCATGAAGAAGAGCTTGGTTTTTCGAAACTCGAAATTTGGGTCCAATGCCAGCGGCAGCGCCGTGACTTTCTCGACGACTTTGGGTTCCTCCCGGGTGCCCTTCCCGGAAGCGGAAACAACCAAGAAAGTCAAAATTAGAAGTGCGCCGGCAGATCTCATTTCCGTAATTAAGCGGGTCCTTCAGGCAGGTGTCAACGCGCAACCCACGATGATCATCGGCATCAGCCGTGCTGTGGAACTCACGCAAATGCGAAGTAATTTTCTGCGTGATCAAAGTTCGCTACGAGCGCGGTGTTTACTTGCAGCAACAGGATCTCTGGCTTGACCCATGGGACGCAAAACGTTTCGCGTTCGTATCCCACGCGCACAGTGACCACATCGCGCCCCACCAGGAGGTGATCGTTTCGGAGCGCACAGCACGCCTGATGCGGGCCCGTCTGCCGGGGTCGCGCATCGAGCATCCACTGCCGTTTGGGGAAAGACGATCGATTCGCGGCGTCGATCTGATGTTATTACCTGCCGGGCATATCTTTGGTTCAGCGCAGTGCCTTGTTTTCGCTGGTGAGCAGACGCTGCTCTACACTGGCGATTTGAAGCTGCGTCTTGGCGGGTCCGCCGAGCAGGCAGATTGGCGTCATGCTGACACCCTTGTGATGGAAACAACCTTCGGCGTGCCGCGCTATCGGTTCCCGCCCAGCAAAGAGGTGATCGACCGAATGATCGCGTTCTGCGGTGAAACGATTGACGCAGGTGAGGTGCCGGTGCTGCTGGGCTACTCGTTAGGCAAGGCGCAGGAAATCCTCTGTGCACTCGAGGGGGCCGGATTGACCCCCATGCTGCATGGCTCGGTCTATCAAATGACGCGCATCTACGAACAGCTCGGGCAATCGTTTTGCAAATACGTGCGATACAATCGGAACGATGTCGCGGGCAAAGTGTTGATTTGTCCGCCGAGCGCGAACCGCTCGCCCATGCTGGAGAAGATCCCGCGCAAACGTGTAGCGCTGATCAGTGGATGGGCCATCGATCCTCACGCGGTGTATCGCTACCAAGTCGATGCGGCATTTCCTTTATCGGATCACGCGGATTACGACGATTTGCTTCGGTACGTCGAATTGGTGCAGCCGCGCCGAGTGTTGACGCTCCATGGTTTCGCCGCAGCTTTTGCCTCCGATCTTCGCGCGCGCGGCCTCGAGGCATGGGCGCTGAGTGAAGAAAACCAGATGGAACTGCACTTCGGACGAAAGGAGATCGCACTGCAATCTCTGCCGGGAAATTCCGCCGTAGCGCGGCCTCCCTGCCAGTCTACGCAGCAATCTGAATTTCTGGATTTCGCGAATATCGGTGAAGACATCGGCGCGACTCCGGCAAAATTGGAAAAGATTCGGTTGCTGTCCGATTACCTGCGCGGCCTAACAAGTGAGCAGCTTCCGCTTGCGACTACGTACTTTACCGGAAGAGCATTTGCCCAAAGCGATCCGCGCATATTGCAGGTCGGATGGGCCGTAATCTTCCGCGCGTTGCAGGCCGCGACCAGAATCGGCGATTCGGAGTTTCATAGAATCGCCAGCAGACATGGCGACGCTGGCAAGAGTGCATTTGAAGTTCTCGATGGCCGAACGGCGCCGCAACCATTCACCATTCTCGAATCGGCCGAGTTGTTCCAAAATCTTCAGCGCGCGCGCGGCCCGATCGCCAAGGCAAAGCTGCTGCGAGAGCGATTTTCGATTTTATCCGCGCGCGAAGGCGAATACGTGGTCAAAATTTTGACTGGCGACCTGCGCATCGGCTTGCGCGAGGGTCTGGTGGAGGAAGCCATTTCCAGGGCGTTTGATGTTTCGCTCGAAGAAGTGAAACAGGCCAACATGTTGTTAGGCGATATCGGCCGGACGGCGGTGCTGGCCTCACGAAAAAAGCTGCACAGTGCCGAGCTGTCAATTTTTCGTCCTATTAAATGCATGCTCGCCACCCCCGAACCGACCGCGGATGCCGTCTGGAACCGCTTTATTGAAGTGGCCGACCGCGACAAGTCCGGAGCCTCAATCCCGGGAACGGTGTACGTTGAAGACAAATTCGACGGGATTCGCGCACAGCTTCATCGCAGCAGAGATAGGGTCGAGATTTTCTCGCGGGATTTGCGACGAATTACCGAACAATTTCCAGAGCTGGTCGACCAAGCCAGGAGGTTTAAACAGGAGCTAATTGCTGACGGCGAAATCATCGCTTTTGAGGAAGGTCGGCGACTGAC
>JBBQRI010000046.1:0-13768 GCA_038214915.1 Chthoniobacterales bacterium
TTCGTGCTGTGCTGCGGTGGAGCGGGAGGAAAGGGGAATGTGCATTTCAAAAGCTCGCGCAACCGCGCACCCCGCCAATACACCGAGGGCGAAGAAGGCGAACAGGGACATTTCCTGCTTGAGTTGCGAACTATCGCCGACGCGGGATTGGTTGGGTATCCGAATGCCGGTAAATCAACCCTGTTACGAAAAATTTCGGCGGCGCGGCCGAAGGTCGCCGCCTATCCGTTTACGACGCTTCACCCGATCGTCGGCGTCATTGAATTTCCAGGTTATCGACGCGCCACGGTCGCGGATATTCCCGGTTTGATCGAAGGTGCGCACCGCGGAGTCGGGTTGGGTCACGAATTTCTGCGCCACATTACGCGCTGCCGCGTTTTGATTTTCGTAGTCGATGTCGCCGGAAGCGAGGGACGCAATCCGGTCGAAGATTTGCAGAATCTGCGCCAGGAAATTGATCTCTACGATCCGACCTTGTCGTCGCGCGCCTGGTTCGTGGTTACCAACAAAATGGATTTGCCCGGTGCGAAGGAAAATCTAAAAGCGCTGCAAGAGAGATTCCCAAAGCTACAGATACTTCCGACTTCAGCAGCCAAAGGAGAAGGAATCGATGACTTGAAGCAGGCGTTGGCAACACGAATGGCAGACCCCGAAGAGAATGTTTCCGCGGCGATTTGATGTGGACAAAGCGAGCATCCCTAGCGAAACTGGGCGCTGTGTTATGGGCAGGCGGGTTGTAGCGAGCTATTGTTCCAGTTTTCTTAAGTCGGAGATGTTGCACATCTATCGACAAGTAATAGCGCTGCGCGGCGTGCACACTTTTGTCGTCACAAAAGAAGTCCAGAATGCTGAGCGATTTCCGTTTGACGACATCGAAGTGATTCCGAAGAGGCGCACCAACCTGCTTGTTCACGGTTGGTTGAAATTCGTGGAACGGCGGCCGCCGATTGTTTATCGCGGCGAGTATCAAACGCTGGACTCATTGTTGCGCCGTCACGGAGCTGATCTGATGCACATTTATTTCGGCCATACGGGCGTGCACCTGCTCCCGTTTATCGAGCAATGGCACAAGCCGTGCGTTGTATCTTTCCACGGCGCGGACGTCGCGCATAAACCAGAGATTAAAGATTATCCTGGCAAACTGCGGCGTCTTTTCAACGCGGTGCCGCTCGTGTTCGCCCGTTCTCAATCGCTCGCCGATCGACTGACCCAGTTGGGGTGTCCGCCGGAAAAGCTGCGCATCAATCGCACCGGAATCCCGCTGAATGAATTCCCGCTGGTGCACAGAGAACCGCCCCGAGACGGCAAATGGAAAGTGGTGCAGGCGTGCCGGCTAATCCCGAAGAAAGGCGTGGCAACCAGCTTGCGCGCTTTTGCAATTTTCAAGAAGGACTATCCTAATGCGGAATTTTTCATCGCGGGCAAAGGCCCGTTGCAGGCGGAGTTGGAGATGCTTGCCGGAGGGCTGGGCATTGCCAGGGACGTGCACTTTGTCGGGTTTCTCTCGCAACCGAAGCTGCACGAGCTTTATGCCAATGCGCATCTGTTTTTGCATCCAAGCGAAATTTCCCCAAACCAAGATCAGGAAGGTGTGCCAAACTCAGTGCTCGAAGCGATGGCAACAGGTTTGCCAATAGTTGCGACGCGCCACGGTGGAATACCCGAAGCAGTTGATCACGGGCGCACCGGATTTCTGGTGACGGAAGAGGACCATGTTGCGTTAGCAAATGCAATGCAGTTGATCGCAAGTTCCCCCGTCCTATTGCAGGAGATGGGCGCGCGGGCCAACGCAACGGTGAAGGAACGATTCGAACAGGAAACGCAAATTGACCATTTGGAATCGTTTTACGAAGAAGCGATTACCATGAACGGCGCGGCCGAACGCGTCGACTCAAGGCTAGTCGCCCGGATCGCCCCGCAGTTTGCCGAGAGTTTGTCGGCAAAATAGGTTCGGAGCCGAGAATTCTGTTTGTCATCCCGGCAAAACGCGCTTTGGTATGCGCGTTCAAGTTGTAGCCGTTGCGGCTTTTTTGCCGTAAACTCGCGATGTGTTGGTCGAGGGCAGATGGCCTCGGCAGGTCGGCATCACCGATGCCGGCTACAGCTGTAGCTTATAAAATGCGCAATCGTTATTTACTGATGTTGATCCTGGCGTTGGCCTCCAGCGCAATGCTTGCCACGTCGAGTTTTGCAGCCGAAGCGGGCACGACTGAACACGAGGGGCTCTCGTTAAAACCGCAGATGCTTGTTCAGGTCCGCGGCTTTGGAATTACAAACTCGATGCTGGTGACCTGGCTAGTCGCCGCCGGAATCATCGTTTTCTCACAAATAGCAACCCGGCAGGTTAAGGCCATCCCAAACGGGGTTCAAAACTTTTGGGAATGGCTGGTTGAGGGTTTGCACAATTTTTTGCAAAACATCATCGGCCGTGACCTCGTGCAAAAGGGATTTTGGTTTTTTGCCACAATTTTCATTTTTATTCTGTTCGTGAACTGGTTCGGACTGATTCCGGGAATTGGAACAATCGGCTGGGGTCACTACGACGATTCGGGAAATTTCCATGTCGATCGGCCGTTGCTGCGCGGTGGCAACGCGGATCTGAACATCACGACCGCGATGTCGGCCATATTCTTCGTGATGTGGTTTGTCTGGGCGATTCAGGCCAACGGCGTCGGAGGATTCTTGAAACATTTGTTCGGCCCAAAAGGTGAGACGACCGGTGTCGTGAAGATCCTGATGGTCGTCATCTTTTTCGCCGTTGGCTGGCTCGAAGTGATCTCGATTATGTTTCGACCGATCGCGCTCAGTTTTCGATTGTTCGGAAATATTTATGCCGGCGAAAGCATTTTGGAAGCAATGTCGACCATGAATCCATGGCTCTCTCCGATCCTACCAATTCCCTTCTATTTCCTCGAAGTGCTCGTGGGATTTGTCCAGGCGCTCGTTTTCATGTTGCTGACTGCGGTTTTCACAATGTTGATCGCAGAGCACCAGGAGGGACCGGAGCATGCGCACTGATTTTTCGGCGATCTCATGACGAGATCGCAAAACCAACTAAACTAAATATGATACTACCAATACTAGCAGAACTGAGCGGAAGCATTCACGTCGGGCTTGCCGCGATGGGCGTCGGAATCGGAATCGGCTTGACCGGCCTGGGAATGACAAGCGCGGTCGGTCGCAACCCAGGTGCGTTCACGCAAGTGCTCGTGCACGGAATTCTCGCCATCGCGCTGACCGAGGCGATCGTTTTCTACGCGCTGTATCTCGTTCATTAATTTCACTGGGGAGGCAATTGATGTTGCGCCCGAATCTTAGTTTATGAACCTGATTATTGCCGCCAGCAGCGGAGGCGTAACCGACATCTTGCGTGAAACAGCTCAAACCTTCGGCTGGAATTGGAAGTTGTTTCTGTCGCAGGTCATTAGCTTTTGCATTGTTGCATTCCTTTTGCAACGCTTCGCTTACAAACCAATTCTTGCTGTGCTCGAGGAGCGTCGGCGCAAGATCGAGGAAGGTCAGATCAATGCCGAGAAAATCAAAAAGGAGCTCGCTGAAGCCGAGAAGCGTTACCAGGAAATTGTCGCCAAGGCCAATGCGGACGCGCAGAAAATGATCGACGAAGCGCGTGAAAGCGCGGCGCATTTGTCTGAACGCAAGCAACAGGAAGCGATTGGGGCAGCGGAGCAGATCATTGCCAAAGCGCGTGAAGCCGCAGCGCTCGAGCACGAGCGCACAATGGAATCCCTGAAGCGCGAGCTTGGGCGGCTTGTAGTCGACACTACGGCGAAGGTCACGGGGAAAGTATTAACGCAGGAAGATCAGCGGCGTTTGCAGGAGGAAACAGCTCGAGAAGTGGTCTGATGAAGCTTAACAAAGAAATTCGTCAACTCTCGCGCAAAATGCTTCAGGCAAGCTTCACTGATAGACAGCTTGATCCTGGCAGAATCGCGTCCCTGGTCGATTCGGTCATAGCAGAAAAGTCGCGCAATTACGTTGACGTGCTAAAAAACTACAAACGTTTGCTTCGGCTCGAGGTAGAGAAGCGCCATGCCACGATCGAAACCGCGAGCGAAGTGGATCCGGCAATACGTTCAGAGATCGCAGCCAATCTGAAGAGTAAATACGGCGACGATCTCGCTACTGATTTTCACGTTGATCCTCAGCTTCTTGGCGGAATGCGCATTCGCGTGGGAAGCGATGTTTGGGACGGAAGCGTGCGCAATCGCCTCGAACGTCTTCAACACGAACTTTAATCAGAATTCAAAATCATGAGCACCATACTCGAAGATATCGAATCGAAAATTGAAGAGCTAAAAACATCCACGACCAAGAGCAACGTGGGCGTTGTTCGCGAAACCGGCGACGGCGTGGCGCGCATCGAGGGTCTGAGCGACGTGATGCTTAACGAAATGGTCGAATTTCCCAACGGCGTTTACGGTCTCGCGCTCAATCTTGAAGAAACTGAAGTGGGCGCCATTTTGATGGGCGACAACACGCTGGTTTCCGAAGGCGACGAAGCTAAAACAACTGGCCGACTCCTGTCGGTTCCCGTTGGCAAGGCGCTTTTGGGCCGTGTGGTAAACACACTCGGCCAGCCGCTCGATGACAAGGGGCCGATCAAAACCGAAACATTTTATCCGCTGGAAACAATTGCCCCGGGCGTCATCAAGCGCCGCGGCGTCAATCAGCCGGTGCAAACGGGCCTCATGGCCATTGACGCGATGATTCCGATCGGTCGCGGACAGCGCGAGTTGATCATCGGCGACCGCGCAACCGGCAAAACTACCATCGCCATCGACACGATCATCAGCCAGGCCCGTTTGAACAAGGCAGCTGAGGACCAGGGCGATAAGAATTATCGGCCGCTTTACTGTATCTACGTCGCGATTGGTCAGAAAAATTCCAACGTGGCGCGCGCGCTCGCGGTACTCGAAAAAGAAGGCGCCATGCCTTACACGACGATCCTTTCGGCATCGGCTTCGGATACCGCCACGAACCAGTATCTGGCGCCATTTGCTGGCGCCGCGATGGGTGAGTGGTTCATGGATAATGGGATGGATGCGCTCATTGTCTACGACGATTTGTCGAAGCACGCAGTGGCTTACCGGCAGGTGTCGCTGGTGCTGAAACGGCCTTCAGGGCGCGAAGCGTATCCGGGTGACGTGTTTTATCTGCACTCGCGGTTGCTCGAACGCGCTGCACGCATGAGCGACGAATTCGGCGGCGGCTCACTGACTGCTCTGCCAATCATCGAGACCCAAGCCGGGGACGTGTCTGCTTACATTCCGACGAATGTCATCTCAATCACGGACGGTCAGATTTATCTGGAGACTGATTTGTTTTATCAAGGCGTTCGACCTGCAATTTCGGTCGGTTTGTCCGTCAGCCGAGTTGGCTCCGCGGCGCAGATCAAGGCGATAAAGCAGGTTGCGGGCAAAGTGAAGCTCGATTTGGCACAGTTTCGGGAGCTCGCTGCGTTTGCGCAATTTGGTTCAGACCTCGACGCGGCGACGAGAGCCCGTCTCGATCGCGGTCAACGTATTGTCGAGCTTTTTAAGCAGAAACAGTACAACCCAATTTCGGTGGAAGAACAAGTGGCTGTGATCTGGGCGATGCAAAACGGCTACATCGACGCTGTTCCTGTCGAGCGCGTCAAAGAATACCAATTGAAGCTTCAGGATTACCTGCAAACACGCAAAGCCAGCTTGCTCCAAACGATTCGCGAGAAAAAAGAACTCGATAAGGACCTCGAGGCGCAATTGAAGGCGACGCTCGACGAATTTAGGACCACCTGGCGGTAATCTAAGTAGGCGTTTAGATGGCGAACACGCAGGACATACGGCGCCGGATCAAGTCGATCCGCAACACCGCGCAAATCACCAAAGCAATGCAAATGGTGGCTGCGTCCAAGATGCGTAAGGCGCAGCAGCATGCCCTCGCCGGACGCCCTTACGCCGCTTTGATGAATAAGGTTCTTGTTTCCTTGCAAAACCGGACAGATCCAAGATTTCACCCGCTCCTGGCCATCCGTCCGCTCCAGAAGGAGTTGGTGTTAATTATCAGCACGGACAAGGGACTCTGCGGAGCGTTGAACACGAATCTCTTTCGGGAAGCTGCGAACTTTGATCCGGCTAAGACAAATTTTGTGGTAACGGGAAAGAAGGCCAAACAATTTATCGCGCGCACAAAGCGTGAACTGTTGGCAGATTTTGAGTTGAAAGATTCGCCCAGCTTCGTTGAGGCGAAACCAATCTCGAAATTCTGTATGGAAAAATTTCTAAGGCGGGAAGTGGACAAGGTTTCGGTGCTTTACACCCATTTCATCAACACGATTAATCAACGCACCGTCGTACAAACATTGTTACCGATTAGCAGCTTTGATTTGCCTAAGGGGGAAAGTGCTCAAGCTGACACTAAAGGAGTCGATCCGATGACAGGGTACATTTTTGAGCCCAGTGCGGAGGTCGTCCTCGATTCGGTACTTCCGTATTATATTTCCTACCAGGTCTTTCAGATGATCCTCGATGCGCGCGCATCCGAGCACAGTGCTCGAATGGTGGCGATGAAGAATGCGACGGACAACGCGAACCAATTCATTAAGGATCTGACACTCGGGTATAATAAAATGCGCCAGGCCGGTATCACTACCGAGTTACTCGAGATTGCCACGGCGCAAATGGCGCTCGCTGGGTAACAAGTTTTATGAATAAAGGAAACATAGTTCAAGTAATCGGTCCCGTAGTGGACGTGGAATTTCCGGACGAAAAGACGCTGCCGAAAATCTACAACGCTCTCGAAATTGAGTATGAAGTGAACGGCAATCCAACGAAGTTGACGCTCGAAGTGCAACAGCATCTTGGCGAAAGCTGGGTTCGCTCCATCGCCATGTCTTCGACGGAAGGGTTGAAGCGCGGAATGACAGTAACAGATACTGGCGGTCCGATCAGCGTACCAGTAGGCGAGGCCGTGCTTGGCCGGCTTTTTAACGTCACTGGCGACGCGATTGATAACCGTGGCCCGGTGAACTACACGAAGCGTTATCCAATCCATCGCCCGGCGCCGACACTCACGGAGCAAGACACTACGGCAAAGATTTTGGAAACGGGGATCAAGGTCATTGATCTTGTTTGCCCATTTACAAAAGGCGGCAAAGTGGGCGCATTTGGTGGCGCGGGCGTCGGCAAGACCGTTGTCATCCAGGAGTTAATCAACAACATCGCCATGAAACACGGGGGTGTTTCCATATTTGCGGGAGTAGGCGAACGGAGCCGCGAAGGCAATGATCTTTACAAAGAAATGAGCGACGCGGGCGTGATCGATCAAAAAGACTTGTCGAAGTCGAAAGTAGGGATGGTTTTCGGTCAGATGAACGAACCGCCGGGCGCGCGTTTACGGGTTGCTCTTTCTGCCCTTGCAATGACCGAATATTTTCGCGACGAGCGCAACCAGGACGTGCTTCTTTTTATCGACAACATCTTTCGATTCTCGCAAGCGGGCTCGGAAGTGTCAGCGTTGCTAGGCCGAACGCCGAGCGCGGTTGGCTATCAGCCGACGCTTGCAGCTGAGATGGGTGATTTGCAGGAGCGAATTACATCCACAAATAAAGGATCGATCACTTCGTTCCAGGCAGTCTATGTTCCAGCGGACGATCTCACTGATCCGGCGCCGGCAAACACTTTTGCGCACTTGGATTCGACCATCGTGCTTGAGCGTGCCATCGCCGAGCTGGGAATTTATCCTGCGGTCGATCCGCTGGCATCAACATCGAAAGCGCTGGCTCCGGAGATTGTCGGCGAGGAGCATTATGACGTTGCAAGCGGCGTGCAGCGCGTTTTGCAGCGTTACAAGGATTTGCAGGATATTATCGCGATTCTCGGAATGGATGAACTAAGCCCGGAGGACAAGGTCACTGTTCAGCGCGCACGCAAGATTCAGCGGTTCCTTAGCCAGCCATTTCATGTGGCTGAAGTCTTTACCGGTTACAAAGGACAGTACGTGCCGGTTACAGAAACAGTCCGCGGTTTTAAAGAAATTCTCGACGGCAAACATGACGACGTGCCCGAGCAGAATTTCTATATGAAGGGCGGCATCGATACGATTAAGGAAGGCTAACGCCTTCGACTCACCATGGCCACGCTCAAGCTCGAAATTGTAACGCCTGAGGAAAAAATCTATTCCGAGGACGTAGAGATGGTGACGCTGCCCGGGTCGGAGGGCGAGCTTGGCGTTTATCCAAAGCACGTGCCGCTTCTGACCACATTGAAGCCTGGCGAACTGCGCATCGTAAGAAGCGGCCGTGAGAGTACGATGGCCATCGGCGAAGGGTTTGTGGAAATCAAAGGAGACGCGGTTTCAGTGCTAACCGACATGGCGCTCGAATCAGAGAAAATCGACATTGCTACAGCCGAGGCTGCAGTGGAGCGTGCCAAAGCAGCCATGAAAGAAGATCATTCCGCCGAAGAAGTAGCTGCCATCCAGGCTTCGCTGCAAAAAGCGCTGGCCCAGTTGCAGGTCAAACGTCGCCGCCACAGCTAACGTTTGTAGAGGCGCTTGTGTCAAGCGCCTGTCTATTTCAAATTCGATGCTTGGCACAAGCACCGTTACATGCCCTGGGAATAATTGCCGGCAACGGCGTTTACCCGCGATTGCTCGCCGATGGAGCGCGTAAAGCCGGCGTTAAAAAAATCGTCACTGCCGCTTTCACGGGCGAGACCGATCCAACACTCGAGCAACATGTGGAGCTAGTCGAGTGGATGCGCGTCGGGCAACTAGGCCGGCTCCTGAAATTTTTTCGCAGCCAGGGTATTCATCACGCGATCATGGCCGGACAAATTGCGCCGCAAAATCTTTTCGATCTGCGGCCGGATTTGAAGGCTTTGATGCTGCTGGGCAAACTCAAAGAGCGCAACGCTGAATCGATTTTTGCCGCAATCGCGGACGAACTCGCGAAAATCGATGTCGATCTCCTGCCAGCCACAACTTTCCTCGAGGATTCGCTGGCGCAGTCGGGAGTGATTGTTGGACCGAAATTGTCACCTCGCCAAGAGCATGACGTTGAGCTTGGCTGGAATGTCGCAAAAGAAATTGCGCGACTCGACATCGGGCAAACTATCGTGATCAAAAACGGCACGATCGTTGCCGTCGAGGCTTTGGAAGGAACAAACGAGGCCATCAAACGCGGTGGAACGCTTGCGCATGAAGGCGCAGTCATGATCAAAGTCAGCAAACCGAATCAGGACATGCGCTTCGACGTGCCAGTAATCGGCGTCGAAACAGTTCGCATCGCTGCTGAATCGGGAGTGCGCGTGATCGCTGTTGAAGCCGGAAAGACCTTGCTGCTCGAGCGGGACGTCGTTATTGCCCTGGCGAATGGCTCGAATATGTCAGTCGTTGCGCGGTGATCGTGTTCTGCTCCGACGCCGTCGCTGGTGCTTGATTCGATATGTGAGGAAACATTCATCGCCGACCGTGCGCATCTCGATCAATGAGCAATGCACGCTGGCAGGAAGAAATTCCTTGCTCAGACCTGTCAGCGTAGGCGCCTTGCCTCCGCCGAACATGTACGGCGCGATTGTCAGGTTGAGCTGGTCAACTAAGTCCCGTTCCAACAACGCGCGAAAAAGCGTGGGTCCCCCTTCGCATGCCAGCGTGCGGACCTTGTATTGATTACGCAAAGTTTTCAGCATCGCAGCAAGATCGACCTCCCTGGCGCCGGTTAAGTGCAGTATTGCAGTTTTGCGCAAAGCCTCCTGATTTTTCCTAGGCATCCGTTTAGTGGAAAAAATAATGATCGGCGAAATATCGGATTGAAAAATCTTCAGTCGATCATCGATTCTGCCTTTGCTCGAGACGATCACGCGCAGAGGAGAGCGAGACTGACCGCGCATAATCCGCAATTCCTGCAGTTCTGCCGGCACCCCGAGCCGCACATTGTCGCGTTCCAGACTTCTGTGGCCGAGCAGAACCGCATCCGCTAGAGCACGCTGGCGAAACAAATGCAGCTTGTCTTCACGTGAAGTGAAATCTACTGGCCCAAAATTCTTCGTCGTGACTTTGCCGTCGGCGGTCATTGCAAAAGTGGCAACAACCAATGGGCGGTTGCGAATGTGGGAGCGGCCTTTGTGCCGTGACTTTCGCGACGCTAGGATCTCTCGCACACTCTCATTCCGGTTCGCCGATCTCATGTTCTAGCGTGACAACTTCCTCTTCCATTTCGCGGAGTTTCACGCGTTCTGCTACGCCGCTCGGCTTGTAAAACAGGTAAACAAAAGCGCCAGGAAGACAGCAGACGAGAATAATCACGAAACTCAGCGACCCGATGAGGATGGCTTTTGCTTCCGGAACACCGCAAAGCCCGTTGAGCATGATCTGTAAAACTTTTTCGCGGAGCCCAATTCCGGCGAAACTAATGGGTAAAGCCGAGATCGTTCGTTCAACCGGCATGATGGCAAAAAAATCAACCAACGGCACCCGGACGCCCAACGCATACGCGGCAAACAAGAAAGCCGTAAACGTTGCAAGATGTGCCACGATCGACACGCCAAACGCAACGAGAGATGCCCGCCAATGACGCGCATACAGATGATACGCCGCGAAGATTTCAATCAGTTTATCGCGTCCCGGAAAATGGGCGGGAAAAAAACGGAACAGTTTGAATCCACTGATGACGAACGTCGCAACCAGGAAGGCAACCGACGTGCTCAGAAGAATGAGCAGCAGCCAGAGTAAATTTCGGGTCTCCGGTTTCTGCGCAAGAAAATTATATCGCAACGCGATCAGGGTGGCCGTGACGGCAACGAGCGCAACGAGTCCGATGAATCGATCGAACACTACCGCCAGCAATGCGCCGGCTTTCTTGTCAGGCGTTTCCTTTAGCAGGTAATAACTCTTGATGATGTCGCCGCCGGTGCCGCCAGGGAGGAATTGGTTGTAAAACAGCCCGATAAAAAAGAGTCCGGTCAGGCGCGGGACACTGAGGTGGATGTTTTGCACTTTCAGCAACACGTGCCAGCGAAACGCGGCTGCTGCTTCCACCACCAGATACGCCAGCATCGCCATCAGAACCCAGCGATATTCCGCATTCCGGAGTGCTTCGACCATCTGGGCGCGCCGGTGTGGATCGTGATAAACCCAATACAGCACCCCGACGGTGACGCTAAGCTGGAAAATCGTGGCGAGAACCTTCTTCATTCGCCAAAGCGTTCCTTCCAGATTCGAACCGACTGGCGAATCGCATCCGCCGTTTTGTTCGGGCTCATCTCCCAGACAAATAAGCAGTTTGTGGGGAGAAGCGGAACAAGTTTATCGAAATCTATCCCCCCGGTAAAAGGCGCTTCATGGTCTTTGGCCGGCCAGACGCAGTCCTGCACATGGCAGCCTAATGCCATGGAGCCGACCGCGCCTAACCACTTAGCGTGATCAATGAACCCCAAATTCTCCTTGATTTGGGAGTGGCCGAAGTCGTGCCAGTAGCCGACCTGCCCCGAATTCAATTCCTTTAGTAAGCTCGGCAACTCGCGTTCGCTTGGAATTTCTTCGTAACCGCGCCGGCTTTCTAAGGCGATCCGGACATTTTTCGAAGTCGCGTGCTCAACAATGCGGCGAAGGCAATCCTTTACCCGCTGCAAATGAGCGGGTGCGCGTCGTTCGCGCGTTTCCACCGCCTTCAATTTAGCTCGTACGTATGCGCGAGAGAGGTGCTTACCTGCTTTCGTCATCTTGATCAATCGATCGGTAATTGGCCTCATTTTCACCTGGCCTAAATGCAGCACCACAAACGGTGCGCCCAGTCGTTCGGCAAAATCAATTGTTTGAAAGGTTTGTTTAACGGCACGTTCGCGTTCCGCGGGGACTACAGCAGAAAGCTGATAACAATCTGGCGAAGCCACCATCACCTCGACAGGCAGCGGACAAAAATTATGCAAACTTGTGAACCGCACCTGACCCGAGTCGAACATTTTCTGAATTCCTGGCATTAGCGACAGGCGTGTCCCGTGCCCCAATTCTATCGAATCAAACCCGAGTTCGGTTTTAATTTCGCGTAGCATTTCATCTCCTGCACTGTGCCGGCCGGAGTTCCAGCAAGTGGAAAACGAAATCATCGATTAACTGTGAGCGTTCGCGGCGACGAACGCCATGCTTCAGCAGACCGGTTCAATTTCAGGCTCCGGGGCGGGGGAAACCGGCTGATCGCAAACGTGGCGTCCGGCAACACTCAAAACCGAAAAAGCAGCGATTCCATAGATCACTGATGCAATCGTCAGAGTCGTTCGCATTCCAATGAGATCGGCGAAACCGGGGGTGATCAGGCCTGCAACAGGCATCAGACCGAAAAAGCTCATGCCTACAACCGCTGATACGCGACCGCGCAAATGCGCCGGCGCTTGTTCCTGTACGATCGTGTTCGTAAGGCCAAAATTCATTGAGAGGGCAATCGCGAGCGCGCCCATCGCGCAGGCAGTCAGCAAAAAGCCTTGTGACACGGACATGAGAAAAACACCCCCCGCAATGGCTACGACATTGACGGTCATGAATTTCAACCGATTCTCGCGCGCAACGCTGAGCAAACCAATCGAACCAAGGAACGCGCCGCTGCCAGATATTGCCATTAGTCCACCCATGCTTTTCGCGCCCAGATGAAGAATGTCCCGCACGTAGAGCGGCAGCATCACTGAGATCGCCGGGAAAACGAAGACTGTGTTCAGCGCAATCAGCGTGATGAGGGAAACAATGATGCGATTGGAGCGAACATAGCGAAATCCCTCCAGGATCCCGCTACGGCGTTGTTTTTCTTCCTCCGGTGTGCCAATCGGCCGTTTCGGTAGCGAGATGAGTGCTGCGATCAATGCTACAAACGAGAGCGCGTTTACGAAAAATGCCGACGCCGCGCCCCACCACCCGACAAAAAGACCGGCCAGCGACGGACCAATCAAACGCGATCCGTGAAACACTGATCTATCCAGAGCAACGGCTGCGGCGATCTCCTCTCGCTTCACCAACTCCGGCACAAGGGCACTGATAGCCGGCATCTCGTAAGCGAAAGCAATCCCCAGGAGCAGCGCAAAGAAAACAACGTGCCAAATGCGGATGTGGCCGCTCATCACCAAAAATCCCAATGCCACAGCAAAGACGATTTGCGCAATTTGCGTGGCTACCAGGATCTTGCGTTTGTCCAGCCGGTCAGCCAATGAGCCTGCCACCGGCGCGAGTATCAACGCTGGCAAGCCCGCAGCGAAGTTTACCAGCCCAAGCATAATCGCCTTGCTCGTAAGTCCGCTCATGACCCAGCTTTGGGCCATCATTTGCATCCACGTGCCACTGTCGGAAATGAGCGAACCAATGATGTACCGGCGAAACGGTCCCTGACGTAGCAGCGCCAGCGACTTCGATTCAACCGGTTTTTCCTGCGCGTTCATCGCGAAACACTCATCGTTGTAGGGACGTTTGTGTCAAACGCCTTAGTCTGAGTGGGGGCGAAGTTCAATGCTCACAGGAAGTTTGCTGCAGCTCGTTTACCAAAGCGCAATTGCCGAGCGAATCCCGTTTGGTATTTTGGACCATGCGCATCGACAAATACACGCAGAAAATGCAGGAGGGGCTGCAGGCGGCGCAGGACCTCGCGTCGCAACTGAACAATTCCGAAATCACGAACGAACATTTTCTTTCCGCTCTTCTGGACCAAAGCGATGGAATAGCTCGCCCGCTCCTCGAGAAGATTGGGGCAAATGTTGATCAGTTGCAGGAACGGCTTCGCGCGGAGTTGGAG
>JBBQRI010000047.1:0-13673 GCA_038214915.1 Chthoniobacterales bacterium
CTCGGCAAGGTCGAGATCGTGCGGGCTGGGCAGCCAACCGATCGGCGATTTGAGTGCGCCACCGCTTCCCTCGCACCGGTCGATGATCCATTTGAGCACGCGCATGTTTTCACCGAAACCGGGCCAGAGGAATTTTCCGTCCGCGCCTTTGCGGAACCAATTCACGTTGAAAATCAGCGGCGGATTGGTGAGCCGCTTTCCGATATCACTCCAGTGATGGAAATATTCGCCAATGTTGTATCCGCAGAAGGGCAGCATCGCCATTGGGTCGCGCCGCACTCGCCCTACGGCACCGGTGGCGGCAGCGGTGGTCTCGGACGCCATCGTCGCGCCTAAATATACGCCGTGGTTCCAATCGAACGCTTGATAAACCAGCGGCACCGTGTCGCTGCGGCGGCCACCGAAAATGATTGCGCTGATCGGCACGCCTTCACCTTTCTCGACGTCGGGGTCGAGCGCCGGATTGTTGCGCATCGGCGTCGTGAAACGGCTATTCGGGTGCGCGGCTTTTTCTTTTGATTGCGGTGTCCAGTCGTTTCCGCGCCAATCAATCGCATGTGCGGGCGGTTCGCCATCTTTGCCCTCCCACCATACGTCACCATCGTCGGTAAGAGCCACGTTGGTATAAATTGTGTCGTGTGCGATCGATCCCATCGCGTTTGGATTCGATTTATAGCTCGTTCCGGGCACGACCCCGAAATAGCCGTTCTCCGGATTGACCGCGTACAAACGGCCATCGCGAATTCGCATCCAGCCGATGTCGTCCCCAACCGTAGTGACCTTCCAGCCTTTGAAATGCGCGGGTGGAATGAGCATCGCGAAATTCGTCTTGCCGCATGCGCTGGGGAATGCAGCGGCTACGTAGTGTTTGCGCCCTTCCGGCGATTCCACGCCGAGGATCAGCATGTGCTCCGCCATCCAGCCCTGTTTGCACGCCAAATAAGAGCCGATACGCAAGGCCAGGCATTTTTTGCTTAGCAAAACGTTGCCGCCATAACCCGAGCCGACCGAGATGATCGTATTGTCCTGCGGAAAATGACAAATGAACCGGCGCTCAGGATTTACATCCAGCAATGAGTGCACGCCGCGATTCCATTCTGCATTCGGATCATCGCCGAGCCGTCTTAGGGCAATTTCGCCCATCCGCGTCATGGTCCTCAAGCTGAGCACGACATATTTGGAATCGGTGATCTCGAAACCGACCTTGGTCAGCGGTGAATCCGCCGGGCCCATCATGTAGGGAATGACGAACATCGTGCGCCCGCGCATCGCGCCCGCGAGCAGCCCCCGGAGTCTCGCATATGTCTCGGTTGGGTCAGACCAGTTATTCGTCGGCCCGGCTTCCTGTTTCGTAGGTGTGCAGACAAAAGTGAACTGTTCGACACGCGCGACGTCGTTCGGGTTCGACCGGTGCAAATACGAGCGCGGAACTTTCTTCTGGTTGAGTTCGATCAACACGTTTTGCTTGCGCGACTCAGCAATCAAAAATTCGTTCTCGCGCTCCGAGCCGTCGCACCAAAAAATATTCTCGGGTTGTGTCAGGGTTGCGATCTCTTGTACCCAATCGAGCACGGCTTTGTTGCCGGGCTTTGCATCACCGATCCCCTTGGGCGGAAATATGGCGGGCGCGAGATTCTTCATCGAACGAAACTGCCCATTTTAACCATGAATCCGCCTTAGTCGAGGCTACGGCGTGACAGGTCCACACCGATAAAGCGTTACAGAATCACGAAGCAGAAATACTGACGAAATTTGAAATGCAGCATCTGTCGTTTCACTTGCACAAGCACAATGCGCGGCATTAATTGAAAATATGTTCGGGGTGACCACGTCCGATGATTATCGGCCGGTTGCGTGGATGGGTCGGTATCCTGTCGATGTAACCACGATGCTCGTCGGGATACACGTGGCGGCAGCGATTCTCGCAGCGATTCTGGTAGCATTCGGAGCCGGGTCTGTTTTGCTTTGGCTGCAATTCGACAGTGCCGCGATCTGGTCCAGCGGCCAGGTGTGGCGGCTGTTTACATATGCCTTCGTTCATGCCCCATCGGGGCTGCTTTGGTTCGCCATCGAGATGTACCTTCTGTTTGTGTTCGGACGAGAAGTGGAACGTTTTCTGGGCCGGCGCGCGTACATCGCACTCTATGCTTTTTTGCTGGTCACGCCGGCCGCGCTACTGACAATCTGGGGACTCTGGGAACGGTGCGGAATTGCCGGGTCGCCCGCGTTGCACTTTGGAATTTTTGTTGCATTCGCGACCGTTTATCCGCGCGTCGAATTGTTGCTGCGGATCCAGGCTAAGTGGGTCGCGCTAATTCTGGCTGCCATTTACACTCTTCAACTACTCGCCTATCACGCCTGGAGCGATATGGTCGTTGTCTGGACGAGCATTGGCGTTGCGTTTCTTTTCGTCGAACTGAACGGTGCCGGCCCGGAGCTCGCGTGGTGGAATGCAGTGAAAGCACGGTTCGCGTCACCGCCCAAGTATCACGTCCTTCCGAAACCACGAGCACGCACCAGCGGCAGCCGCTCGGAAACGGAAGACGTTTACACGTCCATCGATCCAATCCTCGACAAAATTTCCAAGTTTGGAATTGGCAGCCTCACCGCGAGCGAGCGGCGGCAGTTGGATCGCGAGCGCGAACGGTTGCTAAAAAACTCGGAGTAACCGGGAGCCGCTGTCCGGCTTGCCGTTATCTTTTATCGAGGCGCGACTCGATTACCTCGCACAACACATGCAGCAAAAGCTGGTGCGCTTCCTGAACTCGCGCCGTTGAATCGCTTTTTACCAGGAGATCGAGATCAGCAATGCCGATCGTCGATCCGCCATCGCGCCCGAGAAATGCGATGGTTTTCAGCTTGCGCGCTTTCGCTTCCTCCAGTGCGCGAATCAAATTCTTCGATTTTCCGGAAGTGGTCAGGCAGATGAGCACATCCCCTGACTGAGCAAACGCTGCCACCTGACGCGCAAAAATTTCATCGAAGCCGTAATCATTCGCTGCGGCGGTCAGAATTCCGCTATCACTTGCGAGACAAATCGCCGGAAGCGCCGTTCGGTCGTTGGCAAAACGTACGACCAACTCCGTCGCGAAATGGGATGCGTCAGCCGCGCTGCCGCCATTCCCGCACACCAGCAATTTGTTTCCCGCACGCAAGCATTGGTCGATAAGATCTGCTGCCTTTCCAATCTGCGCATCAAGATCGGCAAGCGACTGCAAAGTCTTCGTTGCGGCGGCAATCGCTTCATGGAGTTGAATAAGATGAGACATGGCGTCGGCGCTCGTTGGTATGAATGGCCGTTGATACAGCTTTTCAGCGCCTGAAGCAAAACCAATGATCAGCCGCTGCAAATACGAAGCCAAAGTCGCAGGTCGATTTTGGTCTTATCTAACGTTTGGCAAATCGACAAAGATCGGCCGAATCAGGGCCCCTTTTTGCGAACAGATTCGGCAGGATCAGTCTAAAAGGAAATGTTCGAGCCGCCGCCGGGAACAGGATTGGGTGTGACCAGGAACTGCGCGTTAGCATTTAGCCCCGGCAATATAATTGTAGCTACTTGGTGGCTATATCTGAAGACACTTAGCACCCCGGTAGTAGCATCATATTGCGCGGTTGTTCCATTCGGATCTAGATTTGTGAAGTTCAATATATCGCCGGAGTGAAAATTTCTAACCCTAATACCGTCCAGATTAGCAATTATGTCTTGAATTTCATTATTGTTTGGACCGGCTATGACGACATCGGCTCCACCACCAGGCTTAATAAGATTGTTATAGACGCTGCCCTGGATCACCTCTCCCAGGTTAGTGCCGAGAATCAGGTATTGCTGATTCGGGTCAAGCCGATAAATCGTGATGCTAGCGGGGTTTGTGCCCTTCTCGGCAGTCGAAGGGTGAATGCCAATGAGGGGCCTGTCTGAGTTGGCGTACACAGTTACCGTGCCGTCAGGATGCTGACGACTTAACGCAGTCGTGGTATGACCCTCGCCCCATAAGTGTTGCATTCGAACAATATCGCCGGGCATCAGTAACCTAAACCAGTTCTTGACGGGGTTGGGCCGGGCACCCGTATACGCCATTCGCCAGAAGCCTCCCGAAACGTTGTCCGTTGGATCGGGATAAGTGTTCGGCAGGGGCATCGCCGCGCCGGCGGCAGCGGCCACGTTGTCAGCTATCCAATTGCAAAGGTTTGTGTTGGGAACATCTGGAAAGGTATGTTCTAAGCTGTGAGCTGAGGCAACGATATCAGCGGGTGTGGGTTTGCCTGGTGTCGATTCCACACCTTTAGCTACGGCAGGATCAACAGTCCACACGCTATATTTGACGATTTCTGACTCTCGACCAGAGCTAGCTCGCGTGACTTGGGCCTCAAATTGAGCCGGATTATTGATGTTATTCCCGACCAGCAGTTCAACTTCGTGCCATTGCGTGTCTGTGACATTATAATGGTCCTTCGGAAGTATCTGCCCCTTGCCGTGTACAAACCACGCAGGGGTAAAGGCCAAGCTCCGCCACTTATGGTGAGGGACCACGTTTATCCAGTATCTGTAGTCGTTTGATGTGTTTGTCTGCGGTTTAGGAGACAGTAGCGTGATGCTATAGAACCCAGGAGTCGAAGTACGAACGACTGGGAAAATATGGTCGGCAGCGACACCTTGCTACCTGTGGGGGCGATCACCGGTACGGGCATCGACTGCTCCAGGACAGTTGTGCCCCGGGGTAAGTAGGTGACGCGCGTGCCCCCGTTCCCGTCGCTGCTGAGAGCAAAATCATTTCGCGTTAGCGGCAGGTGGGATGGGAACAGGCCTGTGCTCCCATCACGAATGGTCTGAACATGAATCTCAGCAAGGGGACCGCCCGTCCGATTTGGTTCCGCAAAAAGCTTGAGTAAGTACACTTTATCTTTTTCCGAAAGCTGTACGCCCACGGATTGAGCTTGGATCCCCGGGAAATCAATTCGGGCGCCTGCCACCGGGGTAAATCCAACTATTCCATGAAACATTCTATGGTTGCCGATCGAAATCCGGCCCGTGCCGTCGGCGAAATCGATTCGTTCGCCGGACTCGACGGCCCCTTTAATGGAGAGGTAGCCACCAGACTCAAGGCTAAGTATACCTGCTCCTCCGAGAGTCACGCCTTCGACTATGTCAGCAGCCCCTTCGATTTCAATGATGGGAATTATAATCTCTTCGATTTCCCCGTCCGATTGTCGATGTGGACTCTTTCTGTAACAATTTTTCGCCCTTTGAGAAACAAAGAGCTTTCCTGGGTGACCAAGGCCTTGACCGCGCCCTTAATAGTCGGTTTATGCGCTGTTGCCGTCGGCGTAGAAGTCGCAGTTTCACTTGGAGACGCGACGGTTCCAAACTCGTCGGTTGAGTCGATGTCCGTTTTCGCGCCGGAACCAGTGAGAGTGAATGTACCGTCTCCTGCATCGATTGTTAGGGCGCTGCCCGCCTCAACCGTGATGGTCCCATTCACCCTCTTTTGCTCCTCTTCTTTCCCGGCAAGCGCAAAGGATACGTCGCCCTGGCAGGACAGCGTGGCGTTAACCGTAGATGCGCCCGGAGCCCCGCCCGTGACGGTTAAGCCCCCTTCGATGAACTTAACTAACGCAGCGCCCAGAGTAACTGAGCCGCCGTCGGCGCTCCCAAGCGCGATTTGTACGCCTTTGATGTGCTCGTTTGAAATTGCCGGTGAGTTCGAAGTGCCTGATGGAATGGCAGCAGTGTCACCGCTTTGAGGGATACCGTTGGGTTTCCAATTCGCGGGATTCTCCCAGTGGCTATCGACTGCACCTGTCCAGGTATAGGTGGGACTTGCCCGATGCCCCTCCAGGAGAGCAACGCCGGTGGTATTGTTTACACCGCGTACGATCGCGGTGTAGTTACCAGGTGGCAGGGTCGCATTAATCGCGGACTCGTTTCGATCCCCGGGAGCTAAGTCGCTGTTGAGGATATCGCGGACCTGGTCGGCGGCAATAATCCCGCCGATCGCCGTAGCTGCCAGTTATCATTAGAAGCAATTAAAGCTCCCTTGCTGTCATACAGTTCCAGCGTCGGATCGGCCAGTGTATTAGGAATACCATATTTGCTGAGCTCAGGGCCAATGGCGCGCAGAATTACCCCCTTTGGGCGGGTCCCTGGAATAGTAAAACCGCCAATCATCACGTTGTCACCAGTCTAGACATAAGCGCGAGTACTGAGGTCGCCTAGAAATGAACTGGTTTCCGGGCTAAGATCGTACACTTCCACGAGGGCAACTCCGGTAAGGTTGTTTACACCACGGACGATCGCAGTGTAGCTGCCTGCTGGCAGATCCGCGATGATGGCGGACTCGAAGGGGTCGCTCGGAGCGTAGCCGCTGGCTTGAATCTCGTGGACTTGATTACTGGTGATAATCCCACCGATGATCGTCGTCACCCAGTTGTTATTAGATGCGATCAACGCTCCAGTGCCGTCATGTAGCTCCAATGTCGGATTAGCCAATACATTGGGAATGCCATACTGAGTAAGCTCCGGGCCAATCGCCCGAATGATGACTCTCTTTGGCGGCGCTCGTTCAACAACGAAGCCCCCGATCACCACGTTGTCGCCAGTCTGGACAAAGGCGCGCGTGCTGATGTTAGTCAGCGTCGGTTCAGCAAGGGTAGTTGCAGCCGTGGCGATCACGAGATAAACGACAACGAACAAGGGTAGAAGAAGTAGTTTTTTCATATTAGGAGGATCGAGATTGCGCATTTTTGTGCTGGCGCGCGCCGATGCTGCCGCCCCGACTGGTACAGTGTCAATGACAAAACTTTGCAGGCGGTTCTGACCTAAATCCGACAACTGACCGGCAACGAAGCTGCATTGCCTAATGAAGAAACGGATTGTCACTCCGTGTCACCCCGAGCTTACGGGGAACGCGGCGCGAGGCCGTTTTGGAGCGGGTTATCATGCCAAACTATTATGCATTTCACAGTCTCCGCTCCGCGCACGATGGATAATGCTGCTAAAGGATTTCCGATCTCGCCATTTCGCCCACACAACGTCTGATGACGGTCGCGGCCTACGGACGAGGCGTAATCCAGGTACTACTGCCCTGGCATCACGCTTCTGGATAGAGAAGAAACATGGTGCGCGATAGAGGGTTCGAACCTCTGACCCCTACCGTGTCAAGGTAGTGCTCTACCACTGAGCTAACCGCGCATGGAAGTCAGAAGTGATAACTGATCGGTGATCAGTAATCAGTCAAGACCAAGGAGGATCAATCACAGGCGCTGATCACAGATCAGATCGATACTGGACAACCAGAACACCTCAGACGAACATTTCGCTCTTCGTGAGCACACTTTTTTTCAAGCGTTTTCTGAAGCGTCCCTTCCAAATCGCCTCGATTGTACCCAGTTCTAAGGCGATGGTGGAACGTGTTGCCAGCAAAATGGATTTCACCCAGCCGCGCGTGATCGCGGAGTACGGCCCTGGCGAAGGCGTGCACTCGCGTGAGATCGCGCGACGGATGACACCGGATTCGCATTTGCTCCTGTTTGAACTCGACGCGGCACTGGCGAGAGCACTGGAACGGCAATTTGCAGGCGATCGACGCGTGCATGTGATTCATGGCGATGCGGCCTCGTTGCCGTACGAGCTGAAACGCCGCGGATTCGCTTCGTGCGATTACATTCTCTCCGGCATTCCGTTCAGCATTCTCAAGATCGAGAAGAAGCGCGCACTACTGCGAAAGACGTACGATGCGCTCAAGCCGGACGGCAAGTTTATCATTTACCAGGTCACCAATGAGTTGAGGCAGCACGCCACTGTCTTCCAGCGCGACGAATCGGAATATTTTCTGCAAAATATCCCGCCAATGTTTATCACGGTATTTCACAAAGTACCATCCGCACAGGGCGGCGGACGCACGTCCACGAAGTCGAAAGGCCGTTCGCGCCTCGCCGGCGTTGGCGCTGAGCGTTCGGCATGACGGAAAGACCGACGCGAAGCGAAAAAGATTCCATGGGCGAGATGACCGTGCCCACGGATGCTCTTCACGGCGCGTCCACGCATCGCGCAGTTTTGAATTTTCCAGTAAGCGGTTACCGATTTCCCCGGCCATTCATTCGCGCGTTGGGTCTAATCAAATGGGCGGCGGCGAAGGCAAACCAGGATTTAGGTTTGCTCGACGCCAACCAGGCAACGGCGATCGCACAGGCGGCCGAAGAAGTCGCCGAAGGAAAACTCGACGACCATTTTCCGCTCGACATTTTTCAGACCGGCTCAGGCACGAGCACCAACACCAACGCGAATGAAGTGATCGCGAACCGGTCGGCGCAACTGTCAGGGAAGTCGATCGGATCGCACGACCCCGTGCATCCCAACGATCACGTCAACATGGGGCAATCGAGCAACGACGTGATTCCCTCGGCGATTCACATCAGCGCCGCCGAGGAATTGAAGAATCATTTGATTCCGGCTCTGGAAAAATTGCACGGCGCCCTCGAAGCCAAGGCGAAAGAATTCTGGCACGTTATGAAGATTGGGCGCACGCATTTGATGGACGCGACGCCGGTGCGACTCGGACAAGAATTCTCCGGCTACGCGCAGCAGGTCGCGTATGCGAAGGCGCGCGCGGAGAAAGCGATCGAAGCATTACGCGAGGTTGCGCTCGGCGGGACCGCAGTCGGCACTGGTCTGAATCGCCATCTCGATTTTCCCAAGAAAGTGCTGCACCACATCAAGCAGCGCACCGGCATAGCATTTTACGAGGCGAAAAATCATTTCGAAGCCCAAGGCGGCAAGGACGCAGTTGTAGAGGCGAGCGGCCACTTAAAAACTATCGCCGTAACTCTCTTCAAAATTGCGAACGATATTCGCTGGCTCAGCAGTGGGCCGCGGTGCGGCATCGGCGAAATTCAATTGCCTGCCACGCAACCGGGCAGCTCGATCATGCCGGGAAAAGTAAACCCAGTGATGCCCGAATCGCTCATGATGGTGTGCGCACAAGTGATCGGCAACGACGTGACAATCACCTGGGCAGGCGCGAACGGAAACTTCGAGCTGAACGTGATGATGCCGGTTATGGCGCACGACATCTTGGAATCGATCCGGTTGCTGGCGAATGTGGTGGACATCTTCACTGAGAAATGCGTACGAGGCATCGTGGCGCACGAGGAACGCTGCCGCGAACTGGTGGAGCTTTCGATGGCCATGGTGACCAGCCTCTCGCCAAAGATCGGTTACGATCGCGCGGCGGAAATTGCCAAGGAGAGCGCCAAGACTGGACGAACGGTTCGCGAGATTGCGCGAGAAAAAAAGATTTTGCCCGAAGACCAACTCGAGCGCGCACTAGACCCCCTCAAAATGACCGAGCCGGGCGGAACCGGCGGGGAGTGATCAATTCGTGGTTGCCAAACTCGAAGGGCCGCAGTTTTCGGGCGGTGCAAACATCGCGATCAAGTGCCCGAGCCACACGTACGAGCAGACCGTTGCCTTTTATCGCGACACCCTGGGGCTACCCTTGGTCGAGGAGGAAAAGGATGGCTGCATTTTTCAATTCGGCCCCAACCGGCTCTGGATCGATAACGTGCCGAACCTGAGTCATCCGGAAATCTGGCTGGAACTGGAAACGAACGACACCGAAGCGGCCGCGTCATTTTTAAAAGTTCACGGCGTCTCGCGCCGCGACGAAGTGGAGCAGTTGCGCGAAGATTTTAATGGCTTCTTCATCTCCGCGCCGAACGGTGTCATTCATCTCGTGGTCGGGCCGGAGGAAGTTTGACTCGAAGCGTGACATCACCGGGCCTCTGGGGCTTGATGATGCGCACCGCCGCGCCAGCGTCCGATCCATGTACTCCAGCCGTAAAATCCCAGCGGATCTAACAAACCTTCCGCCACTAATGCATCCACGTCCGCGCGGCTTGGGGTAATCTTTTCGTTGGCATCAGCGCCGTAGATGTCGTCGATCACAATCCAGCTTCCCTCGGCAAATTTGTCGCGGTAACAGTCGACGTCTCTGCGTTTGGCAGCATCGGCATCGAGGATTAATAGCCCGACTTGATCCGAACCGAGTGCTTGACGGACAGCCGACATCGTTTCCGGCTTAAACGACTGTCCCTTGACCAGTGTGACCATGTTCGCCACACGCTCCTTGGCGAGATTGCGTTCCAAGTCGCGCAAGATATTGCGGGTGCCGAGCCGTTTGTGTTTCACGCTGCCGCCGGGTTCGACCGCGATCAGTTTCTTCTCCTGACCTGAATCGCGGACGCCTAACGCTGCGGCAATTGTTGCTCCTCCAACAAACGCGCCGATCTCGAGAATCGCGCCGGAGCAAAGCTTCGCGAAGTGATAAACCAAAATCAACACGTCCACGTGGAGCATGGAGTATTTGTCGCGGATCTTCATTAGCTGCGAATGAATTGGCTCGTGACGGTAGGCCATCACCCTGTGCATCAGAACCAGGCAGTCGTTGTAGCTACCATCGCGCATGATCATCTCTGTAGCGGCGGTCTGTGACCGCCGAATCTTATTTTCCCAAGCGATATTCTAACGCGAAAATCTCTCCCACATACGGCCAATCCTCAGCGCTTGCTACAAGTCCCGCCCGCACAGGATTCTCGCGAACATAGTTCCATTTTTCTGAATACGACTCACTACTCCGAAGCAGATGATCGAAGAAGGTTTTCTGCCAATGCGGTGGAGCAACTCCATTTTCACGCAGCGTCTTCGAGATGGTGTTCTTCAAAGACCTCATCCAAGCGGAGATCGCTATTTTTTGATCATCAGTTGCAACGAATACGTGCAAATGATCTGGCATAATCACGTACGCGCCGATCCATGATCCGTGCAAAGGCCCTTCTTTCCCAAAGCGCAAAAAAGTTTCGTGGCTTGCCGGCGTTGCCAGAATGTTGCGACGGTTTTGCGTGCAAGCGGTGACGAAGTAAATCGGCGACCGTACGAAAACAAGATCAAGCCGACTTAGGCGCTGTTTTCGAATTTCGGCGCTCATAGAGCGCCGCTACAGTAGGTCGCGTTCACGGCTTTCGCTTCCTGATGGGACTTCGCGTCACGGCGGGTGAGCTCTTCGGCGTAAACGTCGAGCTCGCCGGCGTACTCGCTGCCGCGTTGCCACTAGGAAATGCGAACGTCGGCGCCGGTGACGGAGACGGTGTTCCTGACGCATTTGACGAAGCAGACGGCGAAGGACTCGGAGTGGGGGAAGCGATAATGTTTTCCCAACGATGCAACGGCACGCTCGCGCCGCCGATCTCTTTTACCAGCGTTTCGCATCGCGCATGTATTTTGTCCAAGTCTGGAGGACCAAATGGCTTCTCAGCCGTTCCCGGGAAAATGATGTAACTCACCTTCAGATCGCTCACCGGCCGATTGTAGGCTGTTGCAAGCGCATTGAGTTCTTTTGCGATGCGCAGCGACGCCTCTCCGACTTTGTCATTAGGACCGACATCTCCGACGATCACAGGGTAAATCGCATCGCCGAAAACCACGAGCGCGTAATCGCCCACTTTAACCGGATCGGGGCCCCGGGTAAATGTGCCCGGCACCACGATGAACGGATCGGTCGCGCCGATTAGAAAACTAAACTTTTTCAGCGTGGCAATCTCCGCACGCAATTCCGCGATTGCGTTGCGCAGGTCGCGTTTGCGCGCGGGCGCAGTACTTCCCAGCGCGTATTCGTCTTCGGCGCGTTTCAATCGCTGTTCAGTTCCGGCGAGATACGGGTTGGGCGCATCCGTTTTCTTTTCCCAACGATAACTGGTGGCCGGTTTGAAATTCGCCGGCGCCCCGGTACTAGCAGGGAGGCGATCGGAATCGGAGCCATCAGCGTCCACATCCATCTCCGCTTGGAGGAGGAGAGCCTTTCGATGAGTTTCGGGATGCTGAAGCTGGAGAACCGTCTGGCAATCGAAAAAGTTATGCCGAGACAAGAGCAGATCGAGACGGCCGAGGTTCTCTCGCAGCACTCTAACTTTTGTGTCGTAAAGCTGCGCGAACAGCGGCGAAACCGATTCAGCTGATAGCATCGAGGTCAAACCGGGCAAAAGCGTTGGCAATTGGGGACTGACTTTCGCCAGTTCCTCGATGGTCTTGTTCGGCGAAGGCACGTGCGCCAACAGCTTGAGATCCAGCACGTAACTCTCCGGTTGGACGCGTTCGGTTGCAGCATCGGCGCCGGGAGTCGTCTCAACCGTGGAGTGATATGTGATGCCGTTGAACAGTTTTGCCGTATCCAACTTTCCCGTGATCACCGGCGGCCGGGTTGCCGTCGGTTCCGGTGTTGGCGTTCCGGATATCTCGATGGGCGCGAAGCGTTGCAATCGCTCAAGCGAGATCCAGCGATAGACAATCGCGGCGAAAATCGCGGCGAATAGAACCAGAACCAACCGCCGCCACGTACGAAGGCGAATTTTTCCCACGCGGTTACTTTCTGACCCAGGCGACGATCGCTGCAATAATCCCGATCACGCTCAGAACTGACATCATGCCGGCAGGCATGATTCTGCCGGTGCGAAAGAATTTGGGCACGAACTGCCCAGCCAGCAAAACCGAGATGATGAGCGCAGTCGCTAATCCGGCGACGCGGTGTTCAGGCAAGAGAAACGCCGCTACGAGCAGCAAAACCCCGGTGATTGCCCCGGCAATGATCGATGCCGTACTGCCAGCTTTGACGTAACCGACAATACCGCCGGCGATCGTGAGCAGGCCAAAAATAATGAAATAAATCTTTGCCAATTCCATTTGGGACGCGGCAGCATTGGTAAGCCAACCGGGCGCGACTGTCCAGCATCGCTGTAGCCGGGATCGGTGATCCCGGCCTTTTCTTCGCCAGCCTGTTTTCCCGCCGGGATCACCGATCCCGGCTACAGCGCGCGCACGCTCGCATCATTGTAAAATTCGATCTGTCGCCCGCCGAGGCGGCGGATAATGCGCCAGCCATGGTTCGTTGCAAATTCATAAAGTTCGTCTTCCGACATGTCCCGGAGAACCCGCAACTCCGCCGGCTGGGTGATGACATACTCGGAGCTTATTGAAAGTCTCTGCCCGATTTTGGCAGCGAGAGCTGGCAAATTGTCGTGCATCTGTTCCGGTCTAGCGATCAACCATGCGATCTGGGTTCGAAATCTTTTTCTTCAACGGCAGCGGTGGCGGCCGCTTGGATTTACGGTTCAGTCTGGCCCCTAGTGCGTGAACAGCTTTGCGGCCGGGCGAAGGGCCACGCGCGGTTGGTTTCTCCATATTGATCTTGCTCCTTGTGGAGGCGTTTGTGTCAGCGCATACGTATCAAATTCACCCCTGGGCCACAAGCGCCACCACAACAATTCCGGCTCACTGGCGCGGTGCCCTTCTCTGGCTAACTTCTGTCGATGTTTTCGGAGACGATCGAGTTACGCGGTCACATCATTGATTCGCTCATCTTGCCAAAGGTGCTCGACCAGATTTTAACGCATGGCGCTAATTTTAAGATAGGTGAGATCAAGATCGGCCAAAAGCGTGCAGACCAAAGTTTTGCGCGCATAGAGGTCTCGGCGGAGACAAGCGGCGCGCTGGATGAATTAATTCTGCGACTGCGACAGCACGGCGCCGAAGTCGCCGAACGCACAGACGCACAGCTAGCTCCTGCTCCGGCGGACGGCGTTTTCCCGCCCGAGTTCTACGTGATGACGAACCAGCAAACCTTCGT
>JBBQRI010000048.1:0-13522 GCA_038214915.1 Chthoniobacterales bacterium
TCAATCGCTGCCGAAGCAAACTTTGATGGTGATGGCAAAAACAAAACGTGCAGGCCAGTTAACATTGCTCGGGCACAGCGACGCGAAACTTCCCGCTTCACCAGCGAAAGCGCGCCTGGAAACGTTTCCGAATCCTGCTCCTGAACGAAATTACCGTATTCACTTTGAAACGGACGATTTCACTTCTGTTTGTCCGGTCACAGGTCAGCCTGATTTTGCACGGATCGATATCGATTACGTGCCGGATCGTCTCTGCGTCGAGAGCAAGTCATTGAAATTTTATCTCGGTTCCTATCGTAACGAGCGCGCATTCAATGAAGCCGTCACAAACCGCATTCTTGACGATTTCGTGAAAGCCTGTGCGCCGCGCGAGGCAATCGTCACCGCACAATTTTCCGCGCGTGGCGGAATCGCGCTGACCGTTCGCGCCGAGTATCCGGACAGCGAACCGGGGCGCGATCGCCGATGATTCACTGTCATTCCGAGCAAATTCGAGGAATCCCGGGGGCGAAGCCAAGCGGCTGTTCTGCGGGATCCTTCGACTTTGCTCAGGATGACAGTGTCGGGTGATAAATGAAACCCGCCGTCGTTCTCCTCAGTGGCGGAATCGATTCGGCAACGACGCTGGCAATCGCAATCGCGGAAGGCTACCAAACATACGCACTTTCGTTTGATTACGGCCAGCGTCACTGCATCGAAACAGAAGCTGCTCGACGCGTCGCCAAATCGTTAGGCACAAAAGAACATCGCATCGCAAGAATCGACCTGCGTGTCTTTGGCTGCTCGGCGCTCACCGACAATGTTGATGTGCCCAAGCAGCGCGCAGAGAAAGAAATCGCGAACGGCATTCCGGTCACATACGTCCCCGCACGCAACACCATCTTTCTCGCGTACGCGCTTGCCTGGGCGGAAGTGATTCCGGCCAATGACATTTTTATCGGGGTAAACGCAATCGACTACAGCGGCTATCCAGATTGCCGTCCGGAATTTATCCAAGCGTTCGAGAACCTCGCCAATGTAGGAACCAAAGCCGGTGTCGAAGGCCGACGCTTCGAGATTCACACCCCACTAATCAACCTTTCCAAAGCCGAAATCATCCGCAAAGGAGTCGAGTTCGGTGTCGATCTGTCGCTCACCCACAGTTGTTACGATCCGACGCCGGAAGGCCTCGCCTGCGGCGAATGCGATTCCTGTCTCCTGCGGCTCAAAGGTTTCCGCGAAGCCGGAATAACAGATCCGATTCGCTACGCGAAAAAATGAAGCGTAGCCGTTCTTGTCATTCTGAGCGAAGCGAAGCTGCAACGCAGCGGACAAAGTCCGCGAGGCCAGGCTTTCAATCTCTAATGAGATGACCTAAGACGGGCAACCCGAGGAAAAGCCAGAGATGTTTCGCTTCGCTCAACATGACAGATACGGTAATGGAGATGGCTGCCGTAGATCGCAACGCTAAATGAAGCGCCTGTTCCGAATCTTCGAACTCTCAAAAAACGAACAGCGCGTCGTCCTTATCATAGTCTTCGCGCTACTTGCAATTGCCTTCATCGGATACGAACGCCGTGTTCATCGTTCTGCCGTTCAGCCGGCATCAGCAACGGAACCGAAACCGTCTCCGAGTGCTGTGGAAACGGTAGGCCATCAATAGCCTTATTGCGCTGGTAGGCCCGGAATTCTGCCATAGCCGACAAAGACCGGACTAATTTTCGCATCGCCGCTTTTGGGTGGAGGCGGCATTTTGAAATCGAAAACGCTGACACCCCAACGTTGTTTGCCATCGTATGTGCGGCCGTCGCTTGATCCGATCATCACACGTTTATTCGTTCGTTTTTCGCGACCGAGATAAATCATGGTGTGCGTGATCGGCGGGTCGCGATCGATGTTGTACGTGCCGCGCCAGAAGAGCAAGTCGCCCGACTTGAGGTCATCGAATTCGAATGAGTCCTCCTTGCGACTCAAGACCGCATAAAAATTTCCCGCTTTGCGCACCCAGACATATTGCTGACTGGAATCGCGCGGCACGTCAGGGAAGCCGTTTTGCTTAAGGACGTAATAAATGAAACCGGAACAATCCATGCCGCCGTTCTTCGGATCGGCAGAGCCATAGGTGTAGCCCAGATTTTGTTTTGTTAGTGCGAGGCCGGCGTCGAGGATTTGGCGAACTTTGGGCGGGTACTTCTCGTAACCTTCTATTGCATCCGGCGAAAGACTCACATTAGGCCAGCCTTTTTTTCCTCGACCAGCTTCGGATTCCCCTGGACTCGCGGACGGAGTCTCTGTTGCCGACGGCGATTCACCCGGTGTTGGAGTAGGAGACGTTTTCTTGCGTTTTGACTTGCTCTTCGGCGTCGGGGATGGAGTCGGCGAAGCCTTCTTTCGTTTCGCAGAAGCAGTCGGTGATGGCGTAGGCGTCGCCTTCTTCGTCGAGTGTTTTCGATGTTTGCGACTCGGAGTCGGAGTCGGACTTGGATCAGACTCAAGACCTCTTTTAATTTTTGAGCCTGACGACTCTTCGGCCGAAGGCGCAGCATCAACGGCCCCGAACAAGATCGCAAGAATCAGAATCCATTTCATAACTAGATGCCGTAGCGTCCGCTGTCCTCAGCGGAGGTTCGAGTCCACTAGTTCGGCTGGATGCCCTGAGGACAGCGCACGCTACAGCCGATTAGGAAGACGCGAGTTCCTGGAGGATGGCTTTGTTCAGACGAATGCCGCCTTCGAAATTTTCGAGCGGAAAATTTTCGTTTGGCGAATGTGCGCGGCAATCGGGCAGGGCGAGTCCCATGAGCAACGTTTCGACGCCGAGAATTTCCCGGAATTCGGAGACGATCGGGATGCTTCCGCCTTCGCGGATGAGCGCGGCGTCCCGGTTGAAAGCTTTGCGCAATGCGCGTTGTGCCGCTTCGCCCATCGCGGAGTGCGGATCTGTGAGATACCATGGACCGCTGTGGCCGGTGGTCACTTCCATCGTAACGCCTTTGGGCAAATTTTTTTCCAAATGCGTTTTCGCCAGTTCCAGAATTTCCTCGCCTCTTTGGTCGGGAACGAGACGGAAAGTCAGTTTCGCAAACGCGTGGCTGGGGATCACGGTTTTTGTCCCCTGCCCCTGGTATCCGCCGCCGATTCCGTTGATCTCGGCCGTCGGCCGCGCCCAGATGCGTTCCACCGAATTGTATCCGGCCTCTCCGAAAAGTTCAGGCACACCGGTCTCCTCGCGAATCAGTTTGTCACCGTCGACCGGAAGTTTGCGCCACGCTTCGCGCTCCCAGTCTTCGAGTGGTTTGACGCTATCGTAAAATCCTGCAATCGCCACGCGACCGTCGCGATCGTGAAGCGTGGCGAGCAATTGGGCCAATGCGGTGATCGGGTTTGCGACGGCCCCGCCAAAAACGCCCGAGTGCAAATCCATTTTCGGACCGGTCACTTTGACCTCAAGGGCGGTGACCCCTCGCAGGCCATAACTCATGGTCGGCACGCCACGCGCGATCATCCCCGTATCGGAAACGACTGCCACGTCACACTTCAGGGCCTCGCGATTTTGATCCAGAAAAGGGCCGAGGTTCGCACTTCCGATCTCCTCCTCGCCTTCGATCACCAAATGCACATTCACCGGCAGCTCACGATGCTCCTCGATCGTTTCCTGAATTCCGAGAATGTGCGCAAGGATTTGGCCCTTGTTGTCCGTCGACCCTCTGGCAAACACGTAGCCGTTCTTCAAGACAGGCTCGAACGGCGGTGAATCCCAAAGTTCCAGAGGATCCGGCGGCTGCACATCGTAATGGCCATAAATCAAAACTGTCGGACGCCCGGGCTGATGTTCATTGCGCGCCCACACAATGGGATGACGTTTCGTGGGGACAAGCTGCGTTTGCAGACCGATCCTGTTGAGCTTGTTCACCAGCCAGTTTGCACACTCGACCAACTTTTCCTTGTACTTGTCGTCAGTCGAAACGCTCGGAAACCGCAGGAACGAATAATACTCCTCGAGATAGTTGTCGCGCATGACGGGAAGCTAGTCGGTTTTTGCCGTTTGCCTACGCTTTCCGACGAAACTCCCGACGCGCAAAATAGAAAACTGACGACAGAGCCAGCACGATTCCAGTCACGAGGAATTCGCGAACCGCGGCGTGAGCAAGGATCCAAATGATGGCGAGGATCGCCAGCGCAGGCACAATTTTCATTCCAGGAAAATTGAACGGCTTACCATCCGAGCGCACATCCCCTTGCACCAGAACCCAACAAGCAGCGCAGCAAAGCAGATACATCAACAGAACTGCGACATTCGAAAGGACCGCCAGCCGCTCAAATGTGCCGCTGATTGAAAGCGCAAACGCGAGCGCGGCGTACGTGATAATCGCAACATCTGGCGATCTATACCGCGGATGCACATGCGCAAAAAACTGCGGCAACGCGCCATCGCGACCGAAAGCAAAAATCATTCGCGGCGAACTCAGGATGTCGCTCGTCACAAATCCGAATGCCGAGATGCTCGCTCCAGCCAGAAGAATCATGCGGCCAAGGTTGCCGAGGAATGTCGCCGCCGATTCGGCGAGCGGCGCCTCCGGATGATTTGCGAGATCGGGACCGAGCGTGCCCTGCGCGACGAGCTGGATCATCAGGTAGATGATTGTCGTAATCACCAGCGCGAGATAAGCAGAACGGGGCACGGTGCGCGCCGGATTCTTCACTTCCCCGCTCGGAATCAACGCCACTTCGATCCCCACGAAAGCGAAGATCAAAAGGATAACGGCATCGCCTAACGACTTGCTGCTCGGCCAACCGCTCCAGGCAAGATTCGGCGGGTGAATAAAAAATATTCCAACGCAAATGAACAGCAGCAGGGGCAGAAGTTTGGCCACTGTGATTACCGTGACCGCACCCGCGCCCTCGCGCACGCCGCGGATGTTGATCAATACGAGGGAACCATAAACCGCGAGCATCACGACGATCCGCATTACGGGACCGCCGAGGAACGGCACCACCAGGGCGACGGAGTTTGCCAATACGTTGACCACACCAGCAACCGCGCCGAGTGCGGTGAGAAAATAAAGCATCCCGGCGAGGAATCCCACGTAGCGCCCAAACGCCACTTCGACATACGCGTAAAGACCGCCAGTCAATGAAACGCGGCTGCCGGCGATCGCGAAACATGTAACGAACAAGACCATGGCAATCGCACAGCAGACAAATGCCAGGGGCGCTGCGGATCCCAACCCCTTGGCAACTGTCGCTGGGATCACGAAAATTCCAGCGCCGATTGTCGAGCTGACGATATTCGCGGTGAGAGCTGGAATTCCAATGCCGCGAACCAATTGATGATCAACGCGCTCGGCTTGTTCGAGGGAGCTCGTTGATTCATTTCCCATCGGCGCATCCTCAGTGATTGCGTTGTCCAACGCAAGAGTGCGAGTTAACCTCCACAGTCGAGGATAGTGCTTTCGAATGGCGGGTAATCGTAGCGTCGCATGTTCTGAGGGACGCCTCTCCCTGGCGAGGGAGAGGGGGGAGGCGAGAAAGAAATGCGCCGATTTGGAGCTGTACTCACGTCGAGCACAATATCCTGTGGCTGGGTGGCCCGAGGACCCCTTCAAATTGTGTGATTTTCCGCTTGTAACCCTAATTAGCGTGCTGTATTGAGGCTCCAAAGGCCCGGGGTTTGGCCCAAAATGCATTTACAATCGCTCGAGCTATTCGGCTTCAAATCGTTTGGCGATAAAACTGTCTTCAATTTTCATGAGGGCGTCACCGCGATAGTCGGCCCGAACGGTTGCGGAAAATCCAATGTGCTCGACGCCGTACGCTGGGCACTGGGGGAGCAATCCGCCAAATCGCTCCGTGGCAACGAAATGGCGGATGTAATCTTCAACGGCGCCGATACACGCAAGCCGGTGGGATTTGCGGAAGTCTCGCTCACGTTCACCGATTGCACTGAAGACCTCGGAATCGAGTGGCATGACGTGCGCGTAACGCGCCGCGTTTATCGCGACGGAAATTCCGAATACTTGCTGAACAAAACGCCGTGCCGCCTTCGCGACATTCAAAGTCTTTTCGCCGACACCGGAATCGCGCGCACCGCTTACTCCATGATGGAGCAAGGCAGAATCGACATGATTTTGAGCTCGCGTCCCGAAGATCGGCGTGCGGTTTTCGAAGAAGCAGCCGGGATCACGAAATATAAAACGCAAAAGCGCGAGGCGCTCCGAAAGCTGGAGGCAACGGAAGCGAACCTGTTGCGCATCGGGGACGTGATCAAGGAAGTCAAACGCCAGATCGGCTCACTTCAGCGGCAGGCGGGCAAAGCGCGACGCTATCAGGCGTTACACACAGATCTGCGCGTGCTTGAGACACATCATGCTTGCAAACAGCTCGCTTCGCTCGAACGCGACCTGGCCGAATCACGGGAAGAAATCGAGCGTCTGATGGACAGCGAGAAGACCACGCGCGCGAAAATCGACAACAGCGAAAACGCGCTCGCAGAGGAACGCAGTGCGCTGGACAAGATCGACACCGAGATCGCCGATTCCCGTGCAGAAGTTCAGCGACTGGACAGCGAGATTGCTACGCACCGGAACCGCATCGAGTTCAATCGTCAGCGCGCGCAGGAATTGGCCGAATTGATTGAACGCGCGCGACGCGACGGTGCTGAGGCTGAAAACAAACGCAACCAGCAGGCAGCCCAAATCAAGCAAACGAACAGTTCCATCGCGGAAATCGAGCAGCACTTGAAAGAAAAGGAAGCCGAGCTGACCGAGCTATCCGTTTTGGCCGGAGAAATCCACAAGAAGCGGAGCGATCGCGTGACACGGTTGCAAGAATTGCAACTCGCACTCTCGAAATCCGAAAGCCGGATCTCGGCGCTTGAAGAGGAACTCATCGGAACCAAAACGCGCCGCGAATTGACTCATGCTCAAATCGAACAACTCATAACAGAGATCGAAGCGTTGACTGAAGCGCGCGAGAAACTCATCGGGCAAATCGCTGTCTCGCTAAAAGCGGACCGCCGTCAACCGATCGATGTCGAGACCAGCCTTCGCGAAAAGGAGAAACTATTCGCTCAATCGGAACAGGATCTTGCCACGCTCCATCGCACACTCGCCGAAAAGCGATCGCGCCTCGACGTGTTGCGTCAGCTGAATGAAGAAGGTGAAGGCCTCGCCGAAGGTTCACAAGCTTTGCTCAAGGGGGTCGACGGTTCTGAAGAATTCCGGGACGCGATTGCCGGTTCGCTCGTCGCACAACTCGATGTCGATCCAAAATTCATTCAGGCGATCGAAGCCGCGCTGGGCCGTAATCTGCACGCCGTCATCTTAAAAGATGCGAAAGTTATTTCGGAAATAATTGGGCACTTAAAGGAAAAAAAGCTGGGACACGCCGCGCTTCTTATTCCCAAGCTGACAGCGGCCGCGCCGCAATCGGCGCAAAAAGTTCTGCCACCGCAAGCGTTCGCGTGGGCTACCGACAAGGTAAGGGCACCGAAACCGCTGGAGGCACTCGTCACGCGTTTACTCGGCGATGTCGTCATTTTTCCGGAACTGGAACACGCGCTCGAGTGCAAAAAGGTAGAACCTGCTCTGGCGATGGCCACACTCACCGGCGAATACGTTTCTCGAGAGGGAATCGTTTTCACGGGAAGCAGCGAAGTCCGCGCAGCCTCTTTGCTCGAGCGCAAAGCGCAGATTGCCGATCTGGCAAAAGAAGAAGCTGCTCTGGCAAAGGAGCGGGAGTCAGTCAGCGCCATGCGGGACGAAGCGAAAACCGCGCTTGAAACCGCTTCGCGGCTTCAGCGCGAACTGAGTGAGGCCGGACGCAAAATGGATACTTTGCAATCGGAAAAAACCGCCCTGGAGCGCCAGATTATGGCGGCCGACGAACGAATCGCGCATGTGGAGCGGGATCTCAAATCGGCACGCGATCAATTGGCCAATCAAAAGACCGAGTTAGCCGCATTCGAAGCCGCGCAGAAGAAGATCGTGCTGCGCGAGGAAGAGTTAGCCGAGCGGACCAATGAACTGCGCCTGGGCATCGCAACCAACCGCCAGCGCCATGAAAATTTGATTGCCCAACGCGAACCAATGAGCGCGCGTGATGCCGAGTTGGCCGAGTTGATCACAGTGCGGAAGGCGGACATCGCGATGTACGAACGGAAATTGGCTACGCAGGCTGAGGAGTCGCGTGAATCTGAAACGCTGATCAAAACTCAAATGACGCAGCGTGACGAAGCACAAGCGAATAGCGCGAAAATCGCAGGCCAGCGCACCACACGACTTGCCGCGATTTCCGATCGGGAAAGCGAACTGCGCCGTGTGCGAGACTCGTTAGGCGAATTACAGGACCGACGCGCACAGGGGCAAGTCCGGGAATCGCAATTCCAAATGAAGGTCGACAATCTCCTCGCGCACATTTCCCGCGGCTACCAGATCGATCTTCGCGGATTTGCGGGAGATCAGCCCGGGTTCGAAAAAGTTTTGCGCGCGCAACTGAAGAAACGCGCGGATGATCCGGGGGACGTGGGGACCGACACACGAGAAGGCGGGGCGTCAGCGAAAGAGGAGCTCGTCCCCGCGGATTTGGACCAGCTTATCGCCGGCCTCAGAACACAGCTGGACAACATGGGACCAGTGAACCTCGAAGCGGTGCACGAGTACGACGAACTCGAGGAGCGTTACAAGTTCCTTGAAGCCCAAAACACCGATCTTACGAATTCCCAGCGCGAACTGCTCGACGTGATCGCGCGCATCAATTCCACAACACGGAAACTATTTGCCGAAACCTTTGAGCAAGTCCGGGCGAATTTCCGGGAAATGTTTGGCGAGTTATTCCGTGGCGGTCGCGCGGACTTGTCACTGCTGGACGAGAACGACCCGCTGAACTGCGGCATCGAAATCACGGCCAAGCCACCGGGAAAACAATTGCAAAGCGTGTCGCTGTTGAGTGGAGGCGAACGCGCAATGACGGCCGTCGCGTTGCTGTTTGCAATTTATATGGTGCGACCAAGCCCGTTCTGCATTCTCGACGAAGTGGATGCGCCACTCGATGAAAACAATATTAACTGCTTCATCCGCGTGCTCGACCGGTTCGTGCAGCAGAGCCAATTCATCATCATCACCCACAACAAACGGACAATCGCCAAAGCTGATGTCCTGTATGGCGTGACGATGGAAGAGCGCGGCGTGAGTAAATTAGTCGGAGTGAGACTTACCGCGCCGGCGCAACCTGTCGCTGAAGCAGCTTCAAACGGCGGCGAACAGGTACCGAGAGAGCGACGCCTCGCGCTGGCGGCGCGATAGTAGCACAGGCATCTTGCCTGGGTGGCCAGCGGACTTCCAGCCTGCTGAATCTCAATAAGAATTCTAAAAGGCAGAAGAGACGCCCACTTGCTCCGCAACCAAGACGGCCGTGCCACAAAAAACTTTGCGCGCAGTTGCCGATCTTAGCTAAAATGACGCGATGCTTCAGACGGCCCAGCGGACCACAAAATTAAAAAGAAAAAAGCGCGCGTCCGCATCGCTGGGCGAAGCTGCTGCGGACAAAACCGCGCCTTCCCATGACCGTTTTCTAGAAGCGTTTCGCTGGATGCTGCTGGCACGTACGCTCGAGGAAAAGCTCGTTAGTCTTTACCGCGGCGGTCAGATTACGGGCGGCGTTTACATCGGTAAGGGCCAGGAAGCGGTCAGCGTCGCATGCGGTTTGTTTTTAGAAAAAGGCGATATTTTTTCGCCGTTGATTCGCGACCAGGCCGGGCGATCTGCGTTTGGCGAACCGTTAGTCGATGTCACGCGCACGTATCTCGGCTCGCGCCTTGGTCCGATGCGCGGGCGCGACGGCAATATTCATCGAGGGCATCCGCGCGATAACGAACTGGCGATGATCAGTCATCTCGGCGCAATGGTTTCAGTTACCGTCGGCACGTTGATGGCGAAGCGATTTCGTGGTGAAAAAGACTTCGTGGGCCTTTCGTGTATCGGCGAAGGCGGGATGCAAGCCGGTGCGTTTCACGAAGGAATGAATATTGCCGCGGTGGAACAGGTTCCACTCGTGGTGGTCGCGACAAATAATCATTACGCTTACTCGACGCCTAACGACCGCGAATTTGCGTGTGATGATTTGGTGGACCGGGCGATTGGATACGGGTTCGAAGGTTACAGTCTGGACGGAACCGATCTTGCCGCATGCCTGGATGTAATTGGCGGTGCGGTCAAACGTGCTCGCGCAGGGCGTCCGCCACAGCTGGTAGTTGCCTCCGTGCTGCGGCTTTCCGGTCATGGCGAACACGATGACGCCACCTACGTGTCCGAAGAGATGAAGCGTCAGGCGTTTGCGCGGGACTGTGTGAAGGTCGCTGAGCAAACGATTATCGAATCCAATTTGCTGGATCCGGACGCGCTGGCCGCATGGCGCAAAGACGCCGTCGCGCAGATCGACGAGGCAGTTGCCACCGCTCAAAAAGAAGCCGTGCCGGAAGCCGACAAAGAAGATTGGTGCGCGTTATCCACACGCGATCTTGTCGACCACGTGGGCGAGGATGAATAACAAACCGGTTAAGAGTTCAACGATCTAGGTTTCTAGCGGTTTGATAGCAGCGCAGCCATGAGCATCACTTATCTCGAAGCGATCCGAGAAGCGCAGGCAAAACTGTTGCGCGACGATGATCGGGTTTTCATTTACGGACAGGATGTCGGCGGGACATTTGGCGGCGCGTTCAAAGCAACGAAAGGACTGGCGACGGAATTTCCCGGGCGCGTGTTGAACACGCCGATCAGTGAAGATGCGATCGTGGGCACTGCTATTGGCGCTGCGATGCAGGGAATGCGGCCGATTGTCGAAATGCAGTTTGCGGATTTTTCAAGCATCGCCCTGAACCAGATTCTCAACAACGCAGGCACGCATTACTGGCGAACAGGCGTGCCGGTGCCGATCACCGTGCGTTTGCCTTCAGGTGGAACAAAGGGAAGTGGCCCGTTTCACAGTCAATCGATGGAAACGCTCTACGCGCATTATCCGGGTCTCATCGTGATGACGCCGGCCACGGTGGAAGACGCTTACACGATGCTGATAGAAGCTGTGGCAATCGATGATCCTGTCGTTTACTGCGAGCACAAATATCTTTATTACCATCTCAAGGCCGACAAATTGCCGGACAAAGGGTTGCCGACTGGGCGTGCACGTATCGCGCGGGAAGGGCGCGATCTCACCATCGTGAGTTACAGCGCAATGACCCAGGAATCTCTCGCCGCTGCGGAGGAACTCGCTCGCGAAGGTCTCGAGGTTGAAGTTGTCGATCTACGCACGGTCAAGCCGTTGGACACCGACACCGTGCTTGCATCTGTCGCGCGCACCGGCCGCTTGCTTTGCGTCGGCGAATCATTTCCGTGGGGCGGCACGACCGCGGAGGTCATCGCAAGGGTCACCAGCCAGGGCTTTCATTTGCTCGATGCGGCGCCCCAACGTCTCAACGCGAAAGACACTCCGATTCCGTATCATCCAAATCTTTGGACCGCGCATCGGCCGAACGCGAAAAATATCGTCGCAAAAGCGCGGGCGTTACTTCGAGAATAAGAATCTATGCCGCAAGTCCCGATCATCATGCCGCAGCTTGGCGAATCAATCGCCGAAGCCACAATCGTCGATATCAAGGTCAAGTCTGGCGACGAAGTTGTGGACGATCAGGAAATCATCGACGTTGAGACGAACAAAGCCGTCATGGGCGTAACAACGCCGTGCAAAGGAAAGATCGAAAGGATCACGGTGGAGTTGAAGGAGACTTATCCTGTGGGCACGGTACTCGGCTACGTCGAAGCGAGCGAACAAGACGCTGCGCGGTTCGCCAAACATGCGCCGCCACCTCCGCAGCAGAACGAAGTCGCAGAAGAAATTCCTGCGCGCGCCGATCAGGAAGTCGCTCCGGCGCGGGGTAAAAAGATCGCTGCACGCGATGGCGACGGCGAACGGGCCGGCGGTCTGCCCGTTCCAGCAATTACGAAAGGCGCAGCCTTCATGTCCCCGCGCGTGCGCGCGCGCATGGCTGAATTGCAGCTGACAACGGCTGATCTCGCAGGGATCATGGGAACCGGCGCCAGCAACCGCATGACGATCAAAGACCTCGAAAGTTTTCTGCACAAGATCGAGAACCAGACAGCGCATGAAGCTTCAAAGATTCGCGCAGGCGTAGCCGATGCGATGCGGCGAAGTTGGACGCGGCCGCTTTCAACCATTGGTTCGTCGGTAAATCTCGATCCCGTGCTGCAGGATCGACAGTCGCGCGATCCTAAACCTGGTCCAGGTCTCTATGCACTGCGCGCGCTTGCGCTCGCGCTTGCAAAAACTCCGGGCGCAGCGGCGAAATTAATCGGCAATCGCGTTGTGCAATCGGACTCCATCGATGTTGGCATCGCGGTGGAAGCCGAGGATGGAATCATGGTGCCCGTGATTCGGGCGGCCGACAAAACGTCCCTTGCTGATCTTACGACGAAGTACAAGGACCTCGTCGAACTCGCGCGACAGCGGCGAATTTCGCCCGACATGCAAGCTGGCGGTGTCGCGACCGTTTCGAACTTCGGGACTTTTGGAATGGAATGGGGCACACCAATTCCACTGCCCGACCAGACATTGTTGCTTGGTCTCGGAGCTGGAAAGAAAGTCCCGTCGTGGGATGAAGAAAAAAAACAATTTGTTCCCAGGATCGAGGCGCAGATCACTCTAAGCTTCGATCATCGAAGCATCGACGGCGGCGGCGCGGGTCGTTTGCTCAAAGACGTCATCGAGCTGCTGGAGAATCCCAAACAACTGTAAGCTCCGTCCGCGTCATGCGGGCGCTCCCCGATGTCAGCGGCATGGAAATAATGAGCGCTGAAATTTCTTATGTGATTGCTTCCGTTCAGCGCAGCGGAACGCATTTGCTTTGTAGCATCCTCCGAAGCACTGGCATAGCCGGATCGCCGGAGGAGTATTTCTTGTCCAAGCCCGGAGAAACCTGGGAGAAACGCTGGGGCACACCATCGCGCGAAGCCTATGTGCAACACATCTTACGGCAAAATACCGCAGCCAATGGAGTCTTCGGCACTGTCGTGATGTGGAGTTATTTCGAACCAATGGTCCAGATGTTACAGGAAATTCCTGCATACAAAAATCTTAACGGAGCACAGCTTCTCGCAGCTGTTTTAAGCACGCCAAAATACATCTGGATGCGCCGCCGGAACCATGTCGAGCAGGCGGTGTCGTGGGCCATCGCATGCCAGACAGGTATCTGGGCTCAAACCGGAGAGGAGAAATTGCAGCCGCGCGCTGTCCCAAAATTTGATTTCAAAGTGATCGACGAATGGTGCAACAGGATCGCGGCGCACGAGGCAAGCTGGGGAAATTATTTTCGAGAAAATCAAATTGAGCCCCTGATTCTTTTTTACGAAGACGTCGTCGCGTCTCACCGCACCGCCGCGGAGCGCGTCCTTGAATTTCTCGAATTGCCATTTCCGCCGGACTTGGAAATCCCACCGCCAGCCGTTGAAAAACAAGCTAATCAAATCTCCCACGA
>JBBQRI010000049.1:0-13508 GCA_038214915.1 Chthoniobacterales bacterium
CGCGGGGCGCGAATGAATTCGGCAAAGGCTTCGACCAAATCGAAGCTGTGAATGTTGTCTCGGACCTGTTTTCCTTTGTACCCGAAAACCCGGTACGGTCGGCCGCTTACGGCACAGATCATCAAGTAAGAGAGAAAACCATGCAGTTCGGTCCCGGCGTGCGCCGGGCCGGTGAGACAGCCGCCACGAAACGAAACGGTCGGCATTCCGAAATATCTCCCGTATTCCTGGACGAGAATATCGGCCGCAACCTTCGACGCACCGAAGAGCGAATGCTTAGTGTAATCGATACTCATCGTCTCCGAAATACCGGGCTCGTATTCGTGGCTCGGCTCTATTTCCCAGCGTTTCTCGAGTTCGCGCAGCGGCAAACGGTTCGGCGTGTCGCCATAGACTTTGTTCGTCGACGTGAAAATGAACGGCGCCTCGGGGGAAAACGTTCGCGCAGCTTCGAGCAAATTCAGCGTGCCGTTGGCGTTCACAGTAAAATCAGTCTGCGGATCGCGGGCAGCCCAGTCGTGTGACGGTTGCGATGCGGTGTGCACGATGGCTTCAATTGTGCCGCGATGCTGCTTGAATAAATCCATGACCGCGGCCGCGTCGCGAATATCCACGTCATGATGTTCGTAATCGCGAAAGTTCGCGATCAAGTCCTCGCGCGTTTTGTTTGTGGAAGCTTCGACGCCAAAAAACTTTGCGCGCATGTCGTTGTCGATCCCAAGGACATGCGTGCCGTCTCTCGTGAAACGCCGCACGCTTTCCGATCCAATCAATCCCGCAGAACCTGTGACGACGACGGTGCGCATCACGGCGATTTCAGCAGCAGGATGACAGGCGAGGGCGCGTGCGCTCCGCTAATCGTTGTTACTCCCCAATCATCCATGTCACTTCGCCCGCGGAAGGATTCACTCGCGCGGCGGGAAATTGCCGGTCGCCCGCGAGCACACGCTCGATTAGCTGGGGACTTTTCGACGCGCCGACGAGAAACAAAATGTGCCGCGCATGATTGATGAGCGGAAAAGTGAACGTCAGTCGCCACGCGTTCAATTCGGGAACAAAGTTTGCGACGACGCGACGCGTCATCTCGTCCAACGCGGCCGTCCCGGGAAAGAGTGACGCCGTGTGGCCATCGTCGCCGAGGCCGAGAAGAATCAAATCGTGTTGATAAATTGGCTCACCGCGCCGGGTGGCGATGGCGTCCAGTTGGTCTTCGTACCCCTGCGCTGCGATTTGCGGATCGATTTCGCCGCGCATACGCATGATCGACTTCTCAGGAACGGCAGCAGGCACAAAAAGATTTTCGCGCGCCATTCTGAAGTTGCTTTGCGGGTCATCCGGCGGCACGCAACGCTCGTCTCCGAAGGTGAAGCGGACCGACTCCCACGGAAAATCATGCGCATCCATCGCAACCCGGGCGTAAACCGGGGCCGGAGTGTTCCCGCCTGAGAGCGCGATCCTAAATTCGTTGCGCTCTACCATAGCTTTGCGCGCCTGCTCCAGAATGACGGCAGCGGCGTCAGCAACGAAATTCTTAGTGCTGATGACTGTTGGGGCAGCAGCACTCACGCTGGTTCCCCATTCAAATCGTGCAATGCGCCTGGCCGCGTTTCTGCAGGTAGTGCTGATGATAGTCTTCAGCGCGCCAGAACGCTGGAGCGGGTTCGACCTGCGTCACGATTGGGCGATTGAACCGGCCGCTCTTCTCCAGTTTTTCTTTCGAAGCGTTTGCGGAGGCCTGTTGCTCAGGGGAATGATAAAAAACTACCGATCGATACTGCTTGCCAACATCGGGGCCCTGCCGGTTCAGCGTAGTGGGATTATGGTTCGACCAGAAAAGATCCAGAAGTTCGTCATAGCTGACCTGTGACGGATCGAACTCGACTTCCACGACCTCCGCGTGGCCGGTCTTGTCGGTGCAAACATCCTGATACGTCGGATTCTGCTGTGTTCCTCCCGCATACCCGACGCTGGTCGACAAAACACCTTTCACGTTGCGAAATGCCTCTTCCACTCCCCAGAAACAACCCGCACCGAACGTAGCTTTCTCCGTTTGCATGCGAACACGATGAAACGATTAGACCACGTGCGCAACCAAATGCTTAGAACCCACCTCATAAATAGGGAACGGGTGCGTTGCCAGAGATTTGCCGCTGCGGCAAGGCGCGAGGAGGAAGAATATCCTTCATGGATCTGTGACCGGCGAGCAACGCCGCCACAGCGGCAAAGATCGGCAACCCTTCGGGCTAAGCACTGGCAGGTGGCTGGCTGCGTTGCTCCTCAGTCACAGAACGCTTCGGCTATGCTCCTTCGTCGCGTCTTGCCAGCCGCCCGCCAGAGCTTAGCGCACCCATTTCCTATTTATGAGATGGGTTCTATTGCCAATCGCTGCTTGACTTGGAACCCTCGCTCTCATTTCCATATTAAGTCCAATAGCGGTCGGTTGAGATCGCTGCCACTGCAAATGCCTTAACCGTAATGAACAACTCCCCCACTACGCTCCAACAGATTCGTCCCCAACTGCCTGTGCGGCTCTTCAATGGATTTGGAGCATTGCTGGAAAAAACGCGGATTCCATCGACTCGAATGTTCGCGGCGGACTTGATCAAGACTGCAAAGCGACGCTCCGGTCTCGACGACTTTGGCGAAGGCGATTTTTTTGAAGCGCTATCGCGATTGCTTGAATCATCCCAGGACGAGGCACGGCTCAACCTCATCGGGAAGATTGCTCTGAAGACCGATGTTCTAGAGACTTTGTGCGCGCGTCTGCAAATGGAACGGGACCGCCAGCTCTACCCAGATATTACGCGCCAGGAAATCCGCGAACCCCTCTTTATCGTTGGCTTGCCCCGCAGCGGCACCAGCGTGTTGCATCGGCTACTCGGAGCAGACCCGGAACATCGAACTCCTCTGATGTGGGAAGTGAGGTCGCCATCTCCTCCGACGCGTGACGATGAAAAACGCCGAATTCAGCGCGCGACGCAAAGTTGTAACTTCTTTAACTGGCTCGTACCTACATTCCGCTACGTGCACACGGTTGGTGCAGAAGTTCCGCAGGAATGCGTCAGCCTCATGACTCCGACGTTTCTGAGCGATCAGTTCGATGCGATGTACTATGTGCCGTCATATCGCACCTGGTTTTTTCGGCAGGATTTGCGGCCGGTGTACGAATATCATCGTCGGTTTCTTCAACATCTGCAGTTTCGGCGAGCCGCTCGCCGATGGGTCCTGAAAGCGCCTACTCACATGTTCGCCATGCCGACGTTGCTGTCCGTTTATCCGGACGCGTTATTCGTGCAGACCCACCGGACGCCCATCGATGCGATGGCGTCTGTGTCGAGTCTAGTGACAATTCTACGCAGCGCGTTTAGCGATGCGGTCGATCCCTTCATCGTGTGCCGCGAGGCTATCGATTACTGGTCCGAAACGATGGAGAAGTTTTTGTCCGAACGTGATCGGTTGGCGGGGAATCGCATCTGCGACATTCAATATGACGAGATTCGTCGCGAACCCATCGGCGCAGTTCGGCGGATCTACGAATATTTCGGCTGTATATTATCTCGGGAAGCGGAGCAACGCATGCGCGCGCTCATTGTGAGCCAGGCGGAGCGGCAATCGGCGAACCACCGATATGATTTATCGCAGTTTGGTTCCTCGGCCCAGGAAGTGCTCAGTGTGTTCGCAACATATTGCCAACGATTTGGTTTATCTCAGCCAAGCGGTGTGCAGCAGAAGCAAGCAGCGCAGTCGGTCGCCTGATCCGACGCAGAAGACACATTTCGCGGATGACCTTTGAAGCTATCTGTATAATCCGCGCTGATCACCCCACTTTGCCGGGGCATTTTCCCGGCGCGCCTCTCGTGCCCGGAGTTGTAATCCTCGACGAAGTGCTCGCAGCGCTGATTGAATGGCGTCAGGACTCGCAGCTCACCGGCATACGAATGGTGAAGTTCCTTGCGCCACTCCAGCCGGAACAGGCATTCACGATTTCTCTCTCCGTGAGAAATGAGCACGCTCCGGAGGTCAGTTTTTGCTGTCGCGCGGAAGACCGCGTAATAGTCGAAGGTCAACTTGAAGTCGTTTGGGGAGCAGAATGAGTCGATGAACGCGCCGTTGCTTGACGCGCCAAAATTCGAAACCGGGCGCAGCGACCCGCGACTCGCCGAATGTCTTAAGGAATTTCCGTCGGCGATATTCAGCGAGCGCTTGTATCAGAGCATCGAACTGATGGAGCGCTACAGCATTGAACTGGCTGTTGATTTGTTAGGCCAATTGAATTTGGCAGAACAGCTCGGCGCGTGGCGATCAGCTGATGAGCTTTGCGGACTTCTTCGCTTCCAGCCGCGTTTCCGGCTTCCCTTACACTGGATGCTAACGCGCCTGGTAGAAACCGGGTGCGTCGAGGTGCAAAGTGACAGCGGGGTTCGGTCCTTTCGCTTGCGGAAGACGCTATGGCAACCCGATCTCAAATGCTTGCGCGCCCTCGCGATCAATATTGATGCCGGGAACGCGGCGACCCTGGATTTGTTGGACCATGCCGCAAGGCTTTATGGAATTGTCGCGACCGGCGAAAAAAGTGGCGATCAAAATCTACTCGGACCTCAAGGCGTCCCGCTGTGGCTCAACTATTTTCACAACGACAATCTGACCTACGCGGTAAACAACTGGGTCGGTGCTGCTGCAGCCGCAGATCGTCTTTCCTCCCGACCGACGCTGCGAGTTCTGGAAATCGGCGCCGGCACAGGCAGCGCGACGGAGATTTTGCTAACGTTACTCGGTGAACGCGAGCTTTTGCCGCGACTTGAGCGCTATGTCGTTACCGAGCCAAACGCGTATTTTCGCCGCTGCAATCAACGCAAACTAGCAGCGCAATACCCGAACCTCCCGCTGGAATGGACGACAGTCGATCTCGATTTGCCGTGGAGCGCGCAAGGGATTGCCCCGGGAGAATTCGATCTCGTGTACGCTGTTAACGTCATGCACATCTCGAAGAATCTCCTGTTTAGCTTGAACGAAGCACGCTCGACGCTTGCTACGGGCGGTTGGCTCGTCATCGGGGAATGTGTGCGACCTTACGATAACCAACCGATGTATCCCGAACTAATGTTTCAAATTCTAGACAGTTTTACCAATGTGGAAACAGATCCGGAAATTCGTCCAAACCCCGGCTTTCTGACTGCCGAACAGTGGCGTCGCGCTTTTTCGCGAGCGGGCTTCACGCGCACGGAGATTGTGCCGGATATCGAGCGAATCCGCGAGATTTACGCGCACTTTTTCACCGGCGCCGTTTGCGGACAAAACACGCTAACCGCAAAATGATTTCGGAAATTGTCAGCCCCAAACGTTCGGAAGCAGATCGGTGGGTGAGTGCGGCAGAGCGTGGCACACCGGCTTCGCTGGGAGTGATCGCCTGGATCGCGCAGCGGGTAGGTCGGCCACTAGCGAGGCTAATGTTATATCCGATCATAATTTACTTTCTGATCACGGCACACGAGGCGCGGCGGGCGTCTCGCGAATTCCTGAAGCGGACGCGCAGGAGTTCAGTCCATTGGTGGAACGTCTTGCGCCATTTTTATTATTTTGCCTCTACGATTCTGGACCGCGTTTATTTGTTGCGTGGTGAATTCGACCGGTTCTGCGTCACAATTCACGGGGAAGAAGTATTGCAGCGCCAAAAGCAAAACGGCAAGGGCTGCATCTTGTTAGGCTCTCACCTGGGCAGCTTCGAGGTGTTACGTGCGCTCGGAGTAATGCAGGGCGGTTTTTCGCTCAAGGTACTAATGGACACTACGCATAACCGGAATATCAGCCGGTTTTTGGACGGGCTTAATCCCATGATTGCGGGCACGGTGATCGCACCCGACCGACCCGATACATTGATCAGGGCCAGGGAGAGCCTGGATGCGGGCTGCTTCGTCGGGATGTTAGGCGATCGCGTTTTCGGCGCCGATAAGACAACCCGCTGTGACTTCCTCGGCGCGCCTACGACCTTGCCGTCCGGGCCGATGTTGCTTGCTGCCATGATGCATTGCCCCGTCATTTTGTTTTTCGGCCTCTACCGCGGCGGGAATCGCTACGACATTCACTTCGAACATTTCGCCGACGAGATCGTGTTGAATCGGGAGCATCGCGCCGAGGAGATTCAGTCGTGGATGCAGCGCTACGTCGCGCGGCTGGAGCATTATGCGCGTCTGGCGCCTTACAACTGGTTCAACTTTTATTCATTCTGGGATTGAATAAAGAAGAACTGTTTCGTGGGCGATCATCGCTGCGAATCGTGCTGGGCTCCTGCAATGGCGAATTATATCGCAATCAACAAAGCGGAAATTCGCACGCTGATTCCCCATTCCGGCCTGATGTGCCTGTTGGATGAGGTCGTGCAGTGGGACGATCAATCGATCGCGTGCGTCAGTAATACACATCGTGATCCGGCAAATCCATTGCGCCGCCATGGGCATTTGTCCGCCGTACACGCTTTCGAATACGGTGCGCAAGCAGCGGCTATTCACGGCGGTTTGCGGGCGCGCGCTGCGGGTGCGATCGCGCCACCCGGATATCTGGCTGCGTTGCGGAACGGACGCTTACACGTGACACGACTAGATTACATTCATTTGCCGCTTCGGATTTCGGCGACACGTCTTTACGGCGAAGGCGCAAATACGATTTACGAGTTTATCCTTTTGGCCGCGACAATTCTCATAGCGGAAGGCCGAGTGACGATCGTGCAACGCGCGTGAGAGTGCGCTGAGGACAGCCCGCGCTACGACACGCAGCGAAGCTGTAGTGTCCGCTGTCCTCAGCGGATTTTATACCTCACATCGCGATGCCGCCGTCGACACACAGCACCTGACCCGTAATGTAAGCGGCTTCTGGCGATGCAAGGAATGCCACCGCGGCGGCAATTTCCTCCGGTGTCCCGGTCCTTCCGAGTGGGATTTTGCTGTGAATCGTATCCTTAACTTGATCGGATAGCCCGACGGTCATGTCGGTTATTACAAAACCCGGCGCCACGGCATTGACTGTGATATTGCGGCTGGCCAGTTCGCGCGCGAGCGATTTGGTTAGCCCGATCAAGCCTGCCTTGCTCGCCGCGTAATTTGTCTGCCCGGCGTTGCCCATCAAACCGATCACAGAGCTGATATTGATGATGCGGCCGTTGCGCTGCTTGGTCATCGCGCGAACTAATGCGTGGATAAAACTAAACGCGCCTCGCAAGTTGGTGTTGATGACAGCGTCCCAATCTTCAAGGGACATTCGCATCGCAAGCGCATCGCGCGTCACACCCGCGTTGTTTACCAGGATGTCGGCCCGACCAAAATCCTCCAGAATCCGAGCCGCGATTTTTTGCACAGCTGCATGATCTGCGACATCGACTGCGTACGCTTTTGCTGATTCACTCCGGAGATCGTTGATTTCATCAACAGTCTTTTTTGCGTTTTCCTCCGTCCGACTCACACATGCCATACGCGCGCCTTCGCTGGCGAAGCGCAAAGCAATCGCGCGTCCGATGCCTCGTCCTGCTCCGGTGACAACTGCAACCTGACCTTCGAATCTCATATCGCTGTCCATTTGTACCACTAATGCACGCGAATAAACACGAATTTGTGCTTCTCACGCACCAGCTGCATCATCAGCCTGACGTTCGCCTACTCCACCGCTCCGTAACGCCGCTGGCGGCGACCGAATTCTTCGACTGCGGCCAATAGATCTTGCTTTTTGAAGTCAGGCCACAGCTTTGGCGTGACGTACATCTCCGTGTAGGAAGTTTGCCAGAGCAGAAAATTCGAGAGCCGCATTTCGCCGGACGTGCGGATAAGGAGGTCGGGATCGGGATAGTAACGGGTGTAAAGATGTTTGCTGAACATCGCCACATCGATCATCGCCCTGTCGATGTGTCCCAGTTCGATGGCGCGAAGCAAACTTTTGATGCCGTCGATAATCTCCAGCCGGCCGCCGTAGCTGAGTGCCAGGACGAGCGTGAGACCGGTGTTGCCGGCAGTTTGCTCGATACTCTTGTGAAGTTGTTCCTGGGCGCCTTGAGGCAAATCAGTCAACCGGCCAATCGCCTGAAGACGCACATTCTTCTCTAGCAATTCCGGCGTTTTCTCCTTTAAAAATCTTTCCAGCAAACGCATCAGCGCGATGATTTCAGTTCTGGGGCGCTGCCAGTTTTCAGCGGAGAACGCGTAAAGCGTGAGATATTCCACCTTTAACTCGCCGCAACCTTCGACACATTCTCGAACAGCCTGGGCACCGGCTTCGTGGCCTTTGATGCGAGGCAGTCCGCGCGACTTCGCCCAACGACCGTTGCCATCCATGATTATGGCGATGTGGCGGGGAACAGTTTTAGTGCTCACAGATTCGGTGCAGTCCTAACTGTTGGAAGTTGGGAGAGAAAGGCAAATATCACGGGTGGCAAATCCGAACCCAATTGACGGAACTACAGTATTCTTCTCCGTCGGCTGCCGCGACGAAGTTACAGGATGATTGTCTCCCCGCGCGCGGGGCCGACGCTCACCATCGAGAGTTTTGCACCAGCCAGTTCGGAGATGTATCTGACATATTTTCTCGCGGCCGAAGGAAGCTGCGAAAATTTGCGCGCAGTGTGTGTAGACGTGTTCCAGCCAGCGACTTCTTCGTAGACCGGCTCGCAATTTGCCAGTTGAGTTGCGTCACACGGCGGAACATCCAGCCGTTTTCCGGATAGCTGGTAACCAACACAAATGCGAATTGGATCGACCTGATCTAGTCCATCCAGGTTGGTGATCGCGATCTCATCGATGCCGTTGATCATGCCCGCATAACGAATCGCCACAGCGTCGAACCAACCACAGCGGCGTTTGCGTCCGGTTGTCGCGCCGAATTCGCGGCCGAGACTGTGAAGCATCTGCGCCAATTGCGCGTCTTCCGTAGGCAATGCGCCGTCCCCTACTCGCGTCGAGTAGGCCTTCATCACGCCGAGGACACGATCCATCCGATGCGGTGGCACGCCGGTGCCGGTGCACGCGCCGCCCGCTGTCGTGTTTGAGGAAGTTACATACGGGTAGGTGCCGTGATCGATATCGAGGAATGTTCCCTGCGCGCCTTCGAACAAGATTTGTTTGCCTCGATCCATCGCCCGGTGCAGGTAAACCACCGTGTTCGTCACATACGGCCGCAATCTTTTGCCGGCAGCAAGATACGTTTCGTTCACGTCGCGAAAACTGATGGGCTTCGCACCGAGCGCCTGAAGGATTCTGTTGTTCTCGATGATCTTCGCCTGCAATTTTTTCGAGAACACAATCGGCTGCGTCAGGTCAGAGGTGCGCAAGCCCGTGCGCGCCGCCTTGTCTCCGTAGGCTGGGCCGATTCCCCGTTTGGTGGTGCCGATCCGGCCGCGGCGCAGCTCGCGCTGCTCGTCGAGGATCCGGTGATAGGGTAGAACGAGATGCGCGCAATCGCTGATGAGCAAGTTTTTGTCGATGTTGACTCCTAATTGGCGCAGGCCATCTATCTCGGCCACAAGCGCGACTGGATCGATAACCACGCCGTTTCCGATCACGCAGACTTTGCGGTGACGCAGGATTCCCGACGGAATCAAATGCAGCACATATTTCACGCCGCGGTGAATGACTGTGTGCCCGGCATTATTGCCGCCCTGGCTGCGGACAACTATGTCCGCTCGCGCAGTAAGCACATCGATAATCTTGCCTTTGCCCTCGTCGCCCCACTGCATTCCGATCAAAATTGTGTTCGCCATGTGAAATCGAAAATGGGCAAAAAATTTTCCCGACGCATCCTGCGGGACACAGTCGGGACTTGCCCACAGATAATAAGTTAGCGGCATCGCCGCGCAACACATTTTGCAATTTAGGCGCTTCTTATTCCCTGCGGTCGGAATCGGCAGGTAGGGCGCGCGAATCCGTGCGCGCCACTTTGGATCTGCCAGCTAACGGCGTGCAGAGGACTGCCCGCCCCTACCTCATCTCGCGCGAGCTCCCGCTCACCTTCCAGAGGGAGAAGGGCTCGGCGCTTCTCGTCCGGATTCCATCATTGTGGGCCGAATCGGGCCCATCCCCTCGATGTTTGTACTTCGCGATCTGGAGGGGCTAGACGAACTCCTTTGCTCAACCGGTGTTTCTCTTTTCAAGGGGCTGGGAGTTTCAGCAACAGTGGGATTCGGCACCGGAGCGCTCTCGACATCGGGCTCGCGCGTTTTCGTCGATTGCGAACCAGGTCGGCTATTCAATCCCTCTGCAGCGCGCACCCCGGCCGCTCGCATTTCTTCAAGCGTGAGTTTTGCGGGAGCGGAATTCTTCTCGCGTGACTTGGATTTGCGGGGCGCTGGTGTCGGGGATTCTGAAACAAGCTGTTCAGAAGGCTGCGGTGTTTGCGCGGGAAGCTCGGGTTTTTTTTCGCGGGCAACGATCACTTCCTGCGCATGTATTTTCCCGATGAGGATGACGCTGCAAAGTACTGCCCGGAAAAATCGTTTCAGCATGATACCGCCTGACAAACGATTCAACCCATTCACAAGCCCTCGTTCATGAGACGTTGCCGAATTCAACCAGGCGGGCGCTGCTGCACCTGAACCACCGGCAACGGAAAGCGCAGCTGCAATTCGTTTTCCAGGTAAATCTCGACGTGATGCATGCCGTACTGTTGAAACTGCACGCCGCCAAAGTAATGGACATTGGTCGCGTGGCCTTCCATCTCTTTCAGCACAAACTCGACCTCCGCCTGCGCGACTACCTGCTGTTCGTCCACGCCTATGAGGCGAGATTTTTGGCGAAATTTGCCGGAGCCGCTGCACCAGCGGGTCCAGATGCAGAGCCGGAAATAATTGATAGGTAATGCGGGCGCCGGGATCACACTCAGCACGCCCACGAGAGTTTGCATGCCGTTGACTTCACAGCGGACGTCCTCGCAAATGACCGCGCTTTGCAGGTCGGGAAGAATGACGTTTGGTTCCATTTTAGCTGATCACATCATTCCACGCATCAACAGCGTCAACAATCCGAGACCGAGCACAATCCGGTAAACCGCAAACGGCACAAATCCGCGCGCGCGAACCCAGTTCATGAACCATGCGACGACCGCAAGCGCGACGAAAAATGAAACAACAAATCCAATTGCGATCACGACCCATTGATGCGGAGTGATCGTTAGCGGCGCAATCTCCGCTTCGTGATGGTGCGGTATCACGCTCTTCAGGAAATCGTATCCCACAGCGGCTATCATCGTCGGCATCGACAGAAAAAACGAAAATTCAAGTGCGGCCGGACGCGACATGCCGGCGATTTGTCCGGCAGCAATCGTGGACATTGAGCGCGACGTGCCAGGGAAAACAGCGGAGAGAATTTGCGCGGCGCCGATCCAAACCGCCTGCGGCAGCGTCATTTCCTCCATGTGCATCGTGCGTGGCCGAGCAAAAACGGCGTCAACGATCCACATGATGATGCCGCCGACGAGCAGCGCCATAGCCATCACCCAGAGACTTTCCAGGTTCTTGCCGATGACTTTTGCGAGAGCCCACGCGGGAACCGCCGTCACCACAAATGCGATCAGCGTGAGGCTCAACGGATTCGTGAAGATGGTGCGATTGCCGCGTTCGCCCTTCGGAAACGTGCTAACAAACCGCACAATGCGACCCCAAAAATAAACCGGCAAAGCGAGAATCGCTCCGAGTTGGATCACGATCGTGTACATTTTCCAGAACCCATCATGCAGATCGATATGCAACAGCGCTTCGCAGATACGCAAATGCGCGGTGGAACTCACAGGAAGAAATTCGGTCAATCCTTCGACGATCCCCAGAAACACGGAAAGTAAATAATCGTACATATTTTGGCCTAAACCTTACCCGTCACTGTCATTCTGAGCGAAGCGAAGCTGCAACGCAGCGGACGAAGTCCGCGAGGCCAGGCTTTCAATCTCGGATCATCAATCGAGTGAGCGCCAATACAAGTAGACCGAGATGTTGGAAAGCCTGGCCTCATGCTTCGCATTTCGTTGCAGCGCTTCCCTCAACATGACAGTTGAGGCGTGAGCGCTTCACACTCACAGCGCTTCCATTCCTCGTTCACCAGTTCTGATACGGACCGCTTCTTCTACCTCAGTCACAAAAATTTTGCCGTCGCCGATCTTGCCGGTCTTGGCCTTTTGCAGAATTGCCTCGACTGCGCGCTGCGCGCGATCATCGGCGATCACGATCTCAAATTTAATCTTTGGAAGAAAATCCACGGTGTACTCGGTGCCGCGATAAATCTCGCTGTGTCCCTTCTGCCGGCCAAATCCCTTTACTTCGCTTAGAGTCATTCCTTCCACGCCTGCCGCCATTAACGCTTCTCGGACCGGCTCGGCTTTGAATGGTTTAATGATGGCCTCGATTTTCTTCACCGCGGCAAATTAAACCTGCCCGAATCCGAAATGGCAAGCATTCGGGATTTAATCAAAATCCAAATGAACGGATGACGATCACGAGCAGCGCACAATCAAATCTTTCGTCCGAATTTTTTTTCCAATTCGGCAAGGGAAATCTGGATCATCGTTGGTCGCCCATGCGGGCAGCAGTAAGGGAGATCGCATTCGAGTAAATCGCGAACCAACTTTTCCACCTCAAGGTAACGCAACGGATCGTTCGCTTTCACGGCGTGACGGCAAACGCTTTTCGCGATCATTTCTTCACCCAGTCGCATCGGTGAGGCGCTGTTGCCGGCGCTCTTCAAATCGTCAATCACTTTGCGCATGAATTGCGCCGCGTCCGACACATCGAGAAAGCTCGGAAGACTGTCGATCTTGAACGTGTCCGGACCGAAACTCTCAATCCCGATTCCCATCTTTTGCAGGACCAACAGATTGTGCTCGATCCAATCTGCGTCGCGCGGCGGCACGTCGAAAGTTTGCGGCAGAAGCAACTTTTGCGTGGGCACCCCCTGCTCTTCCATTCTGCGCCGCAATTCTTCGAAGAGGACCCGCTCGTGTGCGGCGTGTTGATCCACCAGGACAAGGCCGTTGGCATTTTCCATCAGGACATACAGCTTGCTGAGTACGCCGATGATCTCGAATTGCTGCTGAGCAGGTTTTGTAACGCGCTGTTGCGGTTGTAGGGGAGCCGCATCGCCTGCTGAATCGAAGTGGCGTTCTGGGAGGCGGGGCACCTGCCCTGCAATTTCTAAGCCTCGTGCCCGGCCGGTGTCAGCGACCCCTGCTACGTTGCCGAGGTGCGGTAATTCGCGATGCGTTGCCTCGGGAGCAGTTACCTCGGAGCGCAGGCTTAGATCGGGAACTGCTTTAGCGGAAACCGCAGCGTCCGGCTCCCGGACTGGTGCACTAAATTTTTCCTGCCAGCCAGCCCGAGCGTGTTCCAGTGTCTGCTGAATGCAGCGAACCACCGCCTCGCGCACGCCCTTGGGATCGCGAAAACGGACCTCGCGCTTTGCCGGGTGCACATTTACATCCACAGAGCTGGGATCGAGCTCAACAAAAAGAAACGTAACTGGGAATTGCCCTTTCATGAGAGCAGTGTGGTA
>JBBQRI010000050.1:0-13480 GCA_038214915.1 Chthoniobacterales bacterium
GGACGGTCGAGTATTGGATTTGGGGCGGCGCGTTCATCACAACCGTTTTGCTATTGATTGTTTTGGGTCGTGTCGCGCATCGGGCGATTCAACCGCCACCGGAACGAGGATCCGGCAAGCCACCAAAAGATCGCTTGGAGCATCGCATACTATCGAAGTAACAGTTTTGTATTACGCAATTTATGTTTAAGTTGTTAACCGATTATGACGTAATCGTAGTAGGGAGCGGACATGCCGGAATCGAAGCGGCACTGGCGGCCGCCCGGATCGGTTGCCGCACACTGATGTTGACCCAGAACCTGGATACTATCGGGCAGATGTCGTGCAACCCTGCAATCGGCGGACTGGCAAAAGGACATATTGTTCGCGAAATCGACGCTATGGGAGGAGCAATGGGGCTTAATGCTGATGCAACCGGAATCCAGTTTCGAATGCTGAACCAGAAAAAAGGCCCATCGGTACGTGCACCCAGAGTTCAATGCGACAAAAAGGCGTACCAATTTCGGATGAAAGCCATTTTGGAGGCGGCAGCGAACCTCGACGTTAAACAAGGAACTGTCTCGCGCGTTATTGACGAGGCCGGAGCGGTAATTGGCGTCGAGACTGATATGGGCGTGGCGATTGCCGCTCGGACCATTGTGATCACCTCCGGGACATTCTTGAGAGGGCTGTTGCATGTCGGCGAAAATAGTAAGCCAGGTGGACGGATGGCGGACGCCAGTTCAAGCCTGAGCGCAAACCTGCAGGAAATGGGTTTCCAAGTAGGGCGATTCAAGACTGGCACGCCTTGCCGCCTGAATGGGCGATCGATTGATTTTACGCGTTGCTCGATTCAACTGGGCGATGAGCCGCCCTCCGGGTTTGCCTTCAATTCGGACGAGATTGGCAGTGGCGTTGGTGAAATCTTCACCCTGAACCGAGTTCGTGACGGTCAGTTCCACGTGGAACAATTGCCATGCTGGATTACCCACACCACTCAAAAAACACATGAAATCATTCGAGCCAACTTGCACAGATCACCGCTGTACGCAGGGCGAATTCAAGGGGTAGGGCCGCGATATTGCCCGTCCATTGAAGATAAGGTGATTAAATTCGCGGATAAAGCCTCGCATCAGTTGTTCCTCGAACCGGAAGGACGCCACACCAGCGAGTACTACGTAAACGGAATCTCCACCAGTCTACCATATGAGGTCCAGCTGGCGTTCGTGCATTCGATCCCGGGACTGGAGCAAGCGGAGATCATGCGGCCTGGTTACGCCGTTGAATATGACTATTTCCCGCCGAGACAACTTCTGCCTACTCTAGAAACGAAAATTGTCAGCGGACTATACTTTGCGGGCCAAATTAATGGCACCTCCGGATATGAAGAGGCGGCAGCTCAAGGACTGATCGCTGGAGCTAACGCCGCTTTAAAGATCCAAAACCGCGCGCCGTTGGTGTTGAGTAGGAGAGAAGCTTATATCGGCGTCCTCATTGATGATCTTGTCACTAAAGGGACAGACGAACCATATCGCATGTTCACCAGTCGCGCTGAAGATCGAATATCTTTGCGACACGACAACGCCGATCAGCGTTTGACCGGTTCCGCATTTAGCACAGGACTGGTCAGTGAAACAAGATTTCACAGTTTCAAAGAGAAAATGCACTTACTGGAGCAGGCTCGCTCGATAGCTGCAGGAACTAAACTAAATGGAAACCCTCTTTCTCGGCTCTTCAAGCAGCCCGATTTTGATGTGAGAACCTTGCCTAGTGACATGCTGTCGTGCGTGCCGCTGGCGATCTGGGAGCTGCTTCAAACGGACTTCAAATACGAAGGATACGCCGCACGCCAGTCTGAGCACAATCAACGGCTCGACCGCAAGCGAAATCAGAAGATTCCGGATGGCCTCGATTACGATAAAATTGCTGGGCTGAGATCAGAAACCAGACAGAAGCTATCGAGTTTGAGACCAACCTCACTCGGCCAAGCGGCACGTATCAGCGGAATCACTCCATCCGATATTTCTATTATACATATTTGGCTGAATCGGAATTTCTTACGTTATGAATACGCGAACGCTGCAGAGCTAAGATAACTGCGCTGCAATGGTCACCTTGGTCGCGGTCTTAATTGGCAGCTATCTCTTGGGATCAATTCCTTTCGGCTATCTAGCTGGTCGACTCGCAGGAATTGATATCCGAAAGGCCGGTAGTGGTAACGTTGGCGCGACTAACGTGGTGCGTGTCCTGGGTAAGGGATATGGTTACCCAGTATTTGCGCTGGACTTTTTAAAGGGGTTCGGGGCGGTAAAGATCTCGATGCTGATGGCGCCCGGACGGCCGCCGGAGTGGAATTCCTCCGAAATAGTTGGAATCCTCGCGGCGATGTCTAGCATTCTCGGGCACTTGTATCCACCATGGCTTAAGTTTAAGGGAGGAAAAGGCGTCGCTACTTCCGCGGGAGCACTCTTGGCGTTGACGCCGGTGGCAACGCTCGTAGGCGTTGCTATTTGGGTAATTGTGTTCTGGCTGACCCGATACGTTTCATTGGCTTCCATCACAGCTGCGGTCGTCCTACCGATCGTGATTCTCGTGGTTAGTTCGCAGGATCAAAACAAACGAAACCCGCTAGTTTATTCTTCCGCCTGCGTCGCAGCGGTTGTCATTTGGCGTCATCGTTCAAATCTTTCGCGGCTGATCCGCGGCACCGAACCGCGCTTTACTCGAAAATGAGAATTGTGAAGACAGCAATCATCGGTGCCGGCGGTTGGGGAACCGTGTTAGCTGGTTTGTGGGCAAAGGACGGTCGACAAATTGTCCTCTGGGGCCACAACGCGGGTCGGATCGCACGTATGCAAAAGACGCGCGAAAACAGCGATTATCTTCCCGGGCTCCAGCTTCCTGATTCAGTGCACATTACCTCCGAACTTAGCGATTGCGCCGATGCCGACCTGATCGTACTTGCCACGCCGTCGACGGCATTGCGCAACATAGCGGCGCACTTGGCGAAAGTGATTGGCTTTACTCATCCGATATTGCTGAGTTGCACAAAGGGGATTGAACACGGCAGCGGGATGAGGATGACGGAGATCCTGCGCGAGATTTTCCCGGAGAATAAAATCGCGGTGTTATCCGGTCCAAATCTCGCGACCGAAGTCGCCAGAGATCTTCCCACCGCGACCGTCATTGCCTGTGATGACGGCGATTGCGCCGCGGATCTACAAACCGCGTTGGGAAGCCCACGCTTCCGCATTTACACCAGCCTGGATGTGGTCTCGATTGAGCTCGGTGGCGCATTGAAGAACGTGTTCGCCGTTGCCGCGGGAATCAGTGACGGTCTTGGACTCGGCGACAACGCCAAAGCAGCACTGGTCACCCGGTCATTGGCTGAGCTGGTTCGGTTCGGAGTAGCTATGGGTGGAACAGCGAATGCCTTTTATGGACTAAGCGGCGCGGGTGATCTGATATTGACGTGCTACAGCGAGCGCAGCCGCAATCACACCGTCGGGAAACGGCTCGGGCGAGGTGAAGCGTTGCCGGAAATCACAGCCTCCATGAAAACGGTCGCGGAAGGCATTCCGACCGCGCGAAGCGCCTGGGACTGCGCGCGGCGTTTGAATATTGGCACGCCTATTACCGATCAAGTGTACTCGATCTTATATCAGCAGAAAAAGCCGGCTGTTGCCTTGGAAGAGCTACTGAAGCGCGAGCCGAAGCCTGAACAAGCGTAGCCAGGCAGCTTAAAGATCTATTTATCTGGGCAACATCCAACTTGTTGGCTCGCTTCATCATATCTTTCGCAGAATTCGGCGATAACGGCCGGATATAGTTCGTGCTCAAGTATTTGAATCCGAGCATGCAGGCTCTCCGCGGTGTCGTTAGGCAAAATTCTGACCTCTCGCTGTGCAAGTATTTGCCCGTGATCAATTCGTTCGTCGACGTAGTGCACCGTGCAACCGGTCACTGTTTCGCCAGCGACGAGAGCTTGTTTCCACGATTCAAGTCCTGGGAATTTAGGCAGAAGCGATGGGTGAATGTTGATAATGCGACGCGGGAACGCCTTCAATATTGGTTCATGCAAGACGCGCATGAAACCGGCGAGAACGACAAGTTCCACACCGGCATCGCGCAACGTTTTCACAAGCTGCTCCTCTATTTCAGGCTCCAAACGCGTGCGAAATCTACCCGGCGGCAAATACGCATTCGCGACACCAAACTCCCGCGCGATATCAAGGATCGGTGCATCCAGAACATCCGAAACCACCAGACGCGCTTCCGCAGCGAGATCGCCTGACCGGATGCGCTCGAAAATCGCACGGCAGTTGCTTCCTTTCCCCGACCCGAGAATTCCAATTGGCAGGCGTTTCATCTAGTTCGGTTTGTTGTTTAATTCCTGCCTTTACAGATTTGGTCGATCAGTCTCGAAGTCGAATAGCCTCTCTCGAATGGAATGAGGTGAATCTCCGCGCCGATTTCCTTCAATGTTGCACGCTCTTCTTCATCCAGTGTCTCCGAGGTGTAATCGCCGCCTTTGACATAAACGGCGGGGCGGACCGCAGCGAGAAACTTCGTGGCCCGGATTTCTGGGAAAATCGTGACCAGATCGACACATGCCAAGGCGGCGAGGATCTCCGCGCGATCACTTTGGGTTGTGATCGGGCGTCCTGCTCCTTTTAGCTTGTGGATGGAACCGTCACCATTCAATCCGACAACCAAAAGATCGCCGAGCGCTCGTGTCGCCTGCAAATACCGCACATGCCCAACGTGCAGCAGATCAAAACATCCGTTCGTGGCTACAATCTTCTTCCCGGCCGACCGCAGCTTCTCGCAGCGATCGGAAAGGTCCTCAAGTTCGACGATTTTTGGGCTCATTCTTTCTCACTGATTTTGAGATTGCGCGTCAATCACAGTTGGCCTTTAACTGATTTGCGCGACGGTCTTCCAAGAATGGCGAAAGGAAAAACAAAACGCAACGCGGGAAGATTCGAGGCTCGTCGCGGTTTCAAAATCCGCAAGGATCCCATGGTGCGTCTCGCAGAAAACGGACCACTGCATGATGTCCATGATCGCATGGGTCTGACGCGCGCGCATGGGCAGCCACTCCTGTTCGCCATCGCACGTGATGCACGCACCATCTTCGCCAGCTGGAATATTGATTGGCCGTCTTTGTTTGAAAAGGTACTGCCAGTGGATCGACAGGTCCATCTTCGCCTGTATGGCGCAGATGGGCTCCAGGAAAAAAGCGTGGCTGTAGAGCCGATGGCCATGATGCATTATCTCACAACATCGGGACTACATACCTCTTATCGCGTTGAGATCGGGTATTACCAGCCTGCAGACGCATGGCATTCTGCTGCGACGTCACCGGAGATCGTGATGCCGCCTAGCGCGATTGGCAAAACCGCAGACGTTGATCTCGCTACGATTCCCTTTCATGTCGCCTTCCAACAGCTTCTCAATCTGTTCGAATCGGACAGTAAGATTCCCTTAGCCGTCGCCATCTCTCGATTCGAAAAGCACGTGCTTAACAGCGAACAATCAAACCCACTCACTGCTGCCGACAAAGAAGTTCTTCGCGAGCTAGCGATTTCGCTGCCACAGATCGCAGCGGCATGGCGCCGCTTTGACGAGACCGACGTCGAGAAGCTCGAGAAGCTCACCAGGGGACAGCCAGCATTTGGGGCGACCAGCCCATCTCGCGAATTCGGCGAGAGCAGCTGGCGTTAAGCTTCTGCTACAGGCTTTAGCGCTTCAGTTGAATGCCCTCAGGCATTTCCGGCGGTGGCGCGCTGATGCGGCTGTGATATTTGCCGTAGCTAAAATAGAAGATCAGTCCAATCACAAGCCAAACAAGCAACCGCATCCAATTCGTCCAGCCGAGACCATAAATCATCGCGCCGCAAACGATAATGCCGAGCGTGGAAACAACCGGTACCGCGGGAACGCGAAACGAACGTTCCAGATCGGGCCGTGAGGAGCGCAAGATCCAAACCCCGGCGCAAACAAGCATGAATGCAAACAGTGTTCCAATGCTGGTCATCTCACCCACAACGTCCTCTGGAATGAACGCGCCGAAGATTCCGGTGAACAAAAAGAAAAGAATGTTCGACTTGTACGGGGTTCTAAATTTCGGGTGCACGTCGGAAAAGATTTTCGGGACCAATCCGTCGCGACTCATCGAATAAAAAACGCGTGATTGACCCAGCAGCATGACGAGAATCACGGATGAGAAGCCGGCAAGAATTGCGACTGTCACAGACTTCGACAGCCATTCATAGCCCGGCATGTATTTCGTGATGGCGAACGCGACGGACGCTTCACGACCTTGGGTACGGAAATCCTGCACGGTGGCGACGCCGCTCAAGACATACGAGAAGAGCACATACAGAATCGTGCAGATTACCAGAGAACCGAGGATGCCGATCGGCATGTCGCGTTTAGGGTTTCGCGCCTCTTGCGCCGCGGTACTGACAGCATCAAACCCGATGTAGGCGAAAAACACAACGCCCGCCGCGCCGAGAATCCCGAGGATTCCTCCATACGAGTGTGTGATGCCTTGCGGTGTGACGTACGTGGTCGGTGCCGGAATAAGCGGCGTGTGGTTCGCCGGATTGATAAAGTGCCACCCGATGCCGATCACGAGCAACACGATGCTTACCTTCAAAATGACGATGATGCCGTTTATGAATGCCGATTCTTTCGTACCTCGAATCAGCAGAAGCGTCAGTACTAGCAGAATCAACACGGCCGGTATGTTCATAATGCCGTGAACACCGCTGTTGATGTCATGTTCAAAAGGCGAGTGCGCCCATTGGTATGGTATGCGCAAGCCAAACCAGTCGAGCACCCGGTTAGCGTACGCACTCCACGCGATTGCCACTGTTGCCGCGCCGACCGCGTACTCGAGAATGAGATCCCACCCAATGATCCATGCTACCAATTCTCCCATCGTGGCGTAGGAATAGGTATAGGCGCTGCCGGCGACTGGGATCATTGACGCAAATTCGGCGTAACACAGGCCGGCAAATGCGCAGCCGATTCCTGCGACAACGAACGCGAGCACCACGGAAGGACCCGCACGATCGGCGATTGCCGCGGCCGTTCGCACGAACAGACCCGCGCCGATGATTGCTCCAATGCCCAGCATGACCAAGTTAATCGGCCCGAGGGACCGTTTGAGGCTATGTTCCCCAACGTCCTGCGCCTCTGTCATCAGCCGCTCTAACGATTTTTTTGCGAATAAACCTGCCATGCGTTGTGTTCTCCTTCGCTAGCTAGCGGGCGGGTGCCCGGTTCCGCTTCGAGTGTGATTTGCTTTTTTCCAGAGGAAATAAACCGGGACGCCCGTTAGTACGATGATCAATCCCGGCCAAGTAGTGGCCGTTTGATACATGAACAGCACGACAAGAATGACCGTCGCGCCGATTATGTACAGCCCGGGCACGACTGGGTAGCCAAACGCCTTGTACGGCCGCTCAGTGTTCGGCTGCTTTCGGCGCAGCAAAAAGATCCCGATGATTGTCAAAATATAAAAAATCAGTGCGGCCGAGATGACGTAGTCGAGCAAGTTGCCGTAGAGATTGCCGTAGCCGGTCACGTTGCCGGCTGCATCGGTTTTGACTGTACGTGGCAAAACGAGTGCGCCGGCCCAAATGCCTTGGATAACAAGCGCCCACGCCGGGACGCGGCATTTGTTTAGCTCGCCGACGCGTCGAAAGAAAAGCCCATCTTTGGCCATGGCATAGTAGGCGCGAGCACCGGCAAGGATCAGCCCGTTATTGCAACCGAACGTCGAAATCATGATCGCGATCGCCATGATTGTCGCGCCAGCGCCCGGAAAAATTACGTTCGCCGTTTCGGAGGCGACCCGATCGCTGGGCGCGTTCTGGATTGCGTTGAATGGTAGGGTCGCGAGGTAAGCGACATTTGCGAGCAAATAAAGTCCGATCACCAGAAACGTGCCCAATGCGAGGGAAAGCGGCACGTTGCGCCGCGGATTCACTACTTCCCCGGCGGTAAAAGTGATGTTGTTCCATGCGTCGGCAGAGAACAAAGAGTTCGTCTGTGCCACGCAAATTCCGACGAAGAGCCCGAATGCGGCCGCTGCGGTTAAACCTGCGCCGACGTCTTGCAGATCCCCACGCACCGTCCAGAAGTCTCTGAAGTTTTCCGCGCCTGCACCAGACTTCAACCCGATTATGATTCCGAGCACGATTAGCGCGAGCAGCGCGCCAGTTTTTGCAGTCGTAAAAACGTTTTGGATAAGTTTGCCGATTTCCAAACCTCGTGTGTTCGTGAATGTCAGAAATCCAATGAGCGCCAGGCCCACGAATTGTGCCGTCGAAAGCGACAATGCGTACCCGCCAAACCGGATCGGCGTGATAACGTAATTGCTTTCCGACACCCACGGCACAAGCACGCCCATGTAGCGGGCGAATCCAACTGCGACCGCTGCAATTGTGCCGGTCTGAATCACAAGGAAAAGCGTCCAGCCGTAAAGGAATCCCCACAGCGGCGAGAATGCTTCGCGAAGATACACGTATTGGCCGCCGGCCTTCGGCATCATCGCCGCCAGTTCGCCGTATGAGAGCGCGGCTGTCAGCGTCAGTAACCCCGTCACGATCCAAACAACGAGTAGCCATCCCGGCGAACCGACCTGGCGGGCAATGATCGACGAGACGATAAAAATTCCCGAGCCGATCATCGAGCCGGCCACAAGCATCGTGGAGTCCAACAACCCGAGTCCCCTAACGAGTTTTTCTTCGGCTACAGGTGCTTCGGTAACTGCGCTTGCCATATCGAATCCGTGGATTGGCGGAGAGTTAATCATCAACCGCGTGTCCGGCGCAATGCCAAAAAACTGCTCAAATCATTTTACGGGAAAAAAGAAGGGTGTAATCTCCCCGCCACCGATGACCTCAAATCATCTGCTGCGTGCACGACGCTTGCTGTGGGTTTGCAGCGTTGCTCTGGGTTTGGTCATCGAATTGACTGCCACGCCGCATGGCGCTTTCGCGCGTACAGCGTCGCAGTTTGAAGCATTGCCGCTCGTCCGCTCGCGACAAAATCATTTGTTGCTCCGTGCCTTCATTAATGGCAGACCCGCATGGTTGACGGTCGATAGCGGTGCACCCGTGAGCGCGATTGCCTTGAATCGCCGCCAATATTTTCGGCTCAAACCGATCACCGCCGAATCAAGTTTGCCCGCACGCGTCCAAATCAACGGCGCATTCAACAATGTGGCGATCGCGCGCGAACTGCGAATCGGCGGACTGACTCTTGTCGATGAGCCTGTGGTCACGGTGGATCTCGGCGGTTCTGCGCGCGCTGCGCGAATGGCGCACGAACCGCAGATCGACGGGATCATTGGAGCAGACATTCTTTTCCCGACACAAGCAGTTCTGGACTGTGAAAAGCAATTACTGATTCTGAAGACCGACCCAAATGTCCTCGGGAGCTTCCCTGGCTTCAATCGGCGCGGGTTACGCGCTGTTCCGATTCAGGTCAGCGATGGTTACAACCTGTATGTGAACGGATCGGTGAACGGAAAAGCGGCAAAACTCATGGTTGATACGGGCTCGTTCACAACGCTATTGCACCGCTCGTTTGTCCGACGGATGCGAATTGCCACTCGCGAGACGCAATATAGCTCCTCGGCCGTGAATCTGAAAGAGCGCGGCGTGCGTGTGGCAAACATTCGCAAGCTGACCGTCGGCTCGGTCGATATTATGGGCAAGGACGTTGGCGTGATAGACCTTGAAGGACTCATTCACGACGGATTGTTGGACGGATCGCCGCCAGTCGCCGGGTTGCTAGGTGCAGAAACGCTGCGACGGCACCATGGCATCATCGACTTCGGCACGCGGACGCTTTACCTGAGATAGCGAATCGCACGGAACACTTCGCTTGTCATTCCGAGCGAAGTCGAGGAATCTCTCGATTTTCTGCTCGTGAACGAAATCACTCAGGCATTCGTTTTGGCAGCGGGTCTAGGCATGCGCTTGCGCCCATTGACCGACGAGCTGCCGAAGCCGCTCATCCCGATCTTTCAAAAGCCGCTCGTTACTTTCGCGCTCGATCATTTGATAGGTGTGGGAATGAATAGATTCGTCATCAACACGCACCGGCACCCGGAACTGTTCCAAAGTTTCTTTGCCGCGCGCGAGTATGCCGGCTTTCCTACCACGCTCATTCACGAGCCGGATCTGCTCGAAACAGGCGGGGGCGTCAAGAACGCGGAAAGTCATTTCGGCAGCGAACCGTTCCTGACCTACAGCGGGGATATTTTAACCAACGTCGAACTCCAACCTTTGATCGACGAACATTTCCGTCGCGGAAACGACGTGACGCTCGCTTTGCGTCACACTGGTTTGGCCTCAGCTGTGGCTTTGCGCGATCAACGTGTCGTGGACATCAGCAACCGCTACGGCGTCGCGGGAAATTTTGATTTTGCCAATATCGCGGTTTGGAACTCGGCGATTTTCCAGCGGATTCCGCCGCGCAAAAAGATCTCGTTTATTCCGATCATTGCCGATTGGATAGGCCAAGGCGCCAGAATCGGCGGCGTGGTAATGGACGACGGAAAATGGTTTAACATCTCTTCGCGCGCTGAATATCTCGAAGTGCACCGCACAATCTTGCGAGAAAATTGGAAACCGGATTTCGTCAAAACGCGCGAATGGCCTGAGTGCAAAGCGAGCAGCGCGATCGTCGATTCGAGCGCACAGTTGCGCGGCTGCACAGTCGTGGGACGAAACTGTCGCGTCGGCGCAGATGCGACTCTGGAAGACACCATTTTATGGCCGGATGCAGAAATTGCTTCCCAAAGCCGGTTGGAGGCTTGTATTGTCCGCTCCCGAAAAAAGGTCACCGGCATCCATCGCGACATCGACATCTGAATTTATGAGGACCGACCTTCTTGTTCGACGAACGCGGCAGCATTTCCCGCGCTTGGATGTCGGGGAGATAAAAATCGCACCAATTCAAAAAGGTGGGTCAGACCGCAAATTTTATCGGATCCGTTGCTCCGCGGAGCAGGCGCTCATTTTGGTAAAATACAATCTGGAGCGGGAAGAAAATCGCCACTACGTAACCATCGCGAACTTTCTTACCGAGCATCGAATTCGTGTGCCGGAGATTTACTTTCACGATGCTGACGAAGGTTTGATCTGGCTGGAAGATCTTGGCGAGCGCGACCTCTACAGTTATTGCGACGAAAGCTGGCTGGTGCGCCGCGCGTTCTACGAATCGGCTCTCGATCAAATCGCGACGCTGCACGCTTTGCCCGAATCGGTTTGCATCGAGATGAAGCAGCATTTGTCGGACGAGTTCAATTCTGAGCTTTACCTGTGGGAACAAAATTATTTTTTCGAAAATTGCCTCGGCCGTTTATTCAAAATCGAGAAAGAAAAGCTCGCGCAGCTGGCGTCCCTGCCTGCGCTACAGGAAATCGCAAACCACCTGGCATCGTTCCCGAGAGTTTTGGTGCACCGCGATTTTCAGTCGCAGAACATCATCATCCGAAACGGTCAGGCGCACCTGATTGATTTCCAGGGAATGCGACCCGGTCTTGCCGAATACGATCTCGCGTCATTGCTTTATGATCCCTATGTCGATCTTTCGGAAAGCGAACGCGCAGAGTTGACGGCATACTATCGCGGCCGTCAGCTCGAAAATGGTATTGCGATCAACGGCGATTTTGATCTCAAGTTGCGGCTCTGCGCCATGCAACGCCTGATGCAAGCGTTAGGTGCTTACGGATTTCTCGGCTTGGTCAAGGGTCACAAACATTTCCTCACGCACGTCGCTGCCGCGATGCGGTCGTTGCAGCGTACTGTAGTGGAAATTGACGGGCTGACTGAACTGGAGAAAACGTTGCGGCAACTGACGTAAGCAGCCTGGGAATTATTTCACCACAATTTCGGTGAATTGAAACACATAGGCCTGTAGCGAAATCAAAATGCCCACCGGCGCCGCCAGCGCGACGCTGTGGACAACGCGACGTTATGCAGCGGATCGTAGTTCTGAGGCCAAGTCATTTCGAACGCCGGACCGTGGAAAGGAAACTAACCGAACATCCACTTAACAGGATGCGCAAAGCCATGAGACCCGAGGCAGATGGAGCCGATGAGCAATGACTCGCAGCGAACTAAAACGGTCGTCATTCGGGACGGCTCGATTCGGATGACCCAACCGCACAACTGGCAATTCACGAACATTAGTACGGCAGCTTGGCCGGTCGTTTTGCATTGCGAAGTCGTCCATGATAACTTTTTCCCTACGTAAATTGGTTTATGCCTCAACTTGATCGCAACTCGCAAAGAGAAAACAAAAACCGCGGGAGCGAACCGAATTTTAATTGGCGCGGCGTCGTTCTAATTGTCATCGCTTTCAGTCTGATCGCGATGGCGATGCTCTTTTACCGGGGCGGTATGCAACCGGTTGAAGACGTGCCGTATAACCGTTTTCTCGAGCTGCTGGAGAACAAGCAGATCGTTAGCGACAAAAATTATCCTCTCCAGTTGGTCGTCGAAGATGGCCGCCCAACACAGACGCTGCGCGGCGCGTATATCCGGCAGGGTGCAGGCGCAGCGCCCTCGCAACCGATGCCGTTCCGCACAACCGTCTATTTGAATTTCACCAATGATCTGCAGAAGAAGCTCACTGACGCCGGCATGCAGCCGGCCATCAAGACAGAATCAAACATGCTTGCGCAGACGTTGGTGGGTTTCCTGCCGATCGCGCTTTTCCTCTTGGTCCTCTATTTCCTGTTTCGCCAGCAGATCCGGATGGCCGGCAAGGGCGCGCTCAATTTCGGTAAATCAAAGGCGCGGATGCTCGCCCGTGACAAAAACAAGATCACGTTTCGCGACGTGGCGGGCGTGGAGGAAGCCAAAGACGAAGTGCAGGAGTTGGTGGAGTTCCTGCGCGATCCGAAAAAATTTCAGAAACTCGGTGGCCGTATTCCCAAGGGCGTGTTGATGGTCGGCCCGCCCGGCACTGGCAAGACCCTGTTGGCGCGCGCCATCGCGGGAGAAGCTGACGTGCCGTTCTTCTCCATCAGCGGCTCAGATTTCGTGGAGATGTTCGTCGGCGTCGGCGCCTCGCGCGTCCGCGACATGTTTGAGCAAGGAAAGAAATCCGCGCCGTGCATCATTTTCATCGACGAAATTGACGCAGTAGGCCGTCACCGCGGCCATGGCGTGGGCGGCGGACATGACGAGCGCGAGCAAACGTTAAATGCGCTGCTTGTGGAGATGGACGGCTTTGACACACAGGAAGGCGTGATCATCATTGCAGCCACGAACCGGCCGGACGTTCTCGACCCGGCGTTGCTGCGACCGGGCCGCTTCGATCGTCAAATCACCGTAAATTTGCCGGACGTCAAAGGCCGCGAAGAAATCCTGCGCGTGCACGCCAAAAAAGTGAAGCTAGCCGAGGGCGTCGATTTAGCCGTTATCGCGCGCGGCACACCCGGTTATTCCGGAGCGGAATTGGCCAA
>JBBQRI010000051.1:0-13473 GCA_038214915.1 Chthoniobacterales bacterium
TTCTTTAAGGGAAAATCCGGCGATTCTGCTGCAATCGGTCAGAAGCTCGGTGTCGCCAATCTGATCGAAGGCAGCGTGCGCAAGCAGGGCGATCGCGTTCGCATCGTCGCCGAGCTAATCAGTGCGACCGATGGCCGCTCACTCTGGTCGGAAACGTACGATCGCGAACTCAAAGATGTGTTCGCAGTCCAGGCCGAGATTGCCAAATCGGTTGCGGAGCAGATGAAGGTAAAATTGTTAGGCGAACGACAACAGTCCGACGCTGCTCCGTCCAATCAAAACCTCGCCGCCCATAACGCGGCTCTGCAGGCGGATTTTTATTTCCAACAACTGACCCCTGAGAGCGTGCGGCGCGCTATCCAATTCCTCGAGGAAGCCGTGCTGCTGGATCCAAATTATGCGCTTGCCTACGCCAAGCTATCACAGGCTTGGCGCCAATACGCAGCCAGCTTTGCTACAGACGATGCGCAGAAAGCGTACGCGGAGGCCCGCCGAACTGCGGAGAAGGCAGTTAGCTTGGCCCCGGACCTGGCTGAGGTGCGAATGGCGGTCGGCTTACTCGCCTTTACGCCCGATCTCGACTTTCGCGCCGCGGAAAAAGAATTCCGGCGTGTTCTGGAATACGCGCCCAACCACGCCGCTGCCAAGACTTATCTCGGTGCCATGCTCTCGGCACAAGGTCAACTGGCCGAAGCAGAGCAAATTTGCCGGGAAGCCGTGTCGTTAGACCCTCTCGGCACCAGTTCTTGGTACAACATTGGACGCGTCGTGGTGGGATTGGGCCGCTACAAGGAAGCTGAGGAACTGTTTCGTAAAGGGCTCGAAATTCAGCCACAAGCTTCACGTTTTCACAGCTACCTCGCTCTCCTGGATATTGTTCGGAATCGCCCCACACAAGCCATGACCAACGCCCGACTGGAGACGGAAGGTTTCTGGCGCGACTATGCAATCGCTTTGGTGCACCAAACGCAGGACGACCGAGTTGCCGCCGATGCTGCGCTTAAGGATTTCATCGCGAGGAATTCGAATGGCGGCGCATTTCAGATCGCTGTGCTCTATGCGGCTCGTAAGGAGCCCGACAAAATGTTTGAGTGGCTTGACACCGCCTTCGCAACGCACGACTCCGGTCTCTCGCAGATGGCGGTGACACCGTTCTTCCTCCCTTACGTGAGCGACTCACGCTTTGTTGCGCTGTGTCAGAAGCTCAACGTACAAGTGCCGTTAGTCCCTGCGAAGCAATGAGCGAGCCCAACTTTTTTGCCGAACTAAAGCGGCGCAACGTTTACAAGGTGGCGGTCGCGTACGGCGTTGTTGCCTGGCTGCTGATGCAGGTTGCCAGTCAGATTTTTCCATTTTTCGAAATCCCCAATTCGGTAGTGCGGCTTGTAGTTCTCCTCCTCATCATCGGCTTTCCCGTCGCGCTGATTATCGCATGGGCATTTGAAGTGACACCAGAAGGAATCAAACGCACAGAAGTTGCCGATGCAGCCGGGCAACGATCTCGCGGTGTCGTCTGGATCTACATTGTCTTGATCGGTGCGGCGCTCTCGGTCGGTTTGTTCTTTGTCGGTCGCTATACTGCCCGAAACGCAGCGCCTCGACAGAGCGAGGCGACTACGACCGTTCCTGCGAAATCCATCGCGGTGCTGCCATTGATTAACGAAAGTGGTGATCCGAAGGACGAATATTTCTCGGATGGGTTGTCGGAAGAATTGATCGCAGCGCTGGCGCAAATCAGCGGGCTCAAAGTGATTGGTCGTAGCTCTTCATTTCGCTTCAAGGACAGAAAAGAGGAACCGAGGACGATTGGTGCGAGGCTGGGCGTGAGCACGCTTCTGGATGGCACGGTGCGCAAGCAAGGTGATCGCGTGCGGATCGTAGCTGCACTCGTGAACGCCGCGGACGGAATTCAGCTGTGGACGCGAACATTCGATCGCGAACTAAAGGATATCTTCGCGGTTCAGGAGGAAATCGCCAGGGCGGTCGCTGAATCGCTGAAAGTGACCTTGCTCGGATCGGATTCGGCTCAAAAAACTGCGCCCAACAATGTGGAAGCGCACAATGCTTACCTCCAAGGGCATTTCCATTTCCAACGTCGTAATCTCGAAGACTATCGCAAGGCTGTTGCTTACTTCGATCAGGCGATCCAGCTCGATCCGAATTACGCTTTGGCGTACGCAGAACGTTCCGAAGCATGGACTTTTATTGGCGACCTTACCGGGCAACATGAGCCGGCGTGGTCAAAGGCGCGGAGCGATGCGGAAAAGGCGGTCGCCATAGCACCTGATCTGGCTGAGGCGCATGCGGCCCTTGGTTCTGTGCGTTTTCTGGTGGACTGGAAATTCAACGAAGGCTTGACCGAATTAAGGCGTGCCAAAGAACTCTCTCCGAGCAACCCTACCGCCAACGATCTGCTGGCCCGCGCGATTGTTTATCTGGGGCGGCTCGATGAGGCGGAGCTGCAGGCTCGGCACGCGGCGGAACTCGATCCTCTTTCTGTGACAGCGCAAGGTAATTTGGCTCGAGTCCTTTACTACGTCGGAAAACTGGATGAGGCAGACGCGATTGCGCGAAGATCGGCGGAGTTGCAGCCGTCGGCTGCGGCTACCCGTCGGTGGCAGACGCTGATCGCAGCCGACCGCGGCGACGGTGCCACCGCACTGCGAGAGGCTCAACTGGAGCCTGATGAAGGTTATCGCCGTTTCGAGCTCGCGCTCGCTCAGTACGTGCGCGGCGATCGCGCAGCGGCAGACGCGGCTTTAGCCGACCTCATTGCCAACGGGCGAGATAACCTGGCCTATCAAATCGCTGAGGTTTACGCTGTGCGAGGTGACAAAGACAAGGCTTTCGAGTGGTTGCAAATCTCATTCGACAATCACGACACTGGAACACTGACTCTTCTTGTTGATCCGTTGTTGCGCAGCTTGCGCGATGATGTCCGCTACAAGAATTTCCTCGCCAAACTCGGTCTGCCTGCAGCGTCATGAATACAAAATCTTCTTTCTTCTCCGAGCTAAGACGACGCAACGTCTTCAGGGTTGCTCTGACCTATGCCGTGGTGGCGTGGCTGCTGATTGAGATTGCGTCGGTTCTTTTGCCACTGGTCGACGCACCAGAATCGATCATCACAGCATTTGTAATATTGCTCGCGCTTGGATTCGCGGGGGCTCTGTTCATTTCCTGGGCTTTTGAAATGACGCCGGAGGGCCTGAAACGAACGCAGGATCTTTCGCCTGACGAAGTCATTCCGTATTGGAGTCGTCGCAAGTTCGCGACATTCATCTTTGGCGTCGCAGGAACTGCGTTCTGTCTTTCTGCTTACCACCTGCTTTTCCCATCGCAGGCGCGAAACGTTTCACAGAGCGAGCCGGTTTCGTTCTCGCAATCATCATCTTCACCCTCGGAAAAAACCAGCGGTACCCAATCGGTCGAGCAACTTCTTCGTGATCTCGATGCCCAATGGGCGGAAGCTGCAGCAGCTAAAGATGTCGAGAAGACAACCGCTTATTATTCGGATGACGCGATCGTGCTCCCTCCAAACGCGACGACCGCAGCGACGAAGGAGGCGATTCGAAATGGCTGGAAAGACATGTTCGCCAGTCCCGGCTTCGTTATCACTTGGCAATCGACCAGAGTGCAGGTCGGCAAGGCCGGCGATATGGGGTGGGTGAGCGGCACGTACGAATTGACGATGAACGACGCGAGCGGTAACCCAATTAACGATCGCGGGAAATACCTCGAGGTCTGGGAAAAACAAACTGAGGGGAATTGGAAATGCCGTGCCGACATGTGGAATTCCGATCTCGCAGCTTCCGCGCCTGCACCTCCTGAGAAACAATAGCCGATCGCCTTCGTTATTTTGCGGGACCTGAAGACCGTCAGCCTTACGCTAAAAGCGAAACAGATTTGAATGAAATGGGAAATGCTCACGGCGATTGGCCAACTCGCCACGGTTTGTATTGGAGTTCCTTCGATCATTTACTTCGCTATCCAGCTACGCGAACAGAACAGGGAACGCCGTCAGTCGGCTGTGAATGCTCTCACTGTGCAATGGGGTGAGCTGACTAAGGCGTTGCATGAAAACGGTGAATTTACCGCTATTTATCTTCGCGGTGTGCAGTCCTTTCACGATCTCGATGCTGTATCGAAGCTTCGCTTTAGCGCCTTCCAAAATCGATTCTTCAAGAACTTCGAAGGAATGTATTACTCTCGACGCGAGCGGATACTAAGTAGCGAGTTGTGGGATGAGATTGATCGGACTATGAGCGATTTCCTCGCCTACAAAGGAATCCAGGAATGGTGGCAGACACGCAGGCACTGGCACACCGAAGCGTTTGCTCGTGTCGTTGACGGCATTATCGCGAAGTGTGACGAGCCGACGGCATATTCGACCTATGACCTGAAGCAGGTTGTGCTGCCTAAAGACAGTTAATGAGCGAAACTCGAGAATGGCCGCGAATTGCAGTCGTAGGCGCAGGCGCGGTAGGTGGATACTTCGGCGGAATGTTTGCCCGCGCAGGCGCGTCGACTGTTTTCATCGGACGAAAACACTTCGCTGACGCAGTTAACACGAACGGCCTTGTTCTCGATAAATTGCACGGCCAGGAGCGAATCAGGGCTCTGGCGACAGTCGAGATGAGCGCAGTTCGAGATTGTTCGCTCATCCTTTTCTGCGTCAAAGCGAACGATACGTCAGCGACTGCGACACAAATGGGTCCATTCGTTAGGCCAGATGCCACAGTAGTTTGTTTACAAAACGGCGTCGATAATGCGGATCAAGTTCGCGTTGCCGCAAACGTGGCGGCCGTGCCAGCTGCCGTTTATGTCGCGGTATCAGTGCCCGAATCCGGTCGCGTGAAACATCTCGCACGTGGTGATTTAATCATAGGACCGCCTTCCGAACGAACAACGCAGCTGGCAGATCTTTTCGGTCGCGCCGGTATCCCGTGCCGAGTGTCCGACAACGTTGAAGGCGAACTTTGGCTGAAACTGCTGCGTAATTGCGCACTGAACGCGATCTCCGCATTGGGACAGTCCCGTTACGGTCAAATCGTGCAAAGTGATGATGCCAAAAAGCTAATGGAACAGATTGTGGACGAAGTGCTGGCGGTGGCTCGCGCGGCTGACGTCGTTTTGCCGGGCGTCGATGATCGCAAAGCGGGAATGGCGGCGGCAATGGAGCTCGCCACACAAATGGCGGACGCATTTTCTTCAACCGCACAGGATTTGAATCGCCACCAGCCGACTGAGATCGATGCACTCAACGGCTACATTTCCCGGCGCGGTGCGGAGCTTGGCATCCCCGTTCCGGTGAATCACGCATTGTTCACGCTAGTGAAGTTGGCTGAACAAACAGGCGTGACCTAACCGGCCGAGATTTTCGAAGGAAAGGGCTTGGTAACAAAACTGAAGTGCTGAATTGCCTCGAGGAAAGTTATCACGAACATGACTGCAACAAGGCCGCATCATTGAACAGAAATATGACTCCATTCACTTCACATACGCGCGATCTCATCCAAATGCCGTCGGGATATGGGAGCCTGATCTTGATGATAATCGCGTTATCGTTCGGCACCGCGACGAATGACTTGAATGCCTCTCTAGAGGAATACGTAAAGACTGTGGCCGCCTTGGATACGAAATATCAAGCTGCAGTTAAATCCAATGATGTCGCTACAATGGATCAGATTTTAGCAGACGACTTCGTTCTGGTGACAGGGCGCGGCAAAGTTTCCAGCAAAGCCGATCTGATCGAATCAGCTCGAAAGAAGGAAGTCACCTACGAACGTCAGGACGAGGAACCTGGAACACAGAAGGTCAGAGTGTGGGGCGACACCGCAGTCGGGACTGCTCTCCTTTGGATCAAGGCGGAGCAGGGAAGCAAACCAGCCGATTACAAACTATGGTTTAGCGACACGTATGTACGCACTCCAGCGGGCTGGCGTTACGTGTTCGGCCAAGCTTCTCTACCATTGCCTCAAGCGGAATCTAAGTAAGCCGACTGAATGTACGCGCCTCGCGTGGCTGTGATCGCAGCCTCGCGATCGGTAATTTTCAATCGAAAAAGATTTCACATTCGAGCGCAAAGAAATTGCCTCAAGAAATTTCGCAACAAAAAGCTTGCGTGTGAAATAGTGATATAGTTAACTACATCACTATATGAGACACAGCGCTCAATCGAAGCCGTTCCGCTCGCGCTCCGCAAAAAGGGCTGTCTGGAGCACGGAATGAATCGTGAATGGAATGACACTCAACCAATCTATCGCCAACTTCGCGATCGGGGCGTGCATATGATTCTCGATGGCGTGCTCAATGAAGGCGATCCTCTGCCATCGGTACGCACTGTGGCAGCCGAGTTCCGGGTCAATCCGCTTACGGTGCTGAAAGCCTATCAGCAATTAGTCGATGAGGACCTGGTCGAGATGAAGCGTGGTCTCGGCATGTTCGTCAAACCGGGTGCGCGTGATCAGTTGCTGAAAGGCGAACGCCAGAAATTTCTAACGGACGAATGGCCGCGGATCGCGGAAAAGATTCAGCGGCTCGGTCTGACTCAGAAAGAACTCGATGCCGCCGCGGCGAAGCGCAGTTCAAGGACAAAGGGAAAATGACGTTATGGCAACGATAGAAGCACGCGGTCTTCGCAAAGTCTTCGGCACAACTGTCGCGCTGGACGGCATCGATCTTCGCGTGGAGGAAGGGCGCATTCTCGGAATCATCGGGCCCAATGGCGCTGGTAAGACAACCGCGCTCAATGCAATTCTCGGCCTCACCTCGTACGAGGGACAGTTAACTGTCCTCGGACGCGATCCCTGGAACGCGCGCGAGCAACTGATGCGCGATGTTTCGTTCATTGCCGATGTCGCGGTGCTGCCGCGGTGGATTCGGGTTTCGCAATTGCTCGATTACGTCGACGGCGTGCATCCCCGCTTCGATCGCCCGAAAGCGGAAGGTTTTCTGGCGAAGACTGAGATCAAACGCGCGAGCAAGGTGCGGCAATTGTCGAAGGGCATGGTAGCGCAGCTGCATCTCGCGATGGTCATGGCGATTGACGCGAGATTACTGGTGCTGGACGAGCCGACGCTTGGCCTGGACATCCTGTTCCGCAAACAGTTCTACGATTCGCTGCTGAACGATTACTTCGATCGCAGCCGCACCTTCGTCGTGACCACCCATCAGGTGGAAGAGGTCCAGGATGTTCTGACCGATCTCATGTTCATCAACCACGGTCGCATCGTCCTCGAGTGCAGCATGGAGGAGTTCGATTCGCGCTATGTGGAAGTGATGGTGCATCCGGACCACGTCGATGCAGCGCGGTCGCTCAAGCCGATGCAAGAGCGCCAGGTATTCGGTCGCAGCGTGATGCTGTTCGATAATGCCGATCGTGGCCAACTCGCCACCATGGGCGAAGTGCGGAGACCCAGCATCGCCGATCTGTTCGTCGCAGTGATGAGTCCGCATTCACAAAACGTTGCCGTTTCCGGTTCACTTCGACGTGACGAGCCGGCGGGGCAGCCAAATTAAGTAGTGGAGGAAAAATGAATACGACGTCAAACACAGTAGCCGAATCGGCGGTCATAGACCGTCGCTACAATACCCGGCCGTTCTGTTGGTCGGTTTGGCGCGAGGTGTGGGAGAACCATTCGATTTACATCGCGCCGCTGATTGTCTCCGGCATCATTTTGTTCGGCTCCTTCGTCGGCTCGTTTCATCTGCCGGAGCTCAGGCGCAAGGCCTTGTTACTCGATCCGGCGCTCCAACGAGCCGCGATCGAAAGAGCGTACGACGTCGCGGCGATGATGTTGATCTTCACCGCGTTTATCGTCGGCCTGTTTTACTGTCTCGACGCGTTGCACGGCGAACGGCGCGATCGGAGCATTCTATTTTGGAAATCGCTGCCAGTCTCAGACCTAACGACCGTGCTTTCGAAAGCGATCATTCCGCTGGCGGTGCTGCCGCTGGTAACCTTCGCCATCGTCGTTTTCACACAGTTCATCATGCTGCTCATCAGCACTGTGGCGTTAATGCCGGGCGGTCTGGCGGGAACAACGTGGGCGAACTTCAACTTGTTTCAGCAGTCGCTGGTTTTGCTCTACGGCCTGATCGCAATCGCGCTTTGGCATGCGCCGATTTACGGCTGGGCGTTGCTGGTCTCGGGCTGGGCGCAGCGCGCAACATTTCTATGGGCCGTGTTGCCACTGCTCGCGATCGGCTTCTTCGAAAAGATCACGTTCGGAACTGCGCATTTTGCTTCGATGGTGAAGGACCGCCTGATGGGATTTGCGCCTGGAGCTTTCGCGTTTAGCGGGCACGACGTTGGCACCGCGACAATCACTCCGGGAAAATATCTGGCAACACCCGGGCTCTGGATCGGTTTGGCATTCGCGGTCGCATTCTTTGTCGTGGCCGTACGGCTGCGCCGTTATCGAGGACCGCTTTGATTCGGCCCACTTCAATTCAATCACACACGAGAAAAATTATGAAGGTAACTATAAGTGTTAGCGCCTGTTCATTGTTTCTGGCAGCTTCGTTTTTTGCCTCGCCTTTGCAGGAACAAAATAAGGCACTCGCCAAGCGCGCATTCGAAAAACTCCTCAGCGGGGGGCAATTCGAACTCGCGGAGCAACTTTATGCCAAGGACTTCGTCAATCATGGTATCCACCGAGATATCAGCTTGGCAGAAGACCAGGCCGCCTTGAAAGGCTGGCACGAAGCGTTCCCGGATGTGGTGATCGTGCCTGAGAAGCTCATCGCCGAAGGCGATCTTTTGACGATCTATTGGATTGCGCGCGGCACCAATACCGGCACAGGTAACGGCTTGCCCGCCACCGGGAAGAAAGTGGAACAGGCCGGGATTACGATCTGGCGGATCGTGAACGGCAAAATAAAAGAGCAGTGGTCTGCATTTGATCAACTTTCGATGATGCAACAACTCGGACTTCTGCCTCAAAAAACAAGCAGCGGCGTTAGTGAGACTGAGGCAACAGACAAGAAGAAGAAATGAGGCCAGGAATGAACGATAAACCCAAAACAAAGCGCCCTCCTAAGCGATGGAAGCGCGTCGTTAAATGGACTCTAGGCACGATTCTTCTGGCATTAGTGCTGTGGGGCTTTGTCGCCTACTGGACATCAACCAACGACTGTGACCGCAACGCTGCTACTCCCCAGAATCCAATGAAAGCTGTTGTCTATTGCGACTACGGCATAACTAATCTTAAGCTTCAGGAGATTGAAAAGCCGATTCCGACAGACGATCAGGTCCTCGTTAGAGTTCGCGCGGCATCCTTGAATCCCCTTGATGGACATTTCGTGCGAGGAATGTGGCTCATGCGGTTGATGGGGGGCGGTTTGCGCAAACCAAAGGACACGCGGTTGGGCGTCGATTATGCAGGAACAGTTGAAGCAGTCGGCAAAAACGTTACGCAATTCAAACCTGGCGATGAAGTGTTTGGCGGGCGCACCGGTGCGCTTGCGCAGTATATTTGCCCTCGCGCCGATCGCGCTATCGCGCTGAAGCCCGCCAACATCACATTTGAACAGGCAGCATCTGTCGGTGTGGCTGGAATCACTGCATTACAGGGTCTCCGCGACAAGGGACACGTTCAGGCAGGCCAGAAGGTGCTAATCAACGGAGCGTCGGGCGGCGTAGGCACTTTCGCAGTGCAAATTGCAAAATCCCTTGGCGCGGAAGTGACCGGCGTTTGCAGCACGCGCAACACCGATCTTGTGAAATCGTTAGGCGCCGATCACGTGATCGATTATACCAAAGAAGATTTCACCAAGGGCGACCAGCGTTATGATGTAATTTTCGACAACGTGCAGAATCACACGTTTTCCGAGCGGCGGCGTGTCTTAACTCCAAATGGCATCTGCGTCCTCGTCGGCCTCGGTGGAGCGGGCTGGCACGAGGACACGTTGACGCGTCTGATCCGGTCGTTTACAACGCCGTTAATGTCGAAGTTCACGAGTCAAAAGTTCGGTTTCTTCGTCGCACAACTGAACCACGACGATCTGGCGTTCTTCGCGGACCTCATGCAATCAGGAAAAGTCACGCCCGTAATCGACAGGACTTACAAGTCCCTGGGCGAGGTGCAGGACGCTCTTGAATATCTCGAAGGAGGCCACGCTCGAGGAAAGGTGGTAATAGCTGTGGAATAACAAACCGAATCTGCGGGAATGAAAGTAAAAGGATGAGTTATGAAGATGTTAAAGCGCGTACTAAAGTGGATTACAAGTGCGATTCTAGTGTTGTTGCTGGTCGCGTTCCTGGTGGGATTCATCGCCTACTGGAGATCGACGAACGCCTGTGACCGCAGCACTGCTCCGACGAGTCCGATGAAGGCCATCGTCTATTGTGACTATGGTGTAGCCAACCTGAAGCTTGAGGAGATCGAGAAGCCTTTTCCGAATGACGACCAGATCCTGGTGAGAGTTCGCGCCGCTTCGGTCAATCCGTATGACTGGGACTTCATCGAAGGCACGCCTTATGTCGTGCGGGCGATGGGAGTGGGCCTTCGCAAACCAAAGGATACTCGTGTGGGTGTTGACTTTGCCGGGACCGTTGAAGCCGTCGGCAAGAACGTGACACAGTTCAAACCAGGTGATGAAGTATTTGGCGGAAAAGTCGGCGCGTTTGCTGAATACTTGTGTCCTAGCGCCGCTGGATCGGTGGCGCTGAAACCACCCAGTGTGACGTTTGAGCAGGCGGCCTCTATAAATATCGCGGGCATCACAGCGTTGCAGGCCGTTCGCGACAAAGGAAAAGTCCAGCCAGGACAGACGGTCTTGATTAACGGCGCATCGGGAGGTGTCGGCACGTTCGCGGTCCAAATCGCGAAATCGTTCGGCGCGGATGTCACGGGTGTCTGCAGTACGAGAAATATTGATCTTGTACAATCGCTCGGTGCCGATCACGTGATCGATTACACAAAAGAGGATTTCACGAAGAGCGATCAAAAGTATGACGTCATTCTCGATAACGTTGCAAACCATTCGTTAACCGATTGCAGACGCGTCTTAAAACCCAACGGCGTTTACGTGTTGATCGGAGGAGGAGGAGCAGACGAGCAAGGTTTACTGGGAGGTCTGGCTAAAGCGCTAAAGGCGGCGGTGTTGGCGAAGTTCGTGAGCCAGAAAATGGGAATGATGATGGCAGACCCAAGTAACAAGGACCTAACGCTACTAGCCGACATGATGCAGTCAGGGAAACTGAAACCGGTGATCGACCGCACCTACAAATTAGAACAAGTGCCCGACGCGATTCGTTATGTCGAACAAGGCCACGCCAGAGGAAAAGTTGTTATAACCGTGGATTAATATCCGGTTAAAAGCGCTCGCTTTTGCTGAGGATGCCTGATTATTGTCAGGGTAATGAAAATCTTACGCATTCTCGCATTAGCGGTCACTACTGGGCTTTGCATTGCTGCGGAGCCAGCTTGGAATCCTGCTGACGCCGCGAAGGAAGCGGAGGAGGACATTCGCTCAGGACATATCAAGTTTTACTGGGCGGGCAGCATTGCTTCGAGGCCAGTTGGTGTACCAATCGAGGTAGCTAAGAAGTACCCGCAAGCTAACGTAGGAATCGGCTGCGTTACCAACGACATTCCGCTTCGAGAACGACAGGAAGAATACGCACGACGCTACAACGAGAAGATTTACGCTTACATCACACAGAAGCATTGATGCGCACTACACTTGCCATTGTCGGTTTCCTTGTGCCGGTCATTGCGCTGGCGCTTCCGGACGACGCAACTTTATCGCGGCTTTTGGTTGGAACATGGCACGGTCATCGGCACGACACTGAGTATCGCGCTGACGGGAGCTGGATCATGGATCCACCGGACGAAGGCGACAACAGCCGGGGAAAATGGCGGATTGAACATGGTCGCTTGATTGAGACCTGGCGATTTAGAGATGTCGTCGGATTCGACTTCGGCAGAAGAAATCATCGAACTCACTGGAAAATTTTTTAAGTCCCGCATCATTTCACAAGAGGGACCAGGTAAGCCTGAAGGGCCAGGTTCTTCCAAGCGGCATGTACACTGTCACTCGTGTGACGGAGAAGAAATAGACGCCACGCGTTTTTCGATTCGAGCGTCTATGGCGGTGACAAGTGACGTGTGACGAGTGACGAGTTCTGATCATGCGAGCGGTACAGCTCACTGAGATCGGAAAAGCGCTGGCGGATGCAGACATTCCAATTCCCGAGATCGGATCGTGGGACGTTTTGATTCGCGTTGCGGCTGCTGGAATCTGTCACTCGGATGCGCATTATCGCGCGGGCATTTCCAAAATCGATCGTTTACCGCTGAGTCTCGGACACGAAGTCGCGGGTCGCGTGGAGGAAGTCGGCAGCGATGTGACGCACCTCTCAGCGGGCGACCGCGTTTGTGTGCATTATCTGGTTAACTGCGGATCGTGCGAATTTTGTGTGCGTGGCTTGGAACAGTTCTGTCGCAGCGGACAGATGATTGGCAAACATCGGGACGGCGGTTACGCGGAATTCATCAAAGTTCCCGCGGCGAATGCGTTTCCGCTTCCCGATGAGATTCCATTCGAAGCCGGCGCAATCATCATGTGCTCGTCGGCAACTGCGCTACATGCTTTGAACAAAGCGCGCTTCAAAGCCGGCGAGTCGATTGCGATTTTTGGCTTCGGCGGACTCGGATTCTCGGCATTGCAATTGGCACGCGCTTTCGATTGCGGAGATGTCTATGTAGTTGAAATCAATCCCTCGAAGCTCGCGTCAGCCGCCAGCATGGGAGCCGTGGCGATCGACGCCAGGTCCGCAGATCCGGTCGAGCAAATCAAAGAGGCAACCGCTGGAACAAGAGTCGATGTAGCACTCGAATTGATTGGGTCTGCAAAAACCATGCGCCAGGCCGTGCTCTGCCTGGGCCCTCTCGGACGCGCTGCGCTTGTCGGATTAACCACCGAATCGATGTCGATCCTTCCGTACACCGAGTTGATCAACAAAGAAGTGGAGATCATCGGCGTCTCCGATCATCTCGCGACTGAACTTCCAGCACTCATCGGATTCGCGCGCAGCGGAAAACTTCGATTTCCGCCAGAGACATTGCGCGTCGTCGACCTCTACGCCGCCCAAATCAATGCGGCACTAGACGCGCTTCAGGATTCCATTGATCACGTCAGAACCGTAATAAAAGTGGCGAGTGACGCGTGACGAGAGAGAACACCAAACTGAGAGCGGGCTTATATGTTCGGCGATGAATTCCGCCGATACATCGAAAATGATCTTGTGAAAAGGGAGCCTCACCCAGACGCAAAACCGTTCGGTGCCTTCAGCATCGGCCAGGGCGTCGAATAGAAGCGAGGACTACGTTTTTCGAAATGTATTGACCCTCGCGCGAAGAGCTGTACTCGATAGGCCACATGAGAACAAAAACAGTTGGATTAACGCTGGCGCTTTGCGTTTCAGCAGTGGCACTCGGTTTCGCTGCAGACCCGGAGATGGGC
>JBBQRI010000052.1:0-13270 GCA_038214915.1 Chthoniobacterales bacterium
CGCGCGAACATATGCCTACGGCGCAGTGACCTGGCACCAGCTACACTTGGAACGAACGCGAGGTGAACTCGCGGCACGGATCACGTTCAGTAATTTGCCCTTTGCGGACGCGAACGAGCCACGCACTGACGAACCATTCGACTTCCGGTTTCCAGGTATTCACGTCGATTTCGCACGGCATGCATTCGTTGCGACCGGACGCCGCGGCGAATTTATTCCGGTTGCCTGGTTTCGAGGCGATCCCCGTGTGGCTGGATTAAGCTGGCGCCTAACGCAAAGATTTATCTGCTCAAGGAGAGCGGTCGCGTGACCGCCACTTTAACGGCGACGAGTTACCCGCGTGTCGGAGAGCGCTGGATCGAGTTAGACAACAATTATTCGCTTCAGAATCTCTTGTGCGCCCTTTTCCGTGAGATTGGCTTAGGGCCGGATGGTTGATGTTGGGCGAAAATCGCCAGACTGCCGCGAAAGATTTGACATTCAACGGCGACGCGGATTTACGCTACTAATCGATTATGAAAACGCGTTGCCTTTGTGCTTTTGCTCTCATGACAATTGCCGCATCGGCGTTTGCCACTTCATTCCGCGACGATTCGCGTTACGTCGCGCGCGGGCCGCACACCGGATATTACATTGTCCGTCCCGGCTCAGTGTTGATTCAGCAACTCGGTCTTCAAGGTGCCCCGTTTAGGGATACGTCGGACCCATTGAATCACGGGCGTGGAGCTAATGTTCTTGCGTTCCGCTTGAACACCGCTGGTATGTTATCCGTGCCGCCAGCTTACATCGTGGAGGGGCAGCCTAACGACTTTTACATTCGGCGCATCGATTCGTTCATTCGCGGGCGCACTACGACCCATGATGTTGAAAGCTTCTTTGGGCGTCCGAAACAGATTGAAAAGCGGCGCGACGGCATCATCGCCTATTATACGATCGAGGTTTACAACCCATTCGAAGAGACTTCAGGTGGGAGACGCTAGTCAGGCACACGCTCATTAGACGCACCCGAACAACACAAAAAGAGTTAGTCACTTTTTAAAGCTTGATTCATCCCATGGACGCCGGTTCTGGCAGACAAATTCTGATCATCGAAGACGAAAGCGACGTTGCGGATCTTCTAGAGATGGGCTTGCGCAAGGCGGGCTTCAAAACCACGTCAGCCGCCGACGGAGCAAGCGGTTTGCAGAAGGCGCGCGATAACCGGCCGGATTTCATCATTCTCGATCTGATGCTGCCAAAAATGTCCGGATTGGACGTCTGCAGAATTTTGAAAGGCGACGCGGCAACGTCTCACATTCCGATTCTGATGCTCACAGCAAAAGCAGAAGAGATTGATCGCATCGTGGGTTTGGAATTCGGCGCTGACGATTACGTGACCAAGCCTTTCAGTCCGCGCGAAGTGACGCTGCGAATCCGGGCAATTTTGCGACGCGGCGAGAAACGAGAGGAAACGCTACAGGCCGGTCCTATCTCGATCGATCCTGCGCGTCACCAGGTGCGTGTTAGCGGCAAACGCGTGCATCTCACCAGTCTCGAGTTCAAGTTGCTGCGCACCTTAATCCAACGCCGCGGTCGCGTGCAGGAGCGCGATAAATTGCTTAACGACGTCTGGGGTTACGAAAGCATGATCGACACCCGCACGGTCGACACGCACGTGCGCCGGTTACGCGAAAAGCTCGGCAAAGCCGGAGACGTCATTGAAACGGTGCGCGGTTTCGGCTATCGGCTCCGCGAATAGTAACGGCGTGGGTGCGAACGCGCTGCGAGGATGCCCCGCACTCCAAAGCTGACGCAACAACGAACCGTGCCTAACGAGAACTTGCATAAAATCGTTTGAGATTGCGAAACATCTTCGCAGCCGCCTTGCTGTGAAAAGTATTTGGAAGAGAATAGAAATCCGTGGCCTGGTTCGTTATAGTCCTAATTTGCGCTGCGTTCGGCTGCATCGCCTTCATCGCCTGGCGCAAATGGATCGCGCCGTGGCGGCAGGTTGAAGACGTCATAACCCAAATCGGTCGCGGTGAACGGCCGCGGACATTTTTAATGGAGGGCAGCGCGCCAGTGCAACGGATCGGGTTCCAGCTGGAAAAGATCGTTGGCGATTTGGAGCAGCTCCAAAAGCAAATCGCAAAACGCGAGTCCGGGATGCAGACCATTTTTTCTGCAATGCAGGATGCATTGCTGGTAGTCGATTCCAATCGACAGGTTATTGTGACTAACCAGACCTTTCGGAAACTGTTCGACGCCCCTGAAATTTTACTGGCGACACCGCTATTGGAAATTGTCCGTGATCCCACGCTCGATCGGCTGTTGACCGATGCGTTCCGTGGTGACGGCCCGGTTCGCTGCGAGTTGACTCTGGACGCATCGCAAATCGAGCTGCATGCCGTCGCGACAAAGAACGAAGCTGGTGAGATCACTGGCGCGCTGGTTTTGTTTCACGACATCACGGAATTGAAAAAAATGGATCAAGTGCGGCGGGATTTCGTGGCGAACGTTTCGCACGAATTGCGCACGCCGCTGTCGATCCTGCGCGGCTACATTGAGACGTTACTCGACAGTCCAAAAACCCCACGTGAGGAGCTCACCCGAATTCTCCGCGTAATGGAGCGCCATTCGGATCGGCTTGAGTTGCTCGTCGAAGATATACTTACGCTCGCGCAACTCGAATCAGGCAACCCGAACTTGCAGATGGGAACGGTGGATCTGTCGAGTTTTCTCCCGGAAATGGTGCGTGATTGGGAAAAGAAGCTCACAAGCAAGCAGCTTAATATCATTGTTGACGCTCCGCCTGACTCGTCGCCGATTCGCGTTGATCCCACGCGGCTACAGGAAGCCCTCTATAATCTGCTCGATAACGCTGTGAAATATTCACGCGAGCACGGCGACATTCGACTGAGCGCCCGGCAGCGCGACGGTGAAATCGAGTTGACTGTGAGCGATGATGGCATCGGTATCACCAAAGAAGATTTGCCGCGTATTTTCGAGCGCTTCTATCGCGCAGATAAAGCACGCAGCCCCGATAAAGTTCGCGGAACGGGCCTCGGCCTGGCGATTGTAAAACACATCGCACAGTTACACGGCGGGCGGGTGGAGGCGGAAAGTGAACTCGACAAAGGCACGACGATCCGGATGGTGCTGCCGAGCGCAATGTGACGTTCTGGTGACATTCATACGGATGGCTTCAATTGTGTTCGGTTTCGGTTAACATTCGGCCTGTGAAGAAAAAGGTTCTTTTTATTTGTGTGCAGAACAGTGCGCGCAGCCAGATCGCTGCGGCATTGCTTAACGAGATGTGCGGTGATTACTTCGAAGCCCGGAGCGCTGGGTTGGAACCTGGCGTTCTCAATCCTTTGGCGGTAGAAGCATTGCAGGAGCGAGGAATCGACATTTCTCGCAATAAGACGCAATCCGTGTTCGAGGTTTGGAAATCCGCGCGTCACATATTCGCCTATGTGATTACGGTGTGCAGCGAGTCCGAAGCAGCAGGCTGCCCGATTTTCCCCGGTGTGACTACACGACTGCACTGGTCATTTCCGGACCCTGCGAAGTTTATTGGCACGCACGCGGATAAGCTCGCGAAAACGCGGGCGTTGCTGGAAGAAATTCGCGCGAAAATTGACGGCTTCTGCGAAGAGCATTGCGAGTTGGAACTGCAAACCTAAGTCTTCGCGCCTTTCGCAAAGCATGGGGAAAAAGTTAATCGCAGAATTTTTGGGAACTTTCTGTCTCGTATTTGCCGGCACCGGCGCGATCGTGATCGACACCGTAAGCGGCGGCGCGGTTTCGCATGTGGGAGTGGCGCTTACTTTTGGCCTCATCGTGTTGGCGATGATTTACACGATTGGAGACATTTCGGGTGCGCATATTAATCCCGCCGTGACGATCGGTTTTTTTGCTGCTCGTCGTTTTGAGGCGAGATGCGTTGTTCCTTATGTCGTGAGTCAGTGTGCGGGGGCTCTCCTGGCTAGCGTAGCGCTTCGCTTCCTGTTTCCCCAAAGCGCGACGCTCGGAGCGACTATGCCAGCAGGTTCTGCAATACAATCCTTCGTGCTCGAGATGATCCTGACAGCCTTGCTCATGTTCGTGATCCTTAGCGTTTCCACCGGTGCACGCGAGAAAGGAATTACAGCGGGAATCGCAGTCGGTGCTGTGATCGGTCTGGAGGCATTGTTTGCCGGGCCTATCTGTGGCGCGTCAATGAATCCCGCTCGCTCGCTCGCACCGGCGTTGGTGTCCGGACACCTCAGCGGTTTGTGGATTTATCTTGTGGCACCAGTTCTCGGAGCAGGGCTCGGTGTAGTCGGGTGCCGTTGCGTGCGGGAACGCGGCTGTTGTTCCGGCGCTGAGGCAGCTGAAATTTCTCCGGCATGAGAACCCAAGACTTCATCAGCAGGTTAAGAAAAGCTCCAGCTAAGCGATTGGTGTTTACTAACTCTGACGGTGCGACGATTCACGGCGGTTATCATCTGACGGAGTTGAAAGCGGCATCGTTCGATACAGTCGATTGCGGCGCGCAGAAGAATCAGTGGAACGAGACGATCGTGCAGCTGTGGGTTCCCGAGGAGGAGGAGAACGGCGAGCGTATGACCGCAGCAAAATTTCTCTCGATCTATGACAAGGTCGCGCGCCTGATCTCCCTCGATGTGACAGCCGAAATTCGTTTTGAGTACGGCGACGAGAATTTTCCGCCCTCCAATTATCACGTCGAAAACATCAGTGAAATCCCTGCCGAGCTTCGCGTGCAGTTACGGCTTCCACAGACGACATGCAAGGCACGTGATCGGCGAAAATCGGGCGAGGCTTGTTGCGGATAATTTCTGACCCGGCGGCGAAGCCTCTTGTCACACAAACGTAACAGTAAAGCTTTTGACCTGCGGAATCAGCGTGCGGCAACTTCATCGTATGATGAAATTCCGAAGACGCATGTTTCTTGGACTCGCAATCGCGTTCGGCTTAAGCGCAACAGCTTCGGCGCAGATGATGATCAACGGCGCGGGTGCGACGTTCCCGTACCCGATTTATTCCAAGTGGTTTGACGAATACGCTAAGGTCGATCCGTCCGTCCGGTTCAACTATCAATCGATCGGTTCGGGAGGCGGGCAAAAGCAGATACTCGCGCAAACGGTCGATTTCGGCGCGTCGGACGGGCCGATGAGTGATGACAACTTGGGCAAAGCCTCGGGAAAAATCCTGCACATCCCAACAGTCGCAGGCGCAGTGGTGATCACGTATAATCTCGAGGGCAACCCGGCGCTCAAACTCGATGCCGACACGATTGCCGGTATTTTCCTTGGCACGATCAAGAAATGGAATGACCCAAAGATCGCGGCAACAAACCCTGGAGTAAAATTGCCCGACAAGGACATCGTGGTTGTGCATCGATCCGATGGGAGCGGTACCACGTTCATTTTCACAGATTACGTGAGCAAGGTCAGTCCGGAGTGGAAATCGAAAGTGGGCACGAACACATCAGTGAGTTGGCCAGCCGGGATCGGTGGCAAAGGTAACGAAGGCGTGTCTGGCCAGGTGAAACAGACCCCGGGCGCGGTCGGATACGTGGAGTTGATTTATGCGATCCAGAACAAAATGCCGTACGCGGATATCAAGAATTCAGCGGGCGAATTCGTAAAGCCGACACTCGATTCGGTCACTGCCGCCCTGGCTACAGCAAACATTCCTGACGATTTCCGTTTCTCGATGACGAATGCTCCGGGCAAAGACGCCTATCCGATCGCAGGCGCGACGTGGTTGCTTGTTTACCAACAGCAGAAGGACGCGACCAAAGGCAAAAAGCTCGTCGAATTCTTAAAGTGGGCACTCAATAAAGGCGAGGCGATGGCGAAGGATCTGGATTACGCGTCGTTACCCGAGAGTATCCAGCAGCGCGTCCTGAAACGGATCGACGAAATAAAAATGTAAAGACCGTTCAATCGGGTAATCGAAATGTTCAGCAGTCCGCGAGTGTTGTTTATCTGCGTGCACAATGGTGGGCGCAGCCAGGTGTGCGAAGCTTTTCTGAAGCATTATGCAGATGACCGGTTCGACGCGCAGAGTGCCGGTCTTGAGCCAGGCGACTTGAATCCACTGGTCGTGGAGGCAATGGCGGAGATCGGCATCGACATTTCGCAGAATAAAACCAAAAGCATTTTTCATGTCTGGAAGAGCGGCGAGGTTTTTCAGAACGTCGTCGCCGTATGCGACAAGGAAGCAGCCGAGAAATGTCCAAACTTCCCGGGACTCACACAACGGTTGCATTGGCCATTTCACGACCCGACAAAAGTCACCGGCACCTACGAGCAGAAGTTGCAGAAGGTACGCGAAATTCGGGACGAGATCGCATCCAAGATTCAAGTCTGGTTGGCGTCTCTCCCGGTCGAACAATCGGCCTAAAATATGTCGGCTATCACTTTCCAGGAAGCAGACGCCATTCACCCGGCGCAGTCGCGGATGTCGCGGCCGTCGCGGTTTGGTGAAAAGGCGTTCTATTGGCTTACGCTGTCGATGGCGTTTGCAGTTGTTCTGCTGGTCATTTTGATCGGCTGGCAACTGGGACAGGGTTCTTGGCAGGCGATCCAAAAATTCGGATTCCATTTTGTCGCCACGTCGACGTGGGACCCCGTGGCGGAACAATACGGCGCGTTGCCGTTCATTTACGGCACAGCAATCTCCTCGCTGATTGCGTTATTTATCGCTGTGCCGTTGAGCATTGCGACCGCGGTTTATTTGACCGAACTCGCGCCGCTCTGGATCCGGCAACCGATCGTCTCGCTGATCGAAATGCTGGCCGCGATCCCCAGCGTAATTCTCGGGTTGTGGGGAATCTTCGTCATGATCCCGTGGCTGCGCGATCATCCATTTCCTTTCCTGCAACGGATACTGGGTTGGACTCCATTTTTTAGCGGCCCGATTTACGGCCCATGCATGCTCGCTGGTGGAATCATTGTTGCGATTATGGTTCTGCCGATTATTACGTCGGTCTCGCGCGAGATATTGCGCAGCGTTCCGGATTTGCAGCGCGAAGCCGCGTACGCGCTGGGCGCAACTCGCTGGGAGGTGACCCGCATCGCGGTGCTCAGCTACGCCAAGAAAGGTTTGTTCGGCGCGGTGATACTCGGGCTCGGCCGTGCGCTGGGCGAAACGATGGCGGTGACGATGGTGATCGGTAATACGCCGCAGATTGCCGCGTCATTGTTCAAACCGGGTTACACGCTGGCCAGCCTAATCGCGAATGAATTTACCGAAGCGACCAGCGACATGTATCTGCAAGCTTTGTTCGAGATCGGGCTAGTGTTGTTCGGCTTCACAATTTTCGTCAACCTCCTCGCGCAACTGCTGTTGAAAACAATTACCGCAGGCGTAGCGCCAGACCGAGTTCAATAAACATGCAGATCCGGCGCAAAGACCATCACAGTTGGCGCAAGTTCAAGAGCGCGTTGATCTCGGGGCTCACGTTCTGTTCCGCGGTGCTTGTGATCGCGCCGCTTGGTCTCGTGTTTTTTCATGTGCTCATGAGCGGAATAGGCGCGGTTAATCTCGAATTCTTCACGAATCTGCCGAAGCCGGTCGGCGTACCCGGTGGTGGAATGGCCAACGCGATCATCGGTACGCTGGAGTTACTGGCGCTTGCCTCGATCATTGGGATTCCCGTCGGCGTGCTTGGGGGAGTGTTTCTGGCTGAGTACGGCACGGCGCGTGTGAATGCAGTGCTGCGCTTCATTGCGGACGTGCTCAATGGCGTCCCGTCGATCATCTGGGGCGTGGTCGTTTACGGGCTGATCGTGCTGCGTTTTAAAAGTTTCTCCGCGTACTCCGGCGGACTCGCGCTGGGGCTAATCATGATCCCATTGATCCTGCGCACGACCGAGGAAATCATTCTTCTTGTACCTGTCGGCTATCGCGAAGCCGCTCTCGCCCTGGGCATAGCACGCTGGAAAACGATTGTCCACATCGTGGTGAAGACCGCGTCGCGCGGAATCATCACGGGAATTTTGCTCGCCCTCGCGCGCGTCGGCGGCGAAACTGCACCGCTTCTTTTCACCGCATTCGGCAACCGCTTTTGGAATCACGACCTGAGCGAGCCGATTGCAGCGCTGCCTCTGCAAATTTTTACATATGCAATATCTCCCTACGACGACTGGCATCGCCAGGCGTGGGCCGGAGCGCTTGTTCTCGTCACGGGCGTTTTCTGCGTTAATGTGTTGGTGAGAATTGTCACCCGTGTTCGCACCGCATCGGCTTAAATTCTCAAGATGATTGCCGCACCTATGGCGCAACCTGAAGTAGTTGAACCTCGCGATCCCGGCGCTGCGGTATTGTTAGACACAGAGGGGGAGCCGCTTCCTCTGGCAATGGAGGCCAAAAACGTCTCAATGTGGTACGGATCGAAGCGCGCGATAGACAACATGAGCCTGGACATGCCCGCCAAAGCCGTCACAGCGATTATCGGGCCGAGCGGCTGTGGGAAATCGACGTTCATCCGGGCGCTCAATCGCATGCACGAGTTGGCGCCGCACGCGCGCATTGAAGGCAGTGTGTTCCTTCACGGCCAAAATCTCTATGCAAGCAGTATGGACCCGGCAATTGTGCGTAGGCGTGTCGGTATGGTGTTCCAGAAATCCAATCCGTTTCCGACGATGTCGATTGGCGAAAACGCCATCGTCGGCCTCCGCTTGAATGGTGTGAGCGACCGAAAATTCCTTAATGAACGGCTTGAGCAATCATTGAGGATGGCGGCGTTGTGGGATGAAGTGAAAGATGATTTGCACAAATCCGGGACGAGCCTTTCAGGTGGCCAGCAACAACGGCTCTGCATCGCGCGCGCGCTAGCCGTGGAACCGGAAGTTCTTTTGATGGACGAACCCTGCTCGGCGCTCGACCCGATCGCTACTGCGAAAATCGAGGAATTAATCCACGGACTGAAAACGCAATACACGATCGTCATCGTTACGCACAACATGCAGCAGGCGGGACGCGTCTCCGATTTTACGGCGTTCTTTTACATGGGCCGGCTCATCGAGGTTGGGTCGACAACAAAAATCTTCACCAACCCGAAAGAGAAACAGACGGAAGATTACATCACTGGGAGATTTGGATGATTTTTCTAACCGCGGCCGCTCGCTACGCCGCGATTTTATGAACAGCAAACAGCGAGGACCACAATGGTGATACCGAAGCACATTCTTGGAACATTCGATGAAGCATTGACGTCGCTGCGCAACGACCTGCTTATGATGGCCGGCCTGGCTGAGCGCAGCCTGGATCGTGCAATCAAGGGCTTGTTGCAGCGTAATGACGATCTCTGCACACACGCAATCGCGGATGACGAAGAGATCGATCAGTTGGAGAAACAGATCGATAAGGACGGATTCGAACTTTTGCTTCGCTTCCAGCCCGTGGCTTCGGATCTGCGGCGGGTGATTTCGGCCATTAAACTTTCGCCAAACATTGAGCGCGTGGGCGATCAGGCTACAAACATCGCGAAACGCGCGCGCAAGTTGAATCGGCATCCGCCGCTACCTGAGGTGCAAATGATTGTCCCAATCCAAGCGCACGCGATGTCGATGTTCAAGGACGCCATTAACGCGTACGTGCGGGAAAATATTGAGTTGGCGCACTCGGTCTGCGGCCGCGACAAGCAACTCGACGATATGAATCGCGATGCAAACACGAAACTAACCGCCCGGATGATGGAGGATAGCGAGCAGTTGCGCGGGTATTTTAACCTCATCCTGATTTCGCGCGCTCTCGAACGGGTCGGCGATCACGCAACCAACATTGCCGAGGATGCCGTTTACACCGCGGTTGCGGAAGACATCAGGCACAAGAACGTGGCGGCATCTGTCTGAGACGCGGCGTTGCGCATGCGCGGCTGATCGGCAATCGTTAAACATGCCGCAAGCCCAGGCCACCCCGCGAACTGAAGAGAAAAGCGATGCGACCGCTGTTCCGCAGGTTGTCCAAACCGTCCACGACCGTTTCGGCGATCCGAAGAATTTCATCAACCGCGAGCTGAGCTGGCTCGCGTTCAATCGACGTGTTCTCGAGGAAGCGCAGGATCCCACGCAACCCCTCATTGAGAGGGTTAAATTCCTCACGATTGTTAGCTCAAATCTGGATGAGTTTTTCGAGATTCGCGTAGCCGGAATCAAACAACAGATTGAAAGCGAGACGAGCGATGTTGGTCCTGACGGCTTAAGCCCCACGGAGTTGTTCGACCGCATTCAGAACATCGTGCGCGAGCTTGTGGGAACGCAGTATGCGCTTTGGAAAAACGAGTTGCTGCCAGAGCTGGCAAAGAACGGGATCTACGTGCGCGAGATTGCGGAGTTGTCGGCGAAACGCACTGCTTGGGCAAATCGCTACTTTCAGCAGGAAGTTTTCCCAATGCTGACGCCGCTGGCCGTGGACGCCAGTCATCCATTCCCGCATCTGTTGAACCGCAGCCACAATCTGCTGGTACGAGCGAAGACACGCCGTCGCGGCGAGCCGCTGCACGCCATTGTCCAAGTGCCGCGCGTTGTTCCGCGGCTTATTCTTATGCCTCGGGGGACCAGTGCGAACGAGCCGTGGGAATACATTTATCTGGCGTCGCTAATTAAACAGCACATCGGCGAATTGTTTCCTGGCCTGATTTTGGACGGCGTGCATGCGTTTCGTGTCACCCGCAACAGCGATCTCTACATTGACGACGAGGAAGCGGAGAACCTTTTGCGAACGATCGAGCAGGAACTGCGACGCACCAGCCGTGGCAACGCCGTGCGGCTGGAAGTGGAAACTGATTGTCCGAAAGATTTTCTTGAGCTGCTTCTCGAGTTTTTCAATCTCTCCGAATTGGACGCTTACAAACTCGATGGTCCATTGACGATGACGCATCTTGCTCCGCTGGTTGCCAACGACGCGTTTGCCAAGCTGAAGGACCGTCCGTTTCAACCGGCCCGCGATCCGGCGTTGCCGCCACACGCGGATTTCTTCGAGGTCTTACGACGGCAGGACGTGTTGTTGCATCATCCTTATGACAGTTTCGATGAAGTCGTCGAGTTGGTCGAGACGGCGGCAAAAGATCCGCAGGTGCTTGCCATTAAGATGACGCTGTACCGCACAAGCGGAGATTCGCCCATTGTGGAGGCGCTCATCGACGCGGCTAACGCAGGAAAACAGGTTACCGCGATTGTCGAGCTGCGCGCGCGTTTTGATGAGGCAAGCAACATTCAGTGGGCGAGACGCCTGGAAGAAGCCGGCGCGCACGTGATCTACGGTGTGGTTGGTCTCAAGACGCATTGCAAGGTGATGCTGATCGTTCGGCGTGACGCCGACGAGCTCCGGCGTTACGTCCATCTCGGCACGGGAAATTATCACTCACGGACGGCGCGCATTTACACCGATTTCAGTCTCCTCACCAGTGAACCACAGCTGAGCGAAGAAGTGGCGACCGTTTTCAATACGCTTACCGGTCTCGCCGGTTATCCGGGATTGAAAAAATTGATGGTCGCGCCGTTCGATATGCACAGTCGGTTCGTCAAGCTGATCGAGCGGGAGCGCGACAGTGCGCTGGCAGGCAAGCCGGCCCGCATCGTTGCGAAGATGAATGCGCTCGTGGATCAGGAGATCATTGAGAAGCTCTACGAAGCTTCCTGCGCAGATGTGACCATTGATCTGGTCGTGCGCGGGATCTGTTGCTTGCGTCCGAAGGTTCCAGGTCTCAGCGACAACATCCGCGTCATCAGCATCGTTGGCCGGTTTCTTGAGCACAGCCGGATCTTTTATTTCGAAAATGCCGGGCAGCCGCGGGTTTTTCTTTCCAGCGCGGATTGGATGCCGCGCAATTTTTACCGGCGAATCGAGCTGGCTTTCCCGATCGAGACGCCCGCGTTGCGGGACCAAATCATCAACGACGTCATTCCCGCGTTTCTGCACGATCGCGTGAAGGCGCGGGAATTGCAGCCGGACGGCACGTACCGACGTTTAACACCCGAAGGCGAAGAACCGCGCCGGCAGGCGCAGTGGCAATTTCGCGAAGTGTCACGCGAACGCACGAAAAAGCTTGGTGGTTCGACGAAAAAAACGCGTGCGGACCGGCTGGTACCGATTGCAGTTGTAAAAGAAAGCGGCGCGACCGGAGCGATCAAATCGGAGACGCAGTGAAAAGGAAAATCCTCGTCATTGATGTCGGCGGATCGAACGTTAAGTTGATGATTTCGCGCGCACAACGGCGAAAATTCAGGTCCGGCCCGGAAATGACGCCGCGCGAACTGGTGACTCAGCTCAAGTCGCTGTTACAGGATTGGACGTTCGACGCGATTTCGATGGGGTTCCCGGCGCCGGTGCGCAATGGCTGTATCATGAGCGAGCCGAAGCATCTTGGGCCGGGCTGGACACGATTCAATTTTGAGAAGTCGTTAGGCAAGCCAGTCCGCATCATCAATGACGCCGCGATGCAGGCGCTCGGCAGTTATCGTGACCGGCGGATGTTGTTTCTTGGACTGGGCACCGGACTTGGATCGACCCTGATCTGGGAAAGCAACGTGCTCCCACTCGAGCTCGGCGATCTGCCTTACGGTAACGACCAAATCATCGAGGATTACCTCGGCAAGTCTGGACTGAAACAGCTCGGCGAAAAGCAATGGAAAGGCGAAGTCCTTCGTGCCGTCGTGTTGTTGAAGAAATCGTTGATTGCCGATTATGTCGTTCTCGGCGGCGGCAGCGCGAAGAAATTAGATCAACTGCCGGAAGGGGTCGAGCTTGGACACAATCGAAACGCCTTTCTCGGCGGCGTTCGCCTCTGGCAAACCGACCCGCACACCCGCAGACCAAAGTGGCAAATCTTATGAAAGAGCCTCACACAAAGATTACCACGGCCACGAAGACCACTTGTGAATGCTTGACGTTCTGTCCTTCGTGAACGTTGTCTGAAACCTGACAATGCAACTCTATTTTCTCAGACACGGCGAAGCCGATTGGCCGAACTGGACCAAGCCGGATGATGAACGGCCGCTCACCGATTTTGGTAAAAAAGAGGTGCGGCAGGTGGCGAAGTTCCTCAACCGTCTCAAGGTGAAGCCGGATTTAATTGTAACCAGCCCGCTGCCGCGAGCGTTGCAGACGGCAGAGGTTGCAGCGGAACAGCTGAAAACAAAGTTGCGCCAGGATGAAGCGCTCGAGCCAGGATTTGGGATCAGCGAGTTGAGCACTGTGCTCAAGCGGCATCGCTCAAAAGTTTTGATGCTGGTCGGCCATGAGCCGGACTTTTCCAGTGTGATCTCCGCGTTGA
>JBBQRI010000053.1:0-12741 GCA_038214915.1 Chthoniobacterales bacterium
CCGACACTGGTAGAGACTTCCTCCTCGAGACCACGATTCCGGGCGAATTCAAAACACTGGAAGGCATTGTGTGGGGGTTGCTCACATTGTCACCGCAGTGCCCGGATAAACATTTCTCGTCACCTTTTTTCCCCGATACCATTAGCTCTACCTCGGGCGGTGAACGTGCACAGCCTCTTTACATGTACTTTCGCGGTTTACGGCAAGATGGAAGAAAGGTAATTCTTCGCTTCACGGGTGATGCCAATCGCTACCTCAATAGCACGGCGGCCATTCAAGAATTAGTGAAAGGTGCTTTAGAGGCGACCATCAGACTTCACACTAATAAATCCACAGGGATTTATTATGAGATCGACGGCAAAATCGTCGAGGAATGGGATGCGTAACAGACCTGGACGAATTCGTTTCGTCCTAAACTCACCTCATTCGTAGCCGATCGGTACACGAACCTGTGACACTGTGCCGGGTTTAAACCGCCAGCTTTTGAATGTTTGGATAGTGAGTTTGTCGAGTAGCGAACTGCCAGTGCTTTGGGACATGGTTGCGTCAGTCACTGTTCCTATTGCGGTGTCAACGGTCACGACGCAAACGCCGCTTCCGGTAATGTTGCGGCGTTTCGCTTCGTAGGGATACGCGGGTAAAGGCGCGCTGATTGCCATAGACTGCGCAACCGAAAGCGACATTGGAACCGGCGCTGAGACGCTCGCCACCTCCGATTCCATAGCGGGGCGTGGCCGCTTTTTCGGTCGAGGTTTCTTTTCTACTAGCGCGATCACTGGGGGAGATTCTTCCGGAGGCACCAACTGTTCGATGGCAGGCGCCGGTTTTTGATTTGGTGGCGTCGAGACAGTGCTCCGGTTGGGTTCGGCCTTTTTCTTTTCCGTCGGGGCAATCTGTGTCGGCACTTCTTCCGCAGCCGGCGTCTGCTCGGGTACACGTAGAGTGTCTTGCTTCGGCGCCGTTGCGGCGATTTGCGGACTTGATTCAGCCTTCTTCTTTTTCGCCTTCTGATTTTGAATCATCTCGCCGGTCTGAAATTGATCCGGAAGATTCGCCGAAGTCGCCTCCTGAGCTCGACTCAAGTGCGCACCGGCGAAGCAAACACCAGTGCACACAACGACAAGAACCCCTCCGCGCGAACGCATCGTGGAAATCTTCCGCCCCGTCGCGGGAAGGTCAAATTGAGGGCCGTTTCGTACCTCCTTCGTGGACAAGAAAAACGCCTCCGGGTTGAACTTTCACCCGAAAAGAAGACGTTTCCATTGACGCTCCCTTTTGATTGCTATGCTTCTTGTCACCGCGACAGACATTACGGTTTGGATCGTGTCCGTGCTACTCGCGCTTGGCATTGGCGCGGGCAAATACGCAAAATGGAAAGCGCGCAACCGGCTCGTACGCGAACTCGCAGCAATGGATCGTGAGCGTCGGGAAAAAGTGCTCAGTCGGCTGAATCCAGCGCAGGCGATGGAAGCGCGACAGGAATTGATGAGACGATTTAATATTTTCTGAACCTGTCGTGTCGCCCTCCAACTGGTACTTGTCATTCTGAGCCCTTCGAAGAATCCGTGATGATTTGCCGCTAGCGCCGGTTGAAGCAACAAACTGAGATCTTTGAAAGCCTGGCCTCATGCTTCGCATTTCGTTGCAGCGCTTACTCAAGATGACAGCATTCGGAGCGCGATGAATTGTAATCCCCGCGATGTCCTCCACTCCATTTGAAATAAGTGTGTCCGTGATGCCCGGAGACATCGACGAGCAGAATCATGTCAACAACACCGTTTACCTGCGGTGGGTCCAGGAGGTTGCTACCGCCCATTGGCAAGCGATCGCCAGTGGCGAAGCACAGGAGGGCATCGGATGGGTGGTGTTGCGGCACGAGATCGATTACAAAACACCGGCCTGTCTGGGCGATGAAGTCGTGTTGCGCACGTGGGTCGGCAAAGCGACCCGCCTTACGTTCGAACGGTTCACTGAAATCCGAAGGAGTAGCGATGGCCAGCTATTGTCAACCGCGCGGACACTCTGGTGTCCGATCAATGCGCAAACCGGCCGGCCAGTCCGCGTGCCAGCAGAAGTGCGAGAGCAGTTTTCGATTTGAATTTCGTTGAGCGCGTTTTTGCCTCTCCCCTGCGCGAGGGGAGAGGATTAAGGTGAGGAGTTCGACCGCGTGCAGGCGCTATTTGAATGAATAATCCCTCACCCTCTCCCTTCCGAAGGGAGAGGCGACCTGGCGGGCTCGGAGCCAGTGCTCCGGTTGGACGCGGAACGCTGATCGTCTAATCTTGCGCGTTGAGTACAACGCCCGACACACGCCCGGTTATTGCTTGTTATTGCGCGACATTTCTCAAACCGGAGATGCTGCATATCTACCGGCAAATCACCGGCCTGAAACGATGCGCTCCAGTCGTGATTGCGCAGAAACGTGAGAATGCGGCCCGGTATCCGTTTCAGCCAGTTCACATCATTCCGAAGCCGCCAACGCATTTCCTCCGCCGGTTTTGGTTCAGGCAAGTACGCGATGAGCCATGGCAGATTTCCAATGTGGAACTGCGCACGTTGCTAGCTGTTCTAAGCGAAACGCATGCGCGTCTTTTGCACATTTACTTTGGCCACATCGCTGTGCATCACCTGCCGCTGATTCGGGCGTGGAAACATCCATCGATTGTTTCCTTCCACGGCGCTGATGTCATGGTCGACATGAATAAGCCGGCCTATCGAGAAGCTACTTTGCAGATGCTCGACGCAGTAACGCTCGTTCTCGTTAGATCGGAATCCCTGCGGCGCGCTGTCGTCGATCTCGGCTGCGACCCGGAGAAGATTGAGATCCAGTGCACCGGAATTCCGCTGGAGGAATTTCCAATTCGCGACCGTGCTGTCCCGAAAAACGGCGAATGGCAATTCGTGCAAGCAGGCCGATTAATCGAGAAAAAAGGGTTGCCCGTAACCCTTCGCGCTTTCTCAACCATTTTGAAGCAACACCCAAACTCCACGCTAACAATCGCCGGCGAAGGACCTTTGCTTCCCGAACTCCAGAATTTTGCACGCGAATTAGGTATCACCGAACGCGTCTCGTTCACGGGTTTCGTTTCGCAGGAACAATTGCGTGAGATCTATTATCGCTCGCACATCTTTCTGCACCCGAGCCAGACTGGTCGCGACGGAAATCAAGAAGGCATTCCCAATTCGATGCTCGAAGCAATGGCCACTGCCCTGCCGGTGTTTGCCACCGAGCACGGCGGCATTCCCGAGGCAATTGAGAATGGCGTGAGCGGCGTCCTTGTGCCCGAGCGCGATGACGAAGCATTAGCACGAGCGCTGCTCAACGCCGCACAAGATCCCGGTTTTCTTTCGCGCATTGGACATGCGGGAGGCGAAGCGGTGCGAAAAAACTTTGACCTCTCCACGCAAGCGCAGCGGCTGGAAGAAATTTATCTCAATTTGTTGTAGGCGTTCGCCGCGGCGAAGCCTGAGCAATGTTCGGTGCCTTGGCACAAGCACCGCTACAACGTTGCTGCGTCGATTGCTAACCGAGCTACTGGCGATGCCACGGCTGCGTGACGTTCTGAATGCGTGGCTTGCAGACGTCATTCACCAACACGAAAGCCAAAGTGTTTGCGTCTGGTCGGCTGAACTTATACACGCCAGCGCCTTTGCAATTTTTGGGGAGCGCCCCTGACCGGCGAGTCTCCTGAACTGTAATGGTGTCGCCGGAAACTGTATAGGTGCCCCAAATCTGTGCTTTTGGCTTAGTGGACATGACGTGAAACGTTCCGTCGGGATTGATCGTCCAGACCGTGCCCAGCGAGTTGGTCCACTGGCCGGCGAGCGCGGCCGGGCCGGAGCTCGGGACAGTTTCGCATCCAGCAATCGCTGCTATTAAGCCGACTGCAAAAAGAATTCGGAGAGTGTGTTGTCGCTTCATGCCTGCCATCCTGCCTCGCGACGATCGGAACTGTCAAGCTTGGAACACTTGAAGAGATACGTTGCAAACAACTTCGTCACTGAAGTAGAAGAGGCTCGTGGATCAACCGCTCGCACAGCCTGCAACACCAAGACCAAACTGGTGGAAGCGAAACTGGAAATGGTTCGTGCCGATGGGTTGTTTCACCGTGGCGCTGCTGTTTCTGGCGTTCATTGGATCAATACTGGTGATCGTCTTCAGCGCGATGAAATCGACAGACGTTTACAAGGAGGCATTGGCCCGCGCCAAGACGGACCCGGCTGTGATTGAAGCTCTCGGTTCACCTATCAAAGACGGATTTCTCCTCTCGGGAAACACAAACGTGAACGGCGCGTCTGGTGAATCCAATCTGGCAATTCCCATCTCCGGTCCCAAGGGAAAAGGGACAATTTACGTGTCGGCAAACAAGTCACTCGGGCGATGGAATTATTCGGGGCTCGTCGTGGAAGTCGGACAAACGCATAAACGTATTGATCTTCTTCAAAAGTCGGCGCCGTCTAATTCACCTTGATGTCTTTCTTTGCCATCATCTTCAGGAGAAGCCGATCCACCTAGACCTCTCGCCCCCCGCACGTAAGGTTTATCGATGTCGGTTTCCGAGGAGCAAGTGAAGAACGCGTTGAAGTCCGTAAAATATCCGGGCTTCACTCGCGACATCGTTTCATTCGGATTGGTGAAGTCGATCCAGATCGATAATGGCGACGTTAAAGTGCAACTCGCAATCGCCACCAATGATCCAAATGTCCCAGCAACAATCAAAAATGATGCGGAACGCGCCTTGCGCACAATTGAAGGCATTAGCAGCGGCAAAGTCTTGATTGATATCCAAGCGCCTCCTGGCGGCGCAGGGGCGGGCACAGTCACCACGCGGATTCCGGGCGTCAGGCACGTTATCGCGGTGGCGAGCGGTAAAGGCGGTGTAGGTAAATCGACAGTCGCGGCAAATCTCGCAGTGGCACTGGAGCAAACCGGTGCACGCGTCGGTCTGTGCGATTGCGACATTTATGGGCCGAGCATTTCGCAAATGTTCGGCACACGCGAGCGGCCAACGGCGACGGATGAGAATATGATCATCCCGATCGAGCAATACGGGTTGCGGTTGATGTCGATGGGATTCCTGCTGGATGACACTTCACCGGCGATTTTACGCGGACCGATGGTGACGCGTTACACGCAGCAATTTCTGCGGCAGGTCGAATGGGGCGAACTGGATTATCTGGTGCTCGATCTTCCGCCCGGCACCGGCGACATTCAGTTGACCATTGTGCAGACCGTCGCGTTATCGGGAGCGATCATCGTTACGACGCCGCAGGAAGTAGCTTTGATCGACGCGCGCAAGGCCGCAACCATGTTTGAAAAGGTGAACGTGCCGGTCCTCGGATTAGTCGAGAACATGAGTTATTTCGTGTCGCCATCGGACAACAAGCGTTATGACATTTTCGGCACAGGCGGTGGCGAACGCGAAGCCAAGCGGCTGCGGGTCCCATTGCTGGGGCAGGTTCCGATTGACATAGCCACGCGCGAGAGTGGCGATCGCGGGATCCCAATCGTGAGCGAGGATCCAAAATCACCTGTGACTTCAGAATTTAAGGGAATTGCCGACACCATTCGCAAAATGCTCCCCTAGTGAGGCGTCCGCAGTGCCCGCGGAAAACGGAATTCTAAATAAATTCCACGATTCTCTCGTCGAATTCCGGTGTTTGATTGTTGAGGTGACAGAGCCGTTCGGAGTTGACTAGGAAGAAATCTCATGAAAGAAGAAGCGGAGATGCCGTCTTCGGAAGCCGATCAAGCGCAATTCGTTAAAGAATCGGCGCTATACAAGGAGTTCCTCGCGGAGCGCGCAGAAATTTTGAAGCACAAGTGGATCGAGAGTGAAAAAGCCGGGAAAGACATCGGCTTTGAAAGAGCTCTGCTGGATTGGATCGTGAAACATCGCTCCAACTGGCGAGAGCGACGACGAAAGGAGGCGCGCACCGAAAAGGCCGCCTCCTAATTTTTGTACCTTTAAGGCGATCCCGCGAGGTCGCCAAGGAAACCGTGAAACTAAAACAGAATTCCGCCGCCAGCGTCCCGATCATGGACGCGGAAGCAATTCGTCGGGCGCTACGCCGGATTGCGCACGAGATCATCGAGGGAAATCCGAACCGCGAAAGCGTAGTGCTCGCAGGGATCCCATCGCGCGGCGTGGAGCTCGCGCGCCGAATCGCGGCTTTTATTCGCGAGATCGAGAAAACTGATGTGGACACCGGCGTCATCGATGTCGCGATGCATCGTGATGACGTGGGGACGCGCAAGGAATTGCCAGTCGTGCACGCCTCGAAACTTCCGGTAGCGTTGGAGGACCGGACGGTGATCATTGTCGATGACGTCCTTTATACCGGTCGCACCGTGCGTGCGGCGATGGACGCAATCAATTCATTCGGCCGTCCCGCGCGCATCCAGCTCGCTGTACTGGTCGATCGCGGCCATCGCGAGCTGCCGATTCGGCCCGATTACGTCGGCAAGAATTTGCCGACCGCGACGCGCGAACAGATTCAGGTGCGCCTGCAAGAAACCGACAACGGAGCGGATGGCGTTTGGCTGGAAAAAGAATGATGACGACATGACTACCCGCTGGACACGTAAAGATCTCCTCGGCCTGCGCGAGTTGACGGCCGACGAAATCAATTTCGTTCTCGAGACAACCGACGCGTTTAAGCAGGTCGGCACACGCGAGATAAAAAAAGTGCCTGCATTGCGCGGCAAAACGCTGGTCAACTTTTTTGTCGAGCCGAGCACGCGAACGCGCACCTCTTTTGAGCTGGCTGCATTTCGCCTGAGCGCTGACGTGATCAATATCTCGGCAACGACTTCGAGCCTGACTAAAGGCGAAACGCTCAAGGACACCGCGCGCAATCTCGAGGCGTTGCAAGCCGACATTATTGTGCTGCGCCACAGCTCCGCAGGCGCACCGCAGTTTTTGGCAAGCAGACTGAAAGCCAGCGTAATCAACGCCGGCGACGGCGCACACGAACACCCGACGCAGGCGCTTCTCGATCTCTACACGATGCGCGAGCGCAGAGGTAAAATCGCCGGGATGCGCGTCGTGATCATCGGCGACATTTTGTTTAGTCGCGTCGCGCGCTCGAACATTTTTGGTCTACTCAAGCTCGGCGCGCGCGTCACGCTCGTCGGCCCAAGCACCCTCGTGCCACGCGAGTTTAAAAAGCTAGGCGCCGAGGTTTCGCACAAGATCGATGACGTCCTGCCGACTGCGGATGTCGTGAATCTTTTACGGATCCAGCACGAGCGGCAGCGCAGAGAGTATTTTCCGGGCCTCGGCGAATACATCCGCTTGTTTGGCCTAACGAAAGAACGCGCGAAACTTTTGAAGCCGGATTGTCTAATCATGCATCCCGGACCGATCAACCGCGGCGTCGAGATCGACAGCGAAGTCGCAGACGGTTTGCAAAGCGTGATTCTCGACCAGGTCACCAATGGTCTCGCGGTGCGCATGGCTGTTCTTTATTTGTGCGGAGGAATTGCGACGTGAGAACGCTGGTACGTGCGAATCTGGGGAGCGCACTCATTATGAGTGCTGGTGATCGCATCTTGCGACCACGAACTTTCAAATCGGGGCAGCAATCGGAAAGCGCAGCAAAGTCGGACAAAAGTCCGTCGCCGCAGGATGCGGCGACCAGCACGCTAAAAGCGTGCGCTCCCCGGACATGAATGCCACCATCATTCGAAACGGCCGCGTGATCGATCCCGCGAATCAGCGGGATGAAGTTGCCGATCTTTACATCGCTGATGGAAAAATCGCCGGCTCGAGATCTGAAATACGAAGTCCGAAATCCGAAATTGAAGAAATCGACGCGCGTGGGTTGATCGTGGCGCCTGGCTTAATCGACATGCACGTGCACCTGCGCGAGCCGGGATTCAGTCACAAGGAAACTATCGAGTCTGGCGCGCGAGCCGCGGCGGCCGGCGGATTCACAACTGTCGTTTGCATGCCGAATACTGCGCCTGTTCTGGACAATCCGGGCACGATTGCGTGGATCAAAGATCGGGCTTCCACCATCTTGCGCGTGAATGTTTTGCCAACGGGCGCGATTTCAAAAAACCTCGCAGGCGAGGAACTCGCGCCGATCGGCTCACTTGCACAGGCAGGCGTTGTGGCGATAACGGATGACGGTCATTGCATTCAAAATCACGAACTCATGCGGCGCGCCGTCGAATATGCGCGGATGGTTGGTGTGCCTGTGCTCGACCATTGTCAGGATTACAATTTGGTCGGCAACGGAGTTGTGCATGAGGGTTATTGGAGCACGCTGCTGGGATTACCCGGCTGGCCTGCGGCCGGCGAAGAAGCAATAGTGATGCGGAACATTTTGCTCGCGGAACTGTGTGATCATCACATTCATTGCCAGCACATCTCGACTGCAGGCAGTGTGCGGTTGCTTCGTGAAGCTCGGGCGCGGGGCGTGAAAATCAGCGGCGAGGTCTGTCCGCACCACATCGCGTTAACCGACGAAGCGATTCAAAATTTCGACACGAACTACAAAGTAAATCCCCCGCTGCGCTCGCAGAACCACGTTGATGCGCTGCTGGAAGGAATCGCGGATGGAACGCTATCGATCTTGTGCTCCGATCACGCGCCGCATGCCAATTTCGAAAAGGAAGTCGAATTCGATGCAGCGCCGTTTGGCATCATTGGTTTGGAGACGGAGCTCGGGTTATTTCTCGATCTGCTCGTGCACAAACATCACACGATCGACATCGCGCGATTGATCCAGATGTACACGGTCGAGCCGTCGCGTTTATTGAAGATTGATGCCGGGACGTTGTCGATCGGCGCGCCCGCTGATGTGACGCTTATCAATCCGGAACTGGAATGGACGGTCAGAGTCGATCAGTTTGAATCGGCGTCACGCAATTCGCCATTCGACGGCTGGAAACTCAAAGGCCGCGCGGTCTGGACAATTGTTGGCGGGAAAACGGTCTGGAAACTGTAGCGGCAAGCCGTGCGGCTGCTTGGCTAGTGGTTCGCAGGCGACACACCTGCGGCTACAGCTACCCCGCTGCGAAACCGCCGTGGATGTAGTTTTCCAGATGGGCAATGGCAGCTTGCTGGCAGGAAATCACATGTTTCACCAGGTCGCCGATCGAGATCACGCCGACCACTTTATCGTCATCAACGACCGGCAAGTGGCGAATATGTTGGTCTGTCATGAGGCGTAAACATGTTTCGACTCCCTCGCGTCGATGCGTTGTGAACACATTCGTTGACATGATTTCTGCGACTTTGGTTTCACGAGAACGCTTTCCGCGCAGCATAATTTTGCGCGTGTAGTCGCGCTCGGAAATGACTCCCACCAAGCGCTCGCCGTCCATTACCAGCAAAGCGCCGACGTTCTTCGTGTCCATCAATTGAACCGCTTCGAACACCGTCGCGTCGGGCGAAACGGAGTAAATCTCTCTGCTTTTCTGATTCAGAACTGCGCCGATCGTGCCGCTAACATCCATATCACTCAATCAGGAAGACTCGCAGAACATAGGGCAATCCAGGCAAGGGAAGCAAAACAATTCTCGAGTAACCCAAGAGTCGACAAAACATCACGATGGCTGTGTTAGGTCGCGTATCTCCGCGGCGCGAGTTTCGGCGGTCGTTTCCCGTTCACAATCGCGCCCGCCACCGGCAGGTACGAAAGTTCCTGACGATCCGCAGCGCAACGCAGCATCAGTCCACCACGGCTCATGTCGCCCCGACCGACAAAGTCCGCGGGAAATCGCAGCCGCTGGCCAAAGTTTGTCAGCAACACGTCGACGTATTTGCCGGTGGCGATGCTGCCGAGAAGAATCACTTCGCTTTGGGCCGACAGTTTCGTTGCCAACTGCCGCGCGTCGCGCTCGACTGGCATTCGATAACGCGGATCGTCCTCGTGGATGTCGACCTCCGCAAATTCACGCAGATCATCAAGGCAAATTCGCGTTCTCGCATCGATAAGACCACGTGTCGGCGTGATCACAAGCACACCTGACGTTCCGCGCGCGGGCCGCGCAAATGCATTTGCGTAGGCAATCTTTCCACGAAAATAGAGGCCGCTCAGAAACGTGAACACGTCCGCGATCGGCGCGCCATTTTTCCTGCGCAGCTTTCGGGCGAGTGGAAATTGCGCCTGGTCGCGCAAAATCATTCGGGCTCGTTCACCCCCAGCGTAAGCGGGCGAGAGAAGGAAAATCCTACGGCCGACGCTCTGCTTCATTCTGGCGACTTTCAACCCAGCCAAAGACCGCCGCAACAGGCACTCCCAGCTTGCTTTTTAAGTCAGGAATGGAAAATATTGGGCTGTGCGTTGGAATTGGCCATTCAAATCCGGCAACGGTAACCATCGGAACGGTCACGATGGTAACGGCCACCACGGTAACGGACACGACCTCAACGGTGTCGCAGGTGATGCACGTCCCGACTTCCTATGTGTTGGAGCACAGAAGGCTGGAACCTCGTGGCTTTATCGCCAACTCGAGCCGCATCCCGATTTCTGGATGCCCCCAGTCAAGGAACTCCATTACCTGGACAATCTAAATAGGACGAAGCGACATCATCCGCCGCGCTCCAACGACGAACGCGACGCATGTTTTTTCGAGAACATCAAAGACTTGAGCATGCGAAGCCATATCGATCTCGATAGTTACGGCAAATTGTTCTGCCATAAAGGGCCCCTCCTCTCGGGTGATATCTCGCCGGCCTACTCGACTCTCACCGATGAGATCATCGAGAGAGTCGTCGATCATTTTCCGAACTTGAAAGTCGTATTTCTCGCTCGCGACCCTGTTGAGCGAGCCTGGTCGCAATTGTCCATGGGCGTGCGGCTCGGAATGATCAATAAATTCGATGCGACAGATCCCGAGGAAGTCGTTTGTAATTTGCTGATTCCGGGTGTGCTTGTCCGGTCGCATCCCAGCAAGATTGTCGCGCGCTGGAAACGTTATGTTGGTCCGGAAAACTTCCGCGTCTATTTCTTCGACGATCTGAAGGAAAATCCCGCTGAGCTGCGGCAATCGATTCTGCGCTTTCTCGGCGGCGATCCGGACAAGCCAAGCGGCGGATTAAAACCGCACGACAATAACGATGCCAGCCGAGAGAAGCTTCGGCTGAGCGCTAAAGTGCGCGATCGTATGGCTCAATTTTTCGAAAACGAGCTCAAGGCCTGCGCCGTGGAACTTGGAGGACGCGCAACAACTTGGCCGACGCGATACGGCTTTTCACTGGCATTATTCTTCTGGGATCTGCTGGACGACAGCATCGATCTCCTCTTCTGGTGTGACCGGATTTGCTGACGCTGCCAACGTCCTTGCTTTCTCGACACCGAAAGAACGATAATCGGGCATGAGATGGGCTTGGCCATTCAACGGTCGCGCCAGCATCGGCGAACATAAGAAAAGGAACGGCTCGGCTGCCAACGGTGCACGACCCGATTTCTTGTGTGTCGGAGTCCATAAGGGCGGAACGACCTGGCTCTACCAACAACTCGACTCCCATCCGGATTTCTGGATGCCTCCTTTAAAGGAGCTGCATTATTTTGATCAATTGAGCAAGGTCCAACGCTCATCTTCTTCGCGCTGTAGAGATGAGCGCGATCTTCGCTTTTTAGAGAGCATAAACAGCCTTAGTGCCAAACCCTACATAGATCTCGAGCATTATGCCCGACTATTCGAACCGAAGGGACCGCTAATTTCCGGTGATATTTCGCCAAACTATTCGACGCTGAGCAATGAGGTCATTCGGCGAATCGTCAGATATTTCCCAAACTTAAAGGTGATTTTCCTGGCGCGTGATCCGGTTGAGCGAGTGTGGTCTCACTTGTCCATGGAGGTTCATTACCACCAGATCGAAACGTTCGACGCGACCGATGTCGACGAAGTCAATCGGAAGTTGCTCCGCCGCGGGATGCTCTTACGCTCGTACCCCAGTGCAATCGTCGCGCGATGGAAACGTTACGTTCATCCAGACCGGTTTCGCATTTATTTCTTTGATGACTTGCAAAGAAATCCGACTGAATTGCGGCGTTCCGTCCTCGATTTCCTGGGTGCTGATCCGAACAAATCAGGCAGCCGCGTGATGGCCGACTACAACAGTTGGGCCAGGATGGAAAAGCTTCTGCTTACGGATAAAGTTCGGTCGCATCTGGCCCAGTTCTTCAAGAAAGAACTAAAAGCCTGTGCGACTCGGCTTGGCGGGCCAGCCAAAAATTGGCCGGCGCGATACGGTTTTTCATTGCTGCTATTCTTCTGGAACGTGGTGGACGATTTCGATCTTCTCTTCTGGTGTGACTGGATCAACTAGGTAGGGCGAGCAGTCCCCTACAGGCCTTTGTTGCATAAAACGGTGCGCGCGGAGTGAGGCACCGTACCAAAAGTCGACCCGCGAGTATGCTGCTTCACCCTCCGGTCAGCCGTGCTTCAGCCAGATCGAGGTCGCGCTGAATTCTGCGCAACGCGTCATCATTAATCACTCGTTCGTTTCGCAGGCCGATAATGGTTTCGCGTTCAATGCGCAATGCCTGGTGTTGCAAACGCTGATATTGTGGTGTGGCGATTTCGCCCCGACAGTCATCGGGATTTTCAGCGCAAAGTTGCAATTGCTCTATGCGCTCGTCGTATTCGGAGTGCAACCGATTTGCCGCGTCCGGAGAAAACTTCTGATTTGCGCCTGCTTCCTCAATCCATTTGAGCGCCGCCTTGTTTGCTTCTAATCGCGCCAGGCGCTCCTCTTCATCGGTCTCCGCGTCGCGTGG
>JBBQRI010000054.1:0-12731 GCA_038214915.1 Chthoniobacterales bacterium
TGCCAGCCGAATCGATGTGAGCGTTGACCGGCACATTGGCGTAATCGAGCCGGACCGAGATCAGATTTCCGCGCATGATCCAGTCGACGATCACGCCCGGCTTCACAAAGTCCGTCAGCAGCGGGCGCACTTCGTTCTCGACCTCCTCGCGACTAAGCGCCCGCATTCGCATTGGGTGTTGGGCGTTCGGCGCCTGCTCGCGATTTATCGGAGTTGGGCGTTGGACGTTCTTCCCTGCCTTTAGTTCTCTCTTCAGCCATTTCGCCAATGCCGCCTCTCCCGAAGCGAGCACCGTCGCGACCGGCAACTCGCGCCCATAATGGTTCTGCTCGCGCAGCCGGCAGAGATTTCCCGTGCCGACTCCATCGAGCATACGCGGCACGGTCAGCGCCCGTCGCCATCGATCGTTTTCGCGCACAAAAGCGCGACCGAGCGTCACATTTTCTGCCGCCGGTTTCGCTTCCCATTCTTCACGCGAATTCAGCATCTCCATCATTCCGCGCCGCACGAACCGCGCGCGCTCATCGGTCACCCAAAATCCACACGGCCGCGGGCCGCTTTCGAGTGAGTGTTCGACGCCGAGCGGCACGCGTTGCACGCTGAACAATGAGCGGGTCAATTCCACCGCCGCCGCGAACGGTTGTTCGCCGCGCTGTTTAGCCGCATGCATCACGCTTATCAGACTGGGCCAATCAACCTGAGCTGCGCGTCTCAGCTGGCGCGCTTTTGTGTCGCTCAACCGCGGCAGATCGTTGGTGTAAAGCGCGTGACCGATTTCATCGAGACCACGGCGGCCGGCGCGACCAAACATCTGGAGAAGCTCGTCCGCTTCGACCTGGCGTTCGAAATTGCCGGCGAAATAACGTCGATCGGTCACGATCACCGAGCGCATGGAAAAATTGATCCCGGCGGCAAGTCCCATCGTCGCGACGACGACGCTGAGTTGTCCCGCTTTGGCGAGCGACTCCACCACGCCGGCGCGCGCGGCGTAACTGAGTCCGCTGTGATGATACGCCACACGATTCCGCAAGAGTTTCGTCAGGCTCTTCCCCGCGGTTGCTTCCTGGGCCGGGGTCAGTCGCAACGGGTCGCGCACCGGTAGGGCCGACGCGATGGCTTGCGCGATCTGTTCGGCAGCGGCGCGACGCGGCGCGAACACCAACACCGGAGCGAGGTCCGCGCGCATGGCGCGGCCGATCATGCGCGGCCAGAAATTGCGCGACTGAACAAATTGGGAATCGGACAAATTTCCGAGATCAGTTTCCTCCAGTGGCACCGGTCGCGTCTTATGTTCGATGAGGACGGCATCACGTCCGATTCGTTGCAGCCAGGCCACCACGTCGCGCGGGTTGGCCACGCTACCGCTCAAAAAGAGCAACTGTGTTGCTTTCGGTGCGAGGGCGACGGCGAGCTCGTAATGCACGCCCCGCATCGGATCGCCCAGCATTTGAAATTCATCCATGACCAGGAGACCCGGGCCTTCTCCGCGGAGAAACCGTCCGCGCTGTGTCTCGAGCGTCGCGACCACAATTTTCGCGTCGAGATTTAGTGCGATGTCACCCGTGGATATTCCGACATCCCAGCCGCGCGCGCGCCATTCCGATAATTTATCGTTAGCGAGTGCGCGGGTCGGGACGGTGAACACCGCCTGAGTTTTCAGGTTCGGATAAAGCAGCTCGAAGATGTAAGTCTTGCCCGATCCTGTCGGCGCTTGCACCACCACGTCTTTTCCCTGTTGCAACGCGCGCACTGCCTCCTGTTGCCACAGATCGGGAATAACCAACCCCGCCCCAAACCCTGGAGTCATTCTTGGAAGATGTTTGCAGTGTGGCCTGCTTGCAATCGGGACAAGGATTTGCGGACGAACGTTCGACTGATTGTTAGATCAGGCCACGCTGCAATTGATACTTACCCGCGTTTCGTGCAGCATGCCGCGATGAGCTACACGGGGCTGACGTATGCCGAGCTCGCTGCCCGATTCTCCGAGTTGCGGCAGGCTGTTATCGGCGATCGGCGCGCACCTCACAAGCCGCTGTTGGTTCTGCTAATGCTCGGGAGATATCAACAAGAAAACTATGCGGCGCTGACGTTCGCTGATGCGCAGACGAAGCTTGTGGGTTTGCTTGATGAGTTCGGACCGCCCGCACGCAACGCAAATGTTATTGATCCTTTCTGGCGCCTTCAAAACGACCGAATTTGGCAAGTGGAGAGTTCCAGCGGCGGTCGAATAGCTGAGACCGTTGCGCCACCAAATATTGGAATACTTGTCGACGAGGACGCCCGAGGAAACTTCGTGCCAGAAATCGCAACGGCGCTGAAGTCTGAACCAGCTTACATCACACGACTCGGACGCGATTTATTAGCTGCTCATTTTCCAACTAGTTTGCACGACGATATCTGCGCTGCTGTTGGGCTCGAGCTTGATGACACATCGGTCGACTCCGCAACTCAACAGCAGCGCAGACGTGACGCTCAGTTCCGGCCCCGAATCATTCGCGCGTATGAACATCGTTGCGCAGTAACAGGGTGGGATTTGCGAATCAGCAACAGTGACGCGGGTTTGGAGGCCGCGCACATCAAGTGGCATATAGCAGACGGGCCGTCGATTGAACCAAACGGCCTTGCGCTGAATGCGCTACATCACAAGCTCTTTGATCTCGGTGCCTTCACGCTGTCGAACGATAAAGTGCCGAGAATCCTAGTCTCCCGCGAAGCTCATGGTGGAGACTTTGCGCGACAGATGCTCGTTGAACTTCACGGAAAACCAATTCGTCAGCCGCAGGACCTGGCATGGCTTCCGGGCGCCGAGTTCATCCAATGGCATCACCAAGAAGTTTTCAAAGGTGACGCTCGAGCGATTTAAAAATGGAAGTCGACGGCATCATTAGTTATCACGACCTCGTTACCGAGGAGAAATCTGCGCTCCAGAAGGGAATGAATTTCGGAGTCGGAAAGAAATACTCCGTCTTTCTGATGAGTCTCCGCGAGAATGCGCCGTACGCGGACGCGCTTGATGAAGTGACGGGGATGCTGACGTACGAAGGTCACGATGAGCCGCAGCGTGCGGCCGGGCCGAACCCGAAAGAAGTCGATCAGCCGCTGACGACGCCGAGAGGATCGTGGACGGAGAACGGAAAATTCTTTCGTGCGGCGATGGATTTCAAAAGCGGACTGCGCGATAAGCCGGAGCTGATAAAAGTTTATGAGAAGATTTCGCGCGGGATCTGGAGCTACAAAGGTTTCTTCGAACTGATCGATGCAAACATGGTCTCGGATGGAAGGCGAAAGGTGTTCAAGTTTTCGCTGAAACCGGTGGAAAAGAAGTCATTCGGCCGAGTTGTCGAGCTTCCGCACAACCGATTGATTCCGACGGCGGTGAAGGTTGAAGTCTGGCGACGCGATCGCGGTCAGTGCGTGCTTTGCGAATCAAAGAAGAATCTTCACTTCGATCACGACATTCCATTTTCCAGAGGCGGAAGCAGCCTGACCGCTGCGAATGTTCGATTGCTTTGCGCGAAGCACAACCTGGAAAAATCTGACAAGATTCTGGCGATCGCTCCGTGGATTTTCGCGACAGCATCAGCGGCAAGCCACGCGCAAAGATTTTCCAACTGATCTTTTTTGCAAATGTGAAAAGTGAAGATCAGACCCAATCTCTTGTTCACGGAGGGCGATAGATTTGGTGAAATCTCCGAAACCGTGGTGGCCGAATTGGCAAGGACGATTCCGATTGAATAGGCTGGGTTAAAATCCCTAGCCTAGAACGTTAAACCGACCAGAAGCATTATGGCGCCACATGCCTTTGAAGCACGTGCGATTAAGGAAAAGTGTTCGTGCCACGCGAAAAACGAGGCCTTTTGATGAGATGTCTTGATCGCGAATTTCATAATACGCCTTCTTTTTTGTAGCTGGTGTCTACCAAACCTGCAATAACCATTGCCGTCCACCGCGAATGACCGCAATGACAACGGCTGGTACTTCATTCAACCAATCGTTCTCTAATAAAGAGTAACGAGCACCTCCTCACTGCATCCGATCAAAGCCTTCTGATCAAGCAGTGAGGAGTGACATGTGACCAGAGACGAGCACAACCTCGTTTCATTCGGTCCAAACTTTTTTGGAGAATGTCGAGATCGGACGTGTTGCCGGTTTTTTCTCGGACCAAGTTTGCCTCGCACTTGATCCGCCGTTTGTATCAGGATAAAACTCACTTTTTCCATGTCTCCGCTCCTGATCAAGATCAGAGGCAAAAAAGTTAGAAGGAAGACGGAAAGTAAAAAGTAAGAAGGAAGAATTATGAAGTTGGCCCTATTGAGTATGTAGCCGACGTCCGACGGCGCTGCTTTAACTCGTCATTCCTTCAAACGGGTGTCGATCGTAATCCAATTTACTTCCCAGCTCTTGCCGCCGTCTGTTGAGAAGGATTGCTCGACGGGAAGGATGAATTAAGAAGTAAGAAGGAGGAAGGAGGACGGAAAGTGAGAAGGAAGAAGGAAAAATTAAGAAGTCGAGAAAACCAAGAAAGTAGAAGGAGGAAGGAGGGAGGTAGGCGGTTGATGGTTGAGAGTCGGGGATCAGGCGTAGGCGAGTTTTCCGCGCGGCTCGGGGATCGGGCGTCCAAGTCTACGTGCGGTTTCGATCCATTCCTCGATGATTTGTTCGGCGTTGGCGACGGCTTCGGCGTACGTTTGACCGTCGGCCATGCACCCGGGGAGTTCCGGCACTTCGACAACGAAACAATCGTCGTCTTTGCTCCAGTAAATGATCAGCTCGTATCGCGTCTTCATAGTATCTCGGCTGTCTCCCGCATCGCTCGACCGCTAAACACTCCTCCCACGTCGTGGTCCCTGCCCACCGGCCATGTCGCTCGCCCCAGTCGCTTCATTCGACATCGATCTTATACTTTAAAACCAGTTCACGCACCTGTTTTACTTGATACGGCTTCGCCTTTCCGTTGCGCGGCTGAACGTTGACGATCTCGACCACGCCTTCTTTATAGTAAATGCGGTGACTTCCTTTACCCGACCGTAACCGAAAGCCAGCGCGTTCGAGAACATAGCAGAGGTCATTAAACGAGAAATTCTTGTCTGATTTCCCGCTGAGAATCTTCGCCGCGAGTTTTTCAGCTTTGCTCATGCGCCGCGATTGTAGCGGCGTCCTATTGCTGGCGACAAGAATTTCGATGGTCATAGACGCCGGTACAGATTTACGGCTGACCCATTCGACAAACTCAGGGCAGGCGCCGCCGCCGCTACAACAATGCTTTTAAGCGTCATTCTTCACACGCGTGTCGATCGCAACCCAATTTACTTCCCAGGTCTTGCCGCCGTCTCTTGAGAACGATTGCTCGAACTTGCAGGATTCTGGTTTGATGTCCGAGATGATGAAGCGCACCAGGACCGGGCGTCCGTTGAAATTCTCCTGATCGAAAAACTCGCCCCGGCCGTTCTTGAATTCGCCAACCGTCGGTGTGCCGAGCGTGCCGCCTTTGCTGCTCGCGAAATTCAAACTCCACTTGTGCGTCTCCGGATTATACAGACGCAGATTTAGCCCCTCGATGTGACTGGGTCCATCGACCTCCAGTTCCACCAAATTGGCGCGGCCGTCCCAGATTTTGCGCACGACCGTCGTGCCGTCGTACTCCACCCAGTCGTTAGACCCGCTCAACGGCTGTTTCAGTCTCCACAGGTGTGTGTGCCAGGTTCCAAATTCCCAATCGAAATCATGTTGCCCGTCCTGGACCGATGCCGGTCGGGCGGTTGAGGATGCCGGTCGGGCAGTTTGCGCCGAGTTTTCCTGCGCGAGCGCGGCGACTGCGCTCACGATCAGCAACAAACTCAAAAATCCACGGATCATTTTCGTCGTTTGAACGTCATCAACCAGTTCGGTTCCCACGTCCGGCCGTTATCGCCTGAGAACGCTTGCTCGAAGTGGCAGGAGTCCGGCGTGATCTTTGAGAAGTTGTTGCGAACGAAAATCTGCCGGCCATTGAATTGTTCCACGTCAATGAAATCGCCGCGCCCGTCCTTGAACTCGCCGACGATGGGCACGCCGATCGCGCCGTCGCGACTATTTGCCCAGCTGATCGTCCATTGCTTCGCTTCCCGATTGTAAAGACGCAGTCCGACGCCTTGGAGATGACCAGTCGGACCGTCGAGCTCGAACTCAGCGACGCTTCCGCGCCCGTCCCACACCGCTGCGACCTCGCCCGTGCCTTTCCAGTCGGTCCACTTCGAGTCACCGCTCAACGGATTTGCTAAGCGTTTCACCTCCACGTCCCAGTGCCCAATGTTGAAATCGAAATCGCGGTTGCGATCCTCCGCGTTGAGTGACGGGGCAATCGGCTCGTCGCTCGTGCGCGTTACGTCGGCGATCCAATTCGCCTCCCAGGTCTGGCCGCGGTCTGCCGAGAAGGCCTGTTCGAAATGATACGACTTCGGTGTGATTTCCGAAAACCTGTGCCTGACGAGAATAATTTTGCCGTCGATTGTTTCCTGATCGTAAAACTCGCCGCGGCCGTCTCTGAACTCGCCGATCGACACGGGTGAAGTCAGCACGCCCTGAGCCGCATTTGCCCAGTAGAGCCTCCATTGGCGCGCTTGTGGATCGTACAAGCGCAGCGTCAATCCCTCCAGATGACCCTCGGGCGTTGTGAGCTCAATCTCCTCCAGATCACCGCCCCCGTTCCAGATTTTTCGAACCGATACCGTAGCGTCACCTTCAATCCAGGATGTTGATCCTGTCAGTGGCTTCTGCAAGCGTCGCACGTGCGACTTCCACGTGCCGATCACGAAATCGAAGTCGTGCTGGCCGTCGCGCGCCGATGCCAGCGAGGCGATGGAAGATGCCGGCGGGGCGGTTTGAAAGCCTGGCCGTTGCTTCGCATCCGTTGCAGCGGCAGCACCTGAAGCATTTTGCGTCTGGGGCGCTGCCCTGATTGTCGATCCTGGCGCGATGCTTACCAACACCGCCGCCACTATTGCCGAAAACTGCAAGTCTGCTTTCATCATGTTGCTTTGTCGCCGCGAAAGTGGTCATAGTAAATGACCACTCTTGCCAATTTCTACATGACCACTTTGAAAAACGAACTTCGGGGCGTCGTGGCGCTAATCAGCGTCGATCGCCGCGCACGAAAACCGCTCCACCAGCAGATCTACGATTCCTTCCGGCACCGCATTATCCGGCGCGAGTTGCGCGCGGGGGAGCTCGTCCCCTCGAGCCGTTGGCTTGCGCGCGAGCTGCGCGTGTCGCGACTCCCAGTGCTGAACGCTTACGCGCAGCTTCTCGCGGAAGGATATTTTGAGAGTCGTATCGGCGCAGGCACATTCATTGCAACTTCGCTGCCGGCGCAACATCGGTCGTTAGGCGCAGCGGCGGCCAGGATCGACAACACGGTGCGCAGAATCTCCTCGCGCGCTGCAGCGATGCCTCCGTACCAGCGCCCGGTCTGGGCGGGAAGTCTCGGCCCGTTCCAAATCGGCCAACCGGACTTGTATTCATTTCCGATGGACAGCTGGTCGAAGCTCATCGCGCGTTACTCGCGTCGCGTACAAGTGAAAGGGCTGCAGTACGGCGATCCGATGGGATTACCGGAACTGCGCGAAACAATCGCGGTGTATCTCCGTACCGCGCGCGGTGTGCACTGCGAAGCTGGTCAGATCATGATCGTGAGCGGTTCGCAACAGGCACTTGACCTGACGACGCGAGTAATTGTGGATCCTGGCGCTGCCGTTTGGGTCGAGGAACCAGGTTACTGGCTCGTGCATCATGTTTTGCGCGCGGTCGGTTGCCGCGCTGTGCCTGTGCCGGTCGATTCGGAAGGTCTGAACGTCGTCGCCGGGATCAGGCTCAATCGCAAAGCGCGCGCCGCGTTTGTCGCGCCGTCGCACCAATATCCATTAGGCGTGACCATGAGCGCGACGCGACGCCTGCAGTTGCTCGAATGGGCGCAGCGTGCCGGAGCCTGGATTGTCGAGGACGATTACGACAGCGAGTATCGATACAACAGCAAACCGATCGCGTCGTTGCAGGGAATGGATCACCACGACCGCGTCATCTACATCGGCACTTTCAGCAAGGTCATGTTCCCGGCTTTGCGGCTCGGTTATATCGTTATCCCGCCTGATCTGGTGGAACGCTTCGCCGCCGTGCGCCAATCGATGGACCTCTGTCCGTCGCATATTCCGCAAGCGGTCATGCTCGAATTCATCCGCGAAGGTCATTTTGCTCGTCATATCCGCCGGATGCGACCAATTTACGCCGAACGCCGTGAAGTTCTTGTTACCGAGCTCGCGCGCGCATTCGGCGAAGGCGCCGCGATCATCGGCGACGAAGCCGGCATGCACCTTGCACTGTTGCTCCCAAAACTCCGCGACGATCAACAGCTCGCTGCTCGTGCTGCCAAAGAATCATTATGGCTATCACCACTCTCCGCGTCGTATGTCGGCAAATCGCCGTGCCACGGCTTCGTGCTTGGCTTCGGCAACACGCGTGCGAATCAAATTCCTGCCGCGGTTCGACAGCTCAAAGGACTATGCGCGGTGTCGAGTTGAAAAGAAAACGGGGCGCGCTGGGACAATTACAGCGCGGCAGACGAGTGACGAGCAATCCAGAAAGACATATTGCAGTTGTATATTGACATTGTCCCATATTTGGCCAGTGTGAAAGACTGTTGAGATTTGAATGGGATACCGAGAAGGAAAAAGCGAACGTCACGAAGCACGGCGTCGATTTCACCGAAGCGACAGCCGCCTTCTACGACCCGCAGCATCTGATCTCGGCTGATGAAGGACATAGTGCTGATGAGACGCGTTTGTTCTGCATCGGTCGCACAAGGCGCGGGATTTTGATGGTTCGTTTCACCTATCGCGGCGAAATCGTTCGGATCATCGGCGCCGGTTATTGGAAGAAAGGCAGGAGACTCTATGAAAAAGAAAAACCCATCGAAAGTTAAATACACGGACGACAAAGGCGAGATTCAAGGCGAATTGCGCATCGTCCGGCGCGGCGAGCTGCCCGATCTCGACGCATTGCTCGACAAGCTGCCGGAGAAAACCAAGGTCACGCTCGAGCTCGACAATTCAGCCTTGGAATTCTTTAAACGCGAAGCCCGGAAGCGAAATACCAGCTATCAGCGGATGATCCGGAACCTGGTGCGTTCTTACGCTCAATCTCATAGCTAGCGAAAACTGACCCGATCAGGCTCGGCGCCACGTGCCGCCGTCGCCAAGGCTTTGGCGGGCCAAGGATTCGTTGAAGCGTTGAATCGTTAAAGCGGCACGAAAGGAAGAAGGGACCAAAAAAGTAAAAGAGGAAAAGGTGTCGTTACGCGTTGGCCTCCGCCTCCAGAGGAATGTGGCTCGTGACCAATTCGCGTAAATTCAGTTTCCGGCTGGCATGATCGATATCGATCCCGACCAAATTGCCTTCGCCGTCGTAATCCAGAACCACGCCTTCGGAGACTTCCTGGCTCTCGACGCTCGGTTTATGGGAGAGATCGATATACAAGGAATCGGTGTCGGGAAAGTAATTCAGTTTCACGGTCGGAATCTGCGATCCAAAAATGCGTTATGTATCGTGAGTTTATCGGAAAGCCTCACCACTCGCAACACACGACCTTGCAGTTCATCGCGCATAACTTGGTTTTCGAAGTACGGAGTGAATCGGTAGTCCGGCACTTGCGGAGCGTATCAGAAAGGGTGAACTGGAGATAGTTCGACGTCACAGACCGCCGCTACAGAATTGCGGCTGACTCGCCTCGCGCTTGATCCGGTTTTCGTGTAAGGCGTACGCAAACATATGTCTCCGCTTTTAATCAAAATTAGCAAAGATTTCGCCACTCTTTGGACGACGATCGATCCAATCGGGAATGTGGCGTTGTTTGCCGGGCTGACCGCTGCGCTCACACGGGCAGAGCGGCATCGGACGGCGCTGCGTGCTGTCATTTACGCTACTCTCATACTCATAGGCGCAGGGACCGTCGGCCAGGTCATTCTCGACGCGATCGGCATTCACATGCACTCGCTCAAAGTGGCTGGCGGCATCATTCTGTTCCTGTTCGGCGTGCAGATGCTGTTCGGGAAAATGGATAAGGCGGCAAGCTCGCCAGAGGAGGGGCGCGACCTCGCAGTCTTCCCGCTGGCGGTGCCCTCCATCGCCGGACCGGGCGCGATGATGGCGGTGATCGTTTTAACTGATAACGATGTCTATACGGTGCCGCAGCGGATCGAAACCGGCGTTGTCCTTCTGGTGGTGCTCTTCCTGACCTACCTCCTACTGCTTTTTTCGGATGGGATTCTACGCGTGATCGGTCGACAGGGCGCGTCCGTCCTCGTCCGTGTAATGGGACTCATCCTTTGCTCTCTGGCAGTGGAAATTGTGCTGACTGCGCTCGGTGTCGGACCCTGGACAGCGGGGGCGCACTAGCGCGCAGGAAGTAAGAAGTCGGATGTGAGAAGTCAGATGTCAGATGTGGAGAGCGAGTTTCAACGATGAGGGACGAATTAAGGGAATCAGGTCATTGCGCTAAATCGCGCTCGAACCGAGCCTATCAGTTCAATATCATCGCCGTCTATGAACAAACTGATGGAAAGATTCTTCGTGGTCTGCGCGCTTGGTTGCATCTTCGGATGTGGAGCGAAAAACCAGGCGGCGGACGACACAACTTCTGCCGATGCGATTAAGACGCCGGCCACAGTCGAACAAGCGGCGAAGGTCTTGGATCTCTCAACGTTCCCGCTCATAGAGGGTGCGAAGGCCCTCGAGGTGCCGCAGGTGGCTAACCTTTTCTATCTCGCAACGGGCGATGTTAAGACGGCCTTCGAGTTCAACCGGAAGGCGCTCGTTGCGCAAGGTTGGAAAGAATTGCCGAGCAGCTCCGTCACTGACCAATCGGCTAGCGCGATGTTCTCGCGTAGCGGATTCGTCGTTTTTGTCACGGTCACTCCGCATGGTGAGCCCGGCAGCGTACAGGTCAGGCTGCTAAATCAGGGCAACGTGAAACCCGGCAAGCTCCCGGTTCCTCCGAACGCAAAGCCGGTGTATGTCGGCGACTCCACCGCGATGTATGAAACGGAGGCCGCTGTGGCCGCCACTGTCGACGCGTGCCGCAATCTGTTTGTCGCGCAAGGCTGGGTGCCGTACGGCACCGCCGGGGATTCCGCCATCTTCAAACAGCACGCAAATCTCGTCACCGCGACTGTCTCGTCCGCACCCGCGCAGGGCGGGAAGACCATGATCCAGTATACGAATCAGCTAATCTCGGCTGACATTCCCGCGCCGCCGAACGTGGAGGAGTTGCGTTACGTCGATGAGCCCCCGGAATTGACGTTTACGACGACGAACCAGGACGCCATCGTCGATTTCTATCGAAAGACGCTGGCGATCGCGGGCTGGAAATCCACGATGGATCACATGGTCGACGTCGATGAGAAACCGACCATGATCTTTCGCAATCCCGCAAAGGATATGCTGACGCTTGCGGCCACCGGCGCGCTGAGCGGCAAGCTGCTCTTCTCTGTTCGTTTTCAAAGCACGGCGGAAATCGCCGAGCGCGATCGCAAAAGAAAAGAGGCGGCTCCCAAACTGCGTGCCGAAGCCGAAGCGAAAGCAGCGAAGGAGGCGAAGGAGGCCGCCGAGTTGGCCGAAAAGAACAAGGTGCCGAAAGTCCCCGTCGCTCTGCCCGCGGATGCGAAAGTCGTGAAGCAGACCACGGACTCGATCAAGTTCACTGTCGGCAAAGGGAAAGCCAAAGCGGCCGTCGAATCCTTGCGAAAACAGTTTCGCGACGCGGGTTGGAAAGAAGATGTGGCGTCAGTCACAGGCATGAGCGGCGTGGTCTCTGTCTCAAAAGAAGGCGGGCCGAGTGTGACGATCACCTACAGCGACACAGGTTTCTTGCCGACTGAGCTCAGTGTGTCGGCTTTTCGCGCCGAGCTGGAAGCGGCCAAGTAGAAAGTAAGAGGTAAAAAGGAAGAAGGATCAATGGAGCTGAAGGGATCAGCGACATAGAAGGTAAAATCGCGAGGGTAGCGACGAGCGAGTTGGGAATCGCGCGGGTAGACGGCAACGTAGCTAGGTAGCTGGCGCAACCACGGGGCCGTGCGAGTGATCAAGGTAAAGCTGTGAGGGTAGCAGCGAGCGAGTGTAGGCAACAAGCGAGTTTTAATGACGCGAGAGGCATTTGGGTAACATCCGCGTTACCGAAGGAATAGGTCGAATTGCTTGCAGTTGGCTCAATTGTTGTGTCTCGTCACGGCTCAGGAATAATTACGACCACACAAACCAATCTATAACCTCTCATTATGAATGCTCCTGTGAATCCGAACAAAGCACTCTGGGAAAAAGGCGATTTCACGCGCATCGCCGATACGATGCGCGAAAGCGGCGAGGCGCTCGTGCAGCGACTCGGAATCACGAAAGGACTTAAAGTACTGGATCTCGGCTGTGGCGATGGCACGACGGCTTTGCCCGAGGCAAAACTGGGTGCCGACGTGTTGGGCGTCGATATCGCGCGGAACCTGGTCGACGCTGGAAACAGGCGCGCCCAAGAGCACGGCCTAACCAATCTCAAGTTTCAGGAGGGCGACGCGTCGAATCTCGAGCAGGTGCCGGACAAGAGTTTTGATCTCGTCGTCAGCATTTTCGGCGCGATGTTTGCGCCGAAACCGTTTGATGTCGCCAAAGAGATGGTGCGCGTGACGCGACCGGGAGGTCGCATCGTGATGGGTAAC
>JBBQRI010000055.1:0-12670 GCA_038214915.1 Chthoniobacterales bacterium
AAAATGTGGCGTTTGCCTAACGAGCGGCCGACTTCCTGGCCGACGATGATTCCACCGAGGGCCGGCGAGATTACTGTGTCGCAATCAAACTGGCGCAGCTTGTCGGCGAGCCAGCCACAGACCTTTGCGGCCACGTCGGTGTGCTGAAGGAGTAGCGCGCATTGGAAATACTCGCGGCTGTGGAGTCCCGAGCGCAAAACGAAGTGGCCGTCCAGCAGCGCGCCGGTTTTGCGGAACAGGGACAGCAGATCTTCGCTCATTTATGTTGTAGGGCGTTTTTGTAAAACGCCGCTGGAGTCGGCGTCTGACACAGACGCCCTACAATTATTGGCGGCCGCCTTTCTATCCAGATGTATCATATGCGGCTTGGTCGCCCTCCGCTGCGGCGGCAATTACCTCGATTTCGACATTGGCTCCTCTAGGCAGTCCGGAAACCTGGACGGTGGAACGGGCAGGGGGATCTTGTTTGAAATACGAGCCGTATGTTTCGTTTACCGTCTGAAAGTCGCCGAGGTTCGTGAGGAAAATGGTTGTCTTGACGACATGATCAAAAGTCAGGCCTTCCGTTCGTAAAAGGGCTGCGATATTATCCAACACTCGCCGGGTTTGCGTCGCAATGTCACCGGAAACGATTTCGCCAGACTTCGGGTCAAGCGGGATTTGGCCGCTACAAAACAGGAAGCGTCCGCTGCGAATCCCTTGTGAATAAGGACCGATTGCCGCCGGCGCTTCGCGGGTGAAAATGGGCTTCTTCATGTGGCCGATTGTAACTGCAAATCTGAGAGGCACAACGCAAGGCGGGGAGAACTTTGAAGATGTTTCAGGTTGGAGAGGTCTGAGCTGACAGAATTCCTGTAGACAGGCGCGCCTGCCCAGCCAAATGGCAAGCGGAGCGCTTGCCCTACAAGTACATTGCGGCATAGTGAAAACCCCACGGCGCCCCACGATCGGCGCTATCACGGCTGGGTAGCTCAGTTGGCAGAGCAGTGGACTGAAAATCCACGTGTCGGCGGTTCGATTCCGCCCCCAGCCACACCTCTGAGAGCTCGCCGAATGCAGCAAATTTTGCAGCAAAACCTCGCGTCAGCAGAGTGTATCAGCTGCATCGAGACCCGTCTGAATCGCGTGGATTGGCTCTCCGATCGGTTGCCGGCGCGCGAGCGCCGGCTCCGGTCGCGGGCTTGTCAAAGAGCCATATTAGACCGTCACCGACCCTGACGTTCTACCTGGGCGGGAGTTTGATACGCTTTGATAGTCGGGAGCCGAGGAGTCGTGACTTTCCACCGCCGAAGCGGTCAGAGATTTCGGAGTTCTCTGAAAAGAGCAGACAACGTCTTCGGCTGTCGTTGGCGAAAGTCGATCAGGGCAGGTGTGGTCGACCGATTTTCGGGACGTTAACGTACCCGGCGGAATTTTCATTGGATCAAGCGACGTTTAAGAGGCATCTGAAAATCTTCTCTCAGCGTTTTCTAAGGTCTTATCCGTCTGCAGGGTTCCATTGGAAATTGGAGTTTCAAGCCAGGGGCGCGGCACACTTCCATCCGATCTTCTGGAACTTGAGCAGCAATGAAAGGTTTGTGGGCGAATTTCGTATTTGGCTCTCGTGGAATTGGTTCGAAGTGGTGAATAGCGGCGATCAAAAGCATCTGTCAGCCGGAACGTCGGCGGACATCATCAAATCACAGTTTGGAATCATGCGGTACGTGAGTGGCTACGCGTCGAAGTCGGATCAAACGAAACCGGGCTGCAAGGTTGGTCGGTACTGGGGAATCGTTGGTCGGAGAAATATTCCGTGGGCGGAGGAAAGCGTGGTGGAGCTTTCGTCGTTTCAAGCGAAACTCGTCAGGCGAACCGCACGACGATACATACAGGCGATGAACCGAGTCCGGCGAATTCGGCGTTTGGAGAGATCGTTGCCCCGGGAGATGTGTGCTTCATTTATGCTTAGCGGCGATCTTCGCCGTCTTCGAAAAAGGTGTCCTGAGTTCAAGATGTTCCAGCATTTGCCACGCAAGCTGCGACTGAAGAACAATCGGAACGTGAACGTTTTTTGTGCGGCCGACTTTTGGCGGGAAGCATTCGTCAAATTATTTGCGGCAAATCAGGCCGTGAGGAATGGGTCTAACGAGGCCAGATCAGCTACTACCGTGAGGGATTAAGCTGCAGGTCCCGATTCCAGTCAGCGTTGGCGCCGTCGATGTCGCCCTTAGCGCGTTTGGCAACGCTGCGGTTCTGCAAGGCTGTGCGGTCTTTCGGGTTAAGCTCCAAGGCTCGATTGTAGTCGGCTATGGCGCCGTCACTATCGCCTTTGGCATCTTTGGCGTAGCCGCGGTTGTTGTAGGCCTTGGCATCTTCCGGGTCAATCTCCAAGGCGCGGTTGTAGTCGGCAATAGCTCCGTCATGATCACCTTTAGCCTCCTTGATGACACCGCGGGCGTTGTAGGCACTGGCGTTTTTCGGATTAAGCTCCAAGGCGCGGTTGTAGTCGGCAATAGCTCCGTCGCAATCGTCTTTGGTCTGCTTGGTGAGACCCCGGTTGTAGTAGGCTTTGGCGTCTTTCGGATTAATCTCCAAGGCGCGGTTGTAGTCGGCAATAGCTCCGTCGTGATCACCTTTAGCCTCCTTGATGACACCGCGGGCGTTGTAGGCTGTGGTATAGGCTATGACGTCTTTCGGGTTTAGCTCCAATGCGCGGTTGTAGTCCGCAACTGCGCCATCAAGATCGCCCTTGATTTGCTTGGTGAGGCCGCGGTTGATGTAGCCTGTGGCGTCCTTCTGGTTAAGCTGCAAAACGTGGTCGAAGTCGGCAATGGCGCCGTCAAGATCGCCTTTGTCTTTCTTGACAACACCGCGGTTGAAACAGGCTGCGGCGTCTTTCGGGTTAAGCTCCAATGCGCGGTTGTAGTCGGCAATTGCGCCGTCAAGATCGCCCCTGGTTTGCTTGGCGAAGCCGCGGGCGTTGTAGACTTTGGTGTAGGCTGTGGCGTCTTTCGGGTTAAGCTCCAATGCGCGGTTGTAGTCCGCAACTGCGCTATCAAGATCGCCCTTGGTTTGCTTGGCGAGGCCGCGGTTGATGTAGGCTATGGCGTCTTTCGGGTTACGCTCCAATGCGCGGTTGTAGTCCGCAACTGCGCCGTCAAGATCGCCCTTGGTTTGCTTGGCGGAGCCGCGGGCGTTGTAGGCTGTGGCGTCTTTCGGATTGAGCTCCAGTGTGCGGTTGTAGTCGGCAATGGCGCCGTCAATGTCATGGCTGGCTTGCTTAGCAACGCCGCGTTTGAAATAGGCATTCGCGTCTTTGGGATCAAGCTTCAATGCGCGGTTGCAGTCGGCAATGGCGTCGTCAATGTAACGCGTGTCTTTTTTGGGAACGCCGCGTTTGCTGTAATCAAGTGCGGGGGTCCCTGCAATCGCGCCTTGGAGCATCAAGGGAATAGCGAACAATAGGATTTTGATAGAGCTCATTGGTCTGCGGACTGGGGTAAGAAATCTTGGGAGATTCGCGCCGCACTTACGAGAAAATTCTGGCTTAAGCGCAGACGTCGGCTGAGAGCTTTTTCCCCCTAGCCCCCGCGGCAATGAGCGCGCTCTGAAAGCCCTACAAAATGAGTTGACTCCGTGCAAACCAAATTTAGTTTGCAAGGTGCAAACTGATTTTCCATTCGTGAAAATACCCGCTGCTTTGCAGCCGATTGTAGGATCGCCAGATCCAGGCACTAGAATCTATCGCAGAGACGGGTCGCAAGAGGAAAGTGCCGCCTGGTTTGACGCCATCACCGATGTGATTGGCCCGTCGGTTTCACCTGGTGGGGTCGGCATGTATTGCCCTGTATCAAGGGCAGCGGTCTACAAGCGGCTGAAGGAAGGCAAACTTTCGATATTTCTTTTCCACGTCACGCATCGCAAGACAACGCTCTTTGGGAAGAACAAAATTCTGCGGGAACACCCCTACGGTTATGTGCCCGTTAGTGAAGCTCGCGCGTGGCGGAGGGAATTAGAGGAGCGGGCGGTGCGTCAAGGGCTGATCAGCGAGGAAGAATTGGAAGGTGCGAAGCCGGATTGGCATGGGGAGTTTCTGGCTTGGCGAAATAGTAAGGAGCGGGTGGGATTGTTCGATGTGTTTACGCCTCTTGAAGTCGTTAGCGGAATTGCCAGCACACTGCTGCCGCAGAAAAAACGAGAGCTAAAAGCAAAAGGGAAAGTGAGCCCGCGCCGCGATGAAAAAGCGTAACGGCACATTAAAGAACATGACGGCGCTGGCCGACGCTCTTGGCATCTCTACCACTTTTATTAAGCGCATGAAGTATGCGGGCTTCCCTATGCCGGGCGGAGTGGCAACCGAAGGGTGGGCGCTGAAATGGCTGAAAGAGCACCCGGAGTTTCGTCAAAAGGATTACCTCCGCCCAAGGACTAAACAGCCGCAAGTGCCGCGCCTAAATGCCGAACGTCCGGCGGCGTCAGACGCTGATAAATAGCATGAACAGTGTCGCTCGCATGTCCCACGTAGGCTTTCGCCTGAGCCATGGAGTAGCCTCTGCGGGCGATGCGGGTCACGACCGTAACTCGCGTGCAGTGAAAGCTCAGATGGGGAAGACCAATCCTGCGGAGAAACTGATGCCATTTTTTTGCGGCGTGTTTGGGGAGATCGACGAGGTGACGCCGTTTTTGTTTATGCGCATTTCGTACGAGCGGCACGAGGTCGTCGTGAAGAGGGGCGGTGTGGATACGGTTGCCTTTCGCCGCAAAACTGATCGTGCCTTGGTGCAAATCGATGTTGTGGAGCGGGACCGCCGTTTCGGAGATACGACAACCTTGTCTCATTGCTACGAGCCAGGAGTCACGCATCCACGGCTGTTGTTTGCGAAGTGCTGCTTCAATTTTGTTTTGCTCGGCAGGGCTGATTTCTGGCTTCTGTTTCGGCGGAACTCTTTTGTAGCCAAGTTTCAGACACGGATTGGCATTGATGTAATTTCGCCGGACTGCTTCTTGGAGGATCGCCGAGAAAACTTTCAGCTCGGTGAGGGCAGTGTTGAACGAGCGCGGACGAATAAGGTGACGGGGTGGATTGGTGCGGAACTGCGGATAACCCCTGCAAATCTGGTATGTTATTTGGAGCGGAGAGATTACGTTGATGTGGTCCAAATACGTTGCAATCGCCGACCATGCGTTCGTGTATCGTGCCAGAGTTTTCGGATTCGGATATTGATTACTAAGGAAAGCTGCCACCCAGTCGTCGAATCGGTTGCTTTGTCCGCATCGATCGACGTGCAGTTCGCGCATGGTGTGCTCTGCCGCTACTTGCTTGATTTTGCGAAGCGAACCTTGGTTGTCGATTCGAACCTTGGAACTTTTGTCGGCCCATGTGCCATCTGGTCGTTGATATCGAATCCAGTAGAACGGGCTTGCGTGTCGCTTGTAGTACGAGGCCATGGTGTGCAGCATAGTGCAGCAAAACAGAATTCGTCAATGACCATCTCACGAGGGAAATGACCACTTATGACCAGCGAAAATCAGGGCAAATCGTGTCGGCGGTTCGATTCCGCCCCCAGCCATTCTATAAATGAAGTACGATTGGAAAGAGGCGGGCGAGGAATGGTCGCAACCATGGGGTAACTCTGCCGCGCAATGGACCGGCACAATTTTTCCGCGGATTCGCCAGTGTCTGCCGTCGGGCACAATCTTGGAAATCGCGCCCGGGTTCGGGCGGTGGACGCATTATCTGAAGGATTACTGCAACGAACTATGGGCCGTTGATAAGTCGAGCGACTGTATCGAAGCGTGTCAGCAGCGTTTTGCCAGTGTTTCGCACGTCCGCTGCTACCTGAATGATGGCCGCTCGCTGTCGATGATTCCCGACGCGTCAGTGGATTTCGTCTTCAGTTTCGATTCTTTTGTGCATCCGGATCGGGAAGTGGTCGACGAGTACCTGCGCCAACTTGGAACGAAGTTGAAAATCGGCGGCAAAGGTTTTATTCATCATTCGAATTTTGGCGAATACGTTAATTCGCCGCGCGAACGGCTTCCGAAGGCGCTCGCGAAGCCGTTGATCAAGGCGAAGATTCTCGACTGGGCGCATCATCGAAACCCCGGCATGACCGCCGAGTTATTTCGTGCCCTGTGCGAGCGAAACGGGCTGCAATGCCTGAGTCAGGAGCTGGTGAACTGGCGTGGGAGACGCCTAATCGATTGCCTTTCGCTGTTCGTCCGAAGTGATTCAGCCCCTGAGAATCCTGCGAAAATAATCCGGAACCCGAACTTCATGCGCGAGGCGGCCCGAATTCGCCGGCAGTGGCAAACACAGGCGTAGTCGGGTTATTGTGAGAAAACACAACAGTAGCGTCCGGTGTCCCAGCGGAGGAAGAGCGAGCATGTAGTTCGCTCGTCCCAGATGCGCTGAGGACAGCGCACACTACAACACCTGAAGAGCCAGCATGAACGTTATTGCGTAATCCGTTTCGCTTGTTCAAGATCCGCGGGATGCCCGAAGTTCAAGCGCCGCCGCCCTTGCCAAAATCACAGCCGTGGTTCGGGCGACGTCACTGTGAAGACGAGCACGAGGAAGAGCACGCCGTATTTAATCGAGCGTTCGACGTAACGATAAGCGTCCAGAATCGGCACGCCAAAAAATTCATCCGTTTCAGTATCTGATGGTCGGCGCGGCACTTTGTTTATTTTACCTGCTGCTGTTGTCGATTTCAGAATTTATTGGATTCAGTTGAGCTTACTTTATCGCGGCAGTAACATCGACGCTGTTGATCACGTGGTATTGCCGCTTTTTCCTCGGAGGCGGCATGCGCACATTCATGATCGGCTCAGGGCTGGCTGGCGTTTATCTGTTTCTCTACGTCACTTTGCGGCAGCAGGATTACGCGCTGCTCATGGGCGCAATCGCGCTCTTTGTCGTGCTGGCGATCGTAATGTACGTCACCCGCAAAGTAGATTGGTACGCCCGCGACGCCACCTAAAGTACCAGAAGACTAGCGCAAAAAATAACGCAGCGTTATTTTTGCTACCGCGCTTCATAACCGACGAAAATTCGTGTCGGAACTTGTCGACCTTCAATTCTGGCCCGGGCCTCACGAACCCGAGAAGCGCATTGTGGTGTTCGACGCCTCGCGGCGGGAGCTGTCCCGGATTTAGTTTGTCGGTTTGCGCCCATTCGTCGCCGCCAGGCGCGACACGCGCGGGGATCAACCAATAATCACCCTTGAGATATTCACCACCGTTGGAAAATTGAATTTGCACGCCGTCTTCCAAATCAAGCCAAACAATCTTGTCCGCCGCCGCTTTCGTGAGGAGGAGCACGCAGCGATGCGTCTAGGGGTCTCGTTTCAGTAGATCAGCATTCTGCGACGGCAGTTGACCGACGACAGAATCATCGCCGAAATGACTACTGCGGTGCGGAATCGGCGATTACATCAGCATCTACGACATCCAGCGCGCCGTGGCCGACAAGGCGACGGTGGCGATCTATTACGAGAGCCGCGTCGCCAAGCTTGGGTTAAACCAAAACGATCTGCCGAATATCGACCGGGAATTCGAAGCGATCATCGAAGGAAAGAAGCCGAAGGAGGAGCGTATGGATCACGCGAATAGTTCGCGATCGCGGATCTTCAGGGCGTTGAGAAAGTCTTCCTCCCACCACGCGACTTCGCCGGTTTGTCGTGGGGGCTTGACGAGTTGGAACTTCTTGCGGGCTTTCGTGGCTTCGGCTTGGACGACGCGGAAATGGTAATGGTCGAAGATGCGGAGGGCTTCGATCATGTAGGCGGTGGCGATCCGGCGATCGCGGATGAGGAGAAGGTTCTCGCCGTTGGAGGTGTCAGCGGCGCCAGAGAAGTTGAAGGAGCCGAGGTAAACGCGGGCGGAGGGCTGGTCAAAGTCGATAACAACGAACTTGTGATGCATGAGCGCGCCTTTGCCCCCAGAAGTTTCAGTCTTGAAGGGCTCGGGCAGGTTCTTTTTCAGGGCGGCCGTGCCGATAACGGCGACCGTACCGTCGGGCTTGGTGAGTTCCAAGCCTTTCACGCCGGCATCTGAGATGCCGTAGCTGAAGATGCGGTTCTCGTCCTGGAGTTGTTCGATGGCTTCCTTGATGGGTCCGGGGGTCATGTAAAGAAAGGCAAGGGAAAATAAGAGGCTGGAGGTCGTGCCACTAGCCATGTCAGCTGCGATGGAGGGAATGAGAGCATTCTTCTTCAGGTGGGGAGAGAAGGCTATCTGCGCGTCGATGCCGGGCAGGTCGATCGATTTCCACACCGCGGAGGCGGTCTTTCCAAAGGTGCCGGGAGTTTCGTGATTCCAGTAGTTATCGAAGGCGTCGATGAGAAGGCGGACCGCGCTGTCGCCCTGGAGGATGACAGCGTTGTTGTTCTGCACGAAGAAGCCTCGCCATGAGAGGTTGGTGGAGCCGCAGACAGCGGCTTTGAGAGTGGGGCTGTCGACGGCGATGGTCTTGTTGTGTTGGAGGCCGCCCATGCTCTGACGTTTGACATTGGCCGCACCGGCGGAGGCGATGAGGCGTTGCTCGGCGATCTTCTCTGCGGCTGAGGGTCTCCCGTGATCGCCGCTGTTGTCGATGATGACCTTGAGGCGGCTGCCGAGATGCTCGAGCCGGGTAACGATCTCGGGCTGGTTGAGATCATAGGCGATGACGCGAACCTGCGCCAAGGGATCGGCGATGGCTTGATCGAGGAGGTCGAGAATGGCGCGGCGAGCTTCGAAGCCCATCCAATCAAAGGCATCGGCGGCTTTGGGATGCGTGGGAGTGAAGCTAAGGCCCTGCTCGGCTTTCGGCGGGAGGAGGGTTGCGAGGGCCTGATCAGGATCATCGCCGCCATAGCGATCGACGAAGGCTTGGGAGACGACAAAACCGCGAGTGAAGGTGACATTGAGCTGTCCCGGATAGGTTTCGCGATGGAGTTCGATGGCTGCCTCCTGGAACTCGCCATAGCTGAGTTCATCGAAGCTGTTCATAAACACGGGGGTAACGCGGTAGACGAAGGCCCCGGGCAGATCCGCGAAGCGCGGGAAGTGGACCCAACGAAACTTCTGAATAGGGGAAAGCCGTGTTGAAAGCTGCTTCGGATTGACGCCGCCGCTGCTGTCGGGGAAGGCGATGCGGTTTTTCAGGGGATAGAAACGATCGCCTCCGGGCTCCTGATACTCGATGGCGAAGCCGACGAAGTCTTTGGATGGGGTGCCGGCTTTCCAGTTCATCGCGAGCAAGACCATGCCTTCGCCTCGGTGGAGCTTGAGCGTAAAGAGCGCTGCTGAGTTCGTGCCAGTGATTTGGAATGCCGTGCTCATGCGTCCAGGGTATTGTCTCTGAAGAGCGGGACGCAATCCAAAAGTCCGCGGCCTCTGGCGTCGCGGCGAATACTACTATGCGCAACTTCGCGGCTACGCGCAGCTACAGCCGAGCAGTCCAATGTCGCGCGTGTTGGGTAGTAGCGGCGCAGAATCAGTGCGTCATCGCGGACCGGTTTGGCCAGGGCGAACAACGCACGTATACAGTGCTGTTCCGTCGCAAGACTCCTGCTTTGCAACACCTTGCGCCAACCGGTTACCCAATCGATTGCGCGCCAAAAAATTCATCCGTTTCAATATCTGATGGTCGGCGCGGCGCTTTGTTTATTTTACGTGCTGTTGTTGTCGATTTCAGAATTTATCGGATTCAGTTGGGCTTACCTGGTTGCGGCGGTGGCATCGACGCTGTTGATCACGTGGTATTGCCGCTTTTTCCTCGGAGGCGGCGTGCGCACATTCATGAATCGGCGCAGGGCTGGCTGGCGTTTATCTGTTTCTCTACATCACTTTGCGGCAGCAGGATTACGCGCTGCTCATGGGCGCAATCGCGCTCTTTGTCGTGCTGGCGATCGTAATGCACGTCACCCGCAAAGTGGATGGGTACGCACGCGACGCCGGATAGTACGGAAACGGAGCAGCGCTGAAGATACCTTTTTCGAAATTTAGGAAGATTGAAAGCATCAGCGCCTTTTGTATGGTGCCGCTGTCACGCGACCATGGCTGAATTCACCGTTAATCCAAAGCGCTTCGATCCGTACAAAAGTTTTAAGTTCCGCGTTAAATGGGATGGCCGCTATGTTGCGGGCGTTAGCAAGGTAAGTGGCTTGCGGCGCACGACCCAAGTCATTCGCCACCGAGAAGGCGGCGATCCCAGCACGAGTCGCAAATCTCCCGGGCTCACTGAATTCGCACCGATCACATTTGAGCGCGGCGTTACTCACGATCCGGAATTCGAGAATTGGGCGAACAAGGTATGGAGCCTCGATGCTGGTCTCGGCGCGGAAGTTTCTTTGAAGGACTTTCGCAAAGACATCGTTCTGGAGCTCTTTAACGAGGCGGGACAGGTCCTGCTTGCGTACAAAATTTATAGGTGCTGGATTTCAGAATACGAAATCCTGCCCGATCTTGACGCCAACACGAATGCAATCGTCATCGAGCACATCACGCTCGAGAACGAAGGCTGGGAGCGAGACCCATCGGTGAAAGAACCAGCCGAGCCATCTTTCAAGAAAGCGTGATCAATTCTGTCGGCCAGCGCGCCTGACTGACCTTCGCGATGTGACGATTACACTTCGTGGGGCATTCATTGGCGTGTTGGCCGTTGCACTTTGCATCGGCCTATATCTGCTCTGGCTTTGGCGGCCCGAGCATCAGGTCCGCCTCCACACAGAACATTTCTTTCACGCAATGGATGGCCGAAATTGGGAAACTGTTGCCGATTTCATTGGCGACGATTACCGGGACCAGTGGGACGATGATCGGACGCGGCTTCTTGAGCGGATGCGGGAAGGTTTTCGATGGATGCGCGGCTCTAGGATTACTGCACCCGATGCTGCGGTGCAGGTTGAAACGGCGCGTGCGATCTGGATTGGCAAAATCAAGGTTTACAGCAGCGACGATGGCGTGATGCAGTTGTTGGATGAACGTGTGAACAGATTGCCCACGCCTTTCGAGCTGGAGTGGCATCACGTTTCCGGAAAGCCATGGGATTGGAAGCTCGTGCGCGTGAGCAATCCGGCGTTTCAAATCCCAGCGGATGTGTCTTACTGATTGCGGTAAGCTTGCCGAATCCGAAAGGATCCTCGCGCTGCTTTATTTGCCCTGAGCCTGCCGCAACTGATTTTTGGCCGCATCGACTTCGCGCGGCGTTTGCTGGCAAAGAAGAATCCCGCGGAGCTTATCCCCCTGATAATATCGGGCGATAAACTTTTTCTTCGCGTAGTTGCCATCAAGATTCATGCGCGTAGGCGGCAGCGTGAAATCACCCACGAAATCCATCCGCAGATCAAACATTTCCGTCCAAAAATAGGGGAGCTGTTCGTAACGGATGCGCTTCTTCCCCGTCATATTAGCCCCTGCAACCAAACCTTGCTCGCGGGCATTTTCCCAATGGGTCTGACGCCGCATGCCACCCATGACCCTGTCCGGGTAGAACGCGAGATCCCCGATCGCGTAAATTCCTTTTTCCTCGGTCTCGAGATATTCGGTGACAGGCGACCCGTGCGGCCCCGCTAATGGAGTGTTGCGCACAAGATCGAGATTCGGTTCTGCGCCGCATGCAACGACGGCAAGGCCAACCGGGAAACGGTTACCGCTCTTGGTTTGAATATTGCGCAGAACGGTTTTGCCTTCGAATCCGTTAAGGGCTTCTCCCATTGAGAGCACGACGCCGTGCTTCGTAAAAAAATCAGTCAACCACGCGCCGGTGTCAGGGTCGATGTAGCGATTCAACAAGTAAGCGTCGCGATGCATGAGGCCGACTTTCATTTTCATCATGCGCAGGCTTGCTGCGGATTCGCATGCCAGCAAACCACCTCCGACGACCATGATCGTTTTCTCCAAGGTCGCCATTTCGCGTAATGCGAGCGCGTCACGAATCGTTCGCAAATAAATCACGTTGCCAAGACCTGTCCCTGCCATTGCCGGGCGTACCGGCCGGCTGCCCATCGCCAGACATGCCTTCGTAAATTCGATGCTTTCACCATTGGCCAGCACAGCCACGCGACGCTCGATGTTGAATTGCGTGACTACCGTGCCGAAGCGTGCCTCGATCTTGTGCGCTCCAAGCCAGCGTTCATCCACCTCCTGCAGTTTTTTCAGATTCGCTTCCTTTTCTCGCAAAAACCCTTTCGAAAGGATCCAACGCTTGTAAGGCGGCAATGCTTCCGCACCGACCATCGTGACGGAGCCGCGCTTGTCGTATTTGCGAATTCCTTCGCATGCACTCGCTCCTCCTATACCCGCACCAACGACAAGATAATCGCGCCGAATCATATGAAACTAGGACCATAATTTCAGCGGACGTGCGCCGACAAGCGAAATCGTTAAGGAATCAAAAGTACGCTGTAGTGCCAGGTCTCCGACCGGCGTCCAGTCTGCCCGCTGCGACAGATTCGGCGCTCAGAGCGCCGCTACAGGAAATTGATCGAGCGAGCGAAGCCATTCCTTCTTGCATACTCGCTCTTTCTTTAGGCACACTGCCGTCGCCATGAACGAATCCACCACTCACCTCAAGGATACGACAGCGAATCCGGCGCCCCTTGGGCTGCTCGGCTTCGGCATGACCACTGTGTTGCTAAACCTTCACAACGCAGGGTTTTACGAACTTAATAGCATGATTCTTGCGATGGGGATCTGCTATGGC
>JBBQRI010000056.1:0-12344 GCA_038214915.1 Chthoniobacterales bacterium
GTGAACATTTTTTTGGTGGCAGCAATTCTTTCCTACAGTTCGAAACTATGAATCTGGAAACCAAGAAACCAGGAGGGATCGAATAATCCTGAATTCCTGGATTCCTAAATTCCAGATTAACGGTCAATGACGATTACTGTACCACGACCGAGATTGAACTGGCGCGAGCGATTGTATCTGCCAGGCATTGCCGCCGGTCTGGCAATCACCTTTAAGCATTTCAAGAATATGCTGCTCGGACGCACCAAGGTGACGATGCAATATCCCGAGCAAAAATGGGACAGTCACCTGCCGGATTATTACCGGGGCGCACCCGCGTTAGTGCGCGACACGGATGGAAGAGTGCGCTGCGTCGCGTGTCAACTTTGCGAATTCATTTGTCCGCCGCGCGCGATCAAAATTATTCCCGGCGAGATTCCTCCGTCTGACCGTTTCGCCAAGGTCGAAAAGTTTCCTGAAGAATTCGATATCGACATGATCCGCTGCATTTACTGCGGGATGTGCGAGGAAGTTTGTCCGGAGCAGGCCATTTATCTGCGCAAAGATTACGCCATTACCGGCTTCACGCGTGCCGACATGGTGCATCACAAGGAAAAACTTCTCGAGATCGGCGGAGTAATGCACGGCGTGGTGCTCAAATGGAACGAAAAAAAGTAGGAGGCACGGATTGACACGGATAATCGCGGATTTTTGGTTTCCGATTTACATCCGTGTTTGATCCGTGTTCATCTGTGGCTTGAAAAATGTCCCCTTTTCTATTCTGGATTTTTGCAGTGCTGACGGTGATTTTCGGCGCAGCTGTGGTGCTCAATCGGAACCCGGTCGCGAGCGCGCTCAGTCTGGTTGTTTCATTCCTCGGGTTGTCAGCACTGTTCATGTCCCTCGACGCGTTTTTTGTCGGCATCATTCAGGTTCTCGTCTATGCGGGCGCGGTGATGGTGCTTTTCCTATTCATCATCATGCTGCTCGATATCCGCGCCGAAGAGCGGCGCCAGATCAACTGGCTCGCCGCTGCCGGCGGCATTGGAGTGGCCGTGATCTTGCTCGTTCAGATCTGCATGGTGATTGGTCACTTTCAATCTGCGAGACGAAGTTTTCCGCCGCTGGCAAGGTCGACGACGGATGATGTGCGGAACATCGGCCAGCTACTTTTCAACAACTACAATCTGCCCTTCCAAATCATCGGCGTCCTGGTGCTCGTTGCCACAATCGGCGTGGTCATCCTGAGCCGACGGGAACCACGATAACATGATTACGCTCGGCGATTATTTGGTCGTAAGCGCGATCCTTTTCGCGATCGGCTTCGCCGGGGTAATGCTACGTCGGAACCTCATCGTCATTTTGATGTCGCTCGAGCTGATGTTAAACGCGGCCAACCTGTCGCTCGTCGCTTTCTCCCGATTTCGTGTCGGCGCTAATGGGCTGCCGGATTACAAGGCGCAGGTGTTCGTGTTTTTCGTCATCACGGTGGCGGCGGCCGAAGTGGCGGTGGGGCTTGCGCTTCTCGTCGCGCTATATCGCGCGAGGCAAACAACGGATGTCAAAGACATCAGCAGCCTGAAGTTCTAACCGCGAATCAGAGGGAGCGATGAACTCATTCTATCCATGGCTCATCCTTCTCGCACCGTTCGCGAGCGCGACGGTCATCACGCTCTTCACGCTCCGATGGAAATCATTGAGCAGTGCGATTTCCATCACCGCGGTGCTCGTAAGTTTTTGCTGTAGTTGGTTCATCTTTGCTAAGTCAGCGACAACCGCACCTGAGTTCGTGTGGCTCGATATCACGCCGAGCTTTCGAGTGCCGCTTGGCTTAACGCTTGATCAGTTGAGCAGGACGATGGCCGTTCTGGTTTCCGGCGTCGGCGCGCTCATTCACATTTATTCGCTCGGCTACATGCGCGACGACGAAGGCAAGTCCCGCTATTTCGCGGCGCTGTCGCTCTTCATGTTCGCGATGCTCGGGATCGTTTTCGCCAACAATTTCGTGATGCTTTTCATCTTTTGGGAATTAGTCGGGTTCACGTCGTATGTGCTGATCGGTCACTGGTTCTTTCGAGACGCCGCAGCCGACGCAGCGAACAAAGCATTCATCACAACACGGATTGGCGATTTCGGATTCATGACTGGCATCCTGATGATTTGGATGACCACCGGATCAGTCGTTTTCGCCGAAATCGCGCCACGAATGTCGATGTTCGGCGGCCACGCAACGTTTGTCGCGATCGTGGCACTTTTGATTTTCTGCGGCGCGGTCGGAAAATCTGCCCAATTTCCGCTGCACGTCTGGTTGCCGGACGCCATGGAAGGTCCGACGCCAGTCTCGGCGTTGATTCACGCGGCCACGATGGTTGCAGCGGGCGTCTACATGCTGGTACGCGTAGCGTTCATCATTCAAGCGTCACACACGGCGCTTCTGATCGTCGCATGGATTGGCACGATTACAGCGGTCATGGCCGCGTTGATCGCGACGCAGCAAGACGACATCAAGCGCATTCTCGCCTATTCCACGCTGTCGCAACTCGGCTACATGGTGATGGCTGTGGGTCTCGCCTCAAACGACGCGGCCATGTTCCACCTTTTCACTCACGCGTTTTTTAAAGCGCTCCTGTTTCTCGCGGTCGGCTCGGTCATCGTCATGCTTCATCACGAACAGAACATTTGGAAAATGGGCGGGCTACGGCGAAAGCTTCCGATCACATTTGTCACTTTCGCTGCGGGCGCGCTGGCGTTGATCGGTTGTCCGCCGTTCAGCGGATTTTTCAGTAAGGACGCGATTCTCGCCGTCGCCTACGAACACAACCTGCCGATTTTCGCCGTGGCGTTGTTCACCGCGTTCCTGACTGCCTTCTACGTGATACGCATGCTCGTCATTGTCTTCTTCAGTAACCCACGCAGCGACAGCGCGCGCGAAGGTCGCGAATCACCGCCCGTCATGACAATGCCGTTGATCGTGCTCGCAATTCTCGCAACGCTCGGTGGATTTGCATTTTTCGCTCGAAACTTTCTCAAGCTCCCAACCGAAAAAGAAGCAGCGGTCTTTGTTCCCGTGCTAGCTATCATCGCTCTGATTCTCGGAGTCGGACTCGCCTTTGCTCTTTACCGCGGACGCGCGACTGAACCGGTCAAAGTCGAGTTGTTGCGCCGCAAGTTCTATTTCGACGAGTTCTATGGCTGGCTGATTTATTGGACGCAGGAGCTGCTCGCTCGTGTGGCAGCCTTCATTGATCGCTGGGTCATCGATGCAGTCGCAGTGGGCGGAAGCAGTCGAGGGACTTGGGGCATCGGCGCGCTCTTGCGACTAATCCAAGTCGGCAATCTTCAAGCCTACGCGTTCCTCTTCGGTCTCGGTGTTGTCGCTCTCATTTACTTTGCAGTTTTTCGCTGCTGAAATTTGCCCACGAAATGACACGAAACGAAGAAGTAACGGGATTGATTTATAAAGAGGAAAGCTACGCAATCATCGGAGCGTGCATGGTGGCTTACAAAGACAAGGGCTGCGGATTTCTCGAACCCGTTTACCACGAGTGCCTGGCCCTCGAGTTCGAATTTCGAGGAATTCCGCTCCTGTCTAAACCACCGCAAACTTTGCAGTATCGCGGGCGTACGCTCGTTCAAACATTCTCCCCGGATTTCCTCTGCTACGAGAAGATCATTCTCGAGATTAAGGCGGTGTCCGCGTTGGTTGATGAACACCGCGCTCAAGTCCTGAACTATCTCAGCGCAACGGGCTGCAAGTTAGGGTTGCTCGTAAACTTCGGCCATTATCCAAAGCTGCAATACGAGCGGCTCCTACCGAGACACCAGAACCCGTCAATCTTCGGCTCTAAAACTTTTTGTGTTTTTCGTGTATTTCGTGGGCAAATAAATCTTTAAAACTGGTTCTCGGATCTAATGGTTTTATTCACGATTTTCTGTCCCATCGTTGCAGCCGTCCTGATCATGCTTGGCGCGCCCGCGCGGAAGACTGCGCTGGCTGCGTCGGTTTTGACGTTTGCAGCGGCGCTATTTCTGTTTGCGTCCCTCGACCACGGTCACGCCGACTTCCAGCACGTCACATCGTTTAGCATCTCTCCGGAGTGGCGGCTGAGCTTTACCACTGGCGTCGACGGCTTGAGCGTAATCATGGTGCTGCTCGCCAGCATCGTCACGCTGGCCGCTGTGTGGTTCGCCGGCACGATCGAGAGACATGAAAACGCGTTTTATGCCTGTCTTCTTTTCATTTCTGGCGGCGCGATCGGCGCGTTTGCTTCAATCGATTTATTTTTCTTTTACGCGTTTCACGAACTCGCACTGATCCCCACATTTTTGTTGATCGGAATCTGGGGAAGCGGGAATCGGGTCGCAGCGGCCTGGAAAATTACAATCTATCTGGCAATCGGCAGTTTTATTCTGCTGCTTGGCTTGATCTTGCTTTACCAAAGCTTTCCTCTCGCCTCGCGGAGTTTTGATATTCGAGTGTTGCAGACTGCAGCCGGAATGGGCCAGATCTCTCCGGACGCGCAACGGCATGTTTATCTGCTGCTGCTTATCGGTTTCGGAATTCTCATCTCACTCTTTCCGTTTCACACGTGGGCGCCGGAAGCGTATGCCGCCGCGCCGGCACCCGCTGCGATGCTGCACGCAGGCGTGTTGAAAAAATTCGGGCTTTACGGGCTATTACGCCTGGCTATCCCCATGCTGCCCGAAGGCGCGCGTCACTGGGCGACTCTGCTGATCGTGCTGTTACTCGGCAACATCATCTATGTCGGACTGGTTACGATCGCGCAGAGACGGCTCGATTGGATGCTCGGGTACTCGAGCGTGATGCACATGGGCTACATTTTCCTCGGCATCGCCAGCTTTGGTGTTCTTGGTGTGACCGGCGCCGTCGTTTTGATGTTTGCTCACGGTCTCTCAATCGCCCTGCTATTTGGCATTGCAGGGGAATTGCGCCGGCGAACGGGCACGTTGGCCTTCGATGACCTTGGCGGGCTCGCCAGGGCGATGCCTTTTGCCGGGTTAGCGTTTGGACTTGGTGTATTCGCGGCAATTGGTCTCCCCGGCTTCGCGAATTTTGCCGGAGAAATCATGATTTTCTTTGGCGCGTTCAGGAACGGCTGGGAAATAGGGCGGCTGCACATTTTCCAAATCGCGACGGTGCTCGCGCTTTGGGGTGTCGTGCTGTCGACCGTTTACATGTTGCGTGCCTACCGCCAGACGTTCATGGGCAATATTCGCGAGCAATGGCAAAAACTGCCCGATCTTAGACCAGCCTTACGTGTGCCTGTCATGTTGCTCGTGGCAGCACTTCTCTGCTCTGGATTTTTTCCGCAGCTTTTTGTTCGGATGATCGCTCCTGCGTTTCGCACGGATCTCTCTGCATACACAAGCCATGATGTGCAGAACTGTAGCCACGGCGCTGTGTCGCCGTGCTTCAGGGAGCAAGATCGCCCGAGCGCCTCGACGCAGCGAGGCGGCTACAACCTTGAGCAGATCGCTTTCAGATGACCACGATCACCGCGCCCCTACTTGAGATTGCGGTGCTGGTGCTTGGGATGGTGATCCTGATGACCGAAGCGTTTGCCGGCAAAATTGACAAACGCGTTTTAGCTTTCGCTGCTATTACCGGGCTCGCTATAGTTTTTCTCGCCAGTTTCTTTGTCGCTCCCCTTCCCTCGCCGGCTCACGCGACTGGGTTCTGGAGTTTTTACACCGCGGATCGGCTGGCGATCTTCTTCAAGCAATTCGCGCTACTAACCACCATTCTTGTGCTGATCATGATGATCGATTACGCGCCAGTGCTGCGCAGTTCCTTTCCCGGCGCCACATCGCAGGCGGGTCTTGGCGAATTTGTCGCGCTGCCTCTTTTCACGTGTGCTGGACTGATGTACCTCGTTTCAGCGATCGACTTCGTTTTCATCTTTGTCGCGCTGGAACTGGTAACAATGTCGTTTTACGTGCTGGTTAGTTTCACCCGACGCAATCCCATTACTCTCGAAGCGGGAACGAAGTATCTCGTGCTCAGCGCGCTTTCCACGGCGTTTCTCGTGTACGGAATTGCATGGATTTTCGGCGCGACCGGTCAGACAAATCTCTATCGGCTAACGCAGGCGTTGGCGAATGCGGGCAGGGATTCCGGTGCAGTGTTGCTAGGCATGGTATTTGTTCTGGTCGCGCTCGGTTTCAAGATTGCGGCCGTGCCATTCCAAATCTGGGTACCGGATGTTTATCAAGGTGCCCCGACACCAGTAACGGCGTATCTCTCCGTCGGTTCGAAAGCCGCGGGATTCGTTGTGTTGATACGTGTTTTGCAACCGTTCATGAACCTGCCGCAAACACAGCGGCTCATCGTCGTCATCGCGCTAGCGACATTGATTTACGGCAATCTCGCAGCGCTACCGCAGACGAACCTGAAACGACTGCTCGCGTACTCCAGCATCGCTCATGCGGGTTATCTGCTGATCGGCGTGGTTTGTTTCGATGTCCGCGCAATGACCTTCTACCTCGTCGCTTACTTGTTAATGACGCTCCTGAGTTTTGCAGTGCTGATCATCGTCGCGCAGCAAACCGGTGAAGAGATTTCCGATTTTGATGGGCTCGCCAAACGCTCGCCATTTCTCGCATTCGCGATGCTGATCGGAATGGTCTCGCTTGCCGGTGTCCCGTTTACGGCGGGATTTCTCGGCAAGTTCTACATCTTCTACGCAGCCATTTTGCAGCGCCAGATTGCGCTCGTCGTCGTGGGTGTGATCACGGTCGGTTGCGGATTCTATTATTATCTCAAGGTTGTACGTGCAATGTATTGGCAGTCTGATTCCAAGACCGACATCATTCCTGTCAACGGGCTCTCGCGCGTGACGATCAGCGCATTGATTGCCGCCACGATTTGGTTGGGCGTTTATCCGCAACCAATCCTTGACGCGCTGAAGCACTAGCAACATCCAAGAATCGAGGGGAAAGCTCTCATTCTAACGCTTCAATCGTTATCAACCCACTTGGGTCCGGATTTCGCGGTGTAAGCGAATGCCGTACAAGCCGTAGTGTTATCGATTGCTCACCATCTGCGGCGCAGACCTGCTCGTCGCAACCCGAGCGTTGACTCTTTGTGTCTGCGCCGCCTGCTTTTTGAGTTGCGTAGTGAGAACTCCCATGTCCTTCTTGAGTTCGGTGATCGTGACTTCCTGTTTTGCGGCATTGGATTTCAGCTGCCTGATCGTCGCTTGCTGAGCCTCTACTTTTTCGTGCTCTTTGAGGAACTCGTTGAGCAGCATCGCGTTCACCTGGTCGTAGCGCACACTGTAAGGTCTTCCCTCTTTGTCGCGCACTACCAAGTCAGGATTCACCTTTTGTACCTCCTCGGCCACAAGGCCGAATTGCGATCTGCCTGCCGGATCAATCTCTTTTTTGTAACGGAAGGTAACCGGTTTGAGCGCCAGAAGGGCTTCGCTGGCTTTGTCCATCGGTTTGATCTCTTCCTTAAAACGTTTTGAGGAGACGGTCGTACCCAGCTTATTGGCCGAGTTAATGAGGACCGGCATTCCGCTGGCAGATGTTTGCCCGAAAATGCTCCTTATGTAGCAACTGTCGTTTTCGCCAGAAACACCATTCATGTCTGCACCAATATAAACGTTGTGGTTGCCATTGGTCAGGTTAGATCCCGCGGCGAAGCCCGAGGCGACATTCCCACCACCGGTGCTGTTGTTAAAAAGCGCAGCGCCACCGATGGCCGTGTTGTTGCTGCCATCGTTGTCGTGGAGAGCACTAGAACCGACGGCCGTGTTGGAGAAGCCAGCGATGTTCTGGTAGAGTGCACTACTACCGACTGCCGTGTTGAGATCACCAGTGATGTTGCTAAGGAGCGCGTTAGCGCCAGTGGCCGTGTTGTCGTTTGCGCTATTGCTAACGAGCGTGAAAGCGCCGATGGCAGTGTTCGAGTTGCCGGTAATATTGTTACCGAGCGCTTCAAATCCGTTGGCCGTATTGACCTCGCGCGTCAGTACGACCAGGCGATTGCGGCTGCACGAAAAACCCTGGAACTCGATCCGAACTTCGCCGTAGCGCACATGATCATGGGGCTGTCTTACGTGCAAAAGAAGATGTATGAGGAAGGCATCTCTGAGCTGCAAAAGGCGAAAGACAATCCAGATTCCCGAGCGCTACTAGGGTACGGCTATGCTGTGGCGGGAAAGAGGAGCGAGGCGCAGAACATACTCGAAGAGTTACAGCGGCTGTCAAAGCGCAAGTATGTTGCTTCTGCTCCAGTAGCAATCATCTATATTGGCCTTGGAGAGAAAGATAAGGCGTTGGAGCGGCTGGAAAAGGCATATGACGAGCGGCTTTGGGAGATGGCGATGCTTAAAGTGAATCCGGTGTTCGATCCTCTTCGCTCAGATCCCCGGTTCGCGGTTCTGCTTCGGCGCGTCGGCTTCACGCCATACTTCGTCGCTCCGGCACCATCACCAAATGAAAAATCGATTGCCGTTCTGCCCTTCGCAAATCTCAGCAGTGAACCCGAGAACGCCTATTTCGCGGATGGTGTTCAGGAGGAAATCCTCACGCGCCTGGCGAAGATCGGAACGCTCAAAGTTATATCTCGCACTTCAACCCAACGCTACAAGAGCACACCCGACAATCTGCTCGAGATCGCGAAGCAACTCGGCGTCGCCCACATCCTAGAAGGCACCGTGCAGAAAGCGGGCAATCGAGTGCGCGTAAATGTGCAATTGATTAACGCTCAAACCGATTCGCATCTTTGGGCCGATAAGTATGATCGCAAGCTGACTGACATCTTTGCGGTGGAAAGCGAGATTTCGAAAACGATTGTCGAAACGCTGCAGGCGAAACTGACCGGCGCCGAGCAATACGCGATCGCCGCGCGACCGACGACGAGTACAGCAGCGCATCAGCTCTATCTCAAAGGGAGGTTTTTCTGGAACAAGCGAACAGGCGACGACTTGAAGAAGGCACTCGATTACTTCAATCAGGCCGTGGCCGCCGATCCTCAGTACGCGCTGCCGTATGCCGGAATAGCGGATGTTTACCTATTACTGCCGAACTACAGCGGAATCGCGCCAAAGGATTGCCTGCCGAAGGCGGAGGCAGCGGCGAAGAAAGCGCTGGAGTTAGACGACACACTGGCGGAAGCGCACAACTCACTCGCCTATGTGCTGGCACAGCGCCTCGAGTTCGCTCAAGCGGAGAAGGAATTCAAACGCGCCATTGAATTGAATCCGAACTATGCGACGGCGCACCAGTGGTACTCAGACTCCGTGCTTATTCCGACCGAGCGAATGCCGGAGGGACTTGCGGAAGTAAAACGCGCACTCGAAGTCGACCCTCTCTCGCCGATTATTAATGCAGAGCTAGCGCTGGCTTATGACGCTGTTGATCGCTACGACGACGCCATCGAGCAGTTTCATAGGACGATCGAACTGGAGCCGGGCTTTTACAAAGCGCATCTGTGGCTCGGTAACGCGCTGGAAGTCCACGGCGACCTCGCAGCTGCCATCGTCGAATACCGGAAAGCGGCCGAAGTAAGCGATGATCCGGGCATTCCGGCGGGACTTGCGTCGGCCTACGCCGCCTTGGGTAACACGAAGAAGGCGGTGAAAATACTCGATCAACTGCAGGAACGCGCAAAACATCAATATGTTCCCGCTGCCATCTTTGCCATGCTTCATCTCGCATTGGGAAACAAGGATGAAGCGATGCGCTGGCTGGAAAAAAGTTATCAGGACGGCGCCGGCATCGACCTTCAGGGGATAAGACTGGATCGGCGCATGGCTCGGCTCCACGGCGATCCGCGCTTCGAAAAGTTCGTCAGTAGAATTTTGCCGCCGCGTGTGATTCCGGTGGAAACGACATCGATTCCGGAAAAATCGATTGCAGTTCTGTCGTTCGAAAATCTCAGCAGCGAACCCGACAACGCGTATTTCGCCGATGGCATTCAGGAAGAAATTCTCACGCGCCTGGCAAAGATCGGAACGCTGAAAGTTATTTCTCGCACTTCGACTCAGAAATACAAAAGTGCGCCGGAGAACTTGTCTGAGATCGCGAAGCAACTAGGTGTAGCCAACTTTCTGGAAGGCAGCGTGCAGAAGGCTGGTAATCAGGTGCGCGTGAATGTGCAGTTGATCAGGGCCCAGGATGCGTCGCATCTTTGGGCCGAAACCTACGACCGAAATCTTAACGACATCTTCTCGGTCGAAAGCCAGATCGCGACGAAGATTGCCGACACGCTCAAGGCGAAGCTAACCGGTTTCGAACAGAAGGCACTCGCTACGAGATCAACCGAGAATCCTGAAGCGCATCAGCTCTATCTCTACGGCCGATATTTTTGGAACAAACGCACCGGGACTGATCTGCAAAAGGCAATCGGTTATTTCAAGCAAGCAATCGAGAAAGATCCGCAGTACGCGCTTGCCTATGCAGGGCTTGCTGACTCGTACGTCATTCTTCCGGGTTTTGGCGGGGCGAGTCCCGGGGAATCGCTGCCGTTGGCCAAGACAGCGGCACAGAAGGCGCTCGAGCTAGACGACACGCTGGCCGAGGCTCATAGCTCGCTCGGGCTAGTGCTTATCTGCTACGATTTCGATCTCGCGGGTTCGATGAAGGAATTTGAACGCGCGATTGAGCTAAATCCAAATTACGCGACAGCGCATCAGTGGTTCGGGAATCAAACGCTGTTACTCTCCGGCGATTTCGATCGCGCGATCGCCGAGGCTAAACTCGCGGTCGAGCTCGATCCGCTTTCACTCATCATTAATGCGGGCCTTGGAATCGATTACTTTGTTGCGCGTCGTTATGACGAGGCGATCGAGCAATTGCGCAAGACGCTGGAAATCGACCCGCGCTTCTATTACGCCCACTGGATCCTGGGCGAGGCGCTGGAGATGAAGGGACAATTGCCGGAAGCGCTTAAGGAATACAAGAAAGCCGCCGAGTTGGATAATGATCCGGCTGTGCTCGGATTCATCGCGAAAGCCGAGGCTAAAATGGGTCAGCGCGATGAAGCGCTCAAGATTCTCGCACAACTGCAACAACTGGCGTCGCAACGTTACGTCTCAGACTACACCTTCGCACTTGTGCACATGGCGCTCGGCGAAAATGAAAACGCCATCGATTGGCTCGAACGAGCTTATGAGCACCGTGCCGGTCCCGATATCACATTTATCAAACTCGATCCGATGCTTGATCCATTGCGCAGCCATCTACGATTTGAGTCTTTGGCCGCGCAGGTCCTTCGGCGGCGCTGAAAAAAATGACCGGGCGGAAAGTGATTTGAACGGCGCCAGTAAAAGCCGATCCGAAAACGAAAAACTGCCGCGCTTTTAGGCGGGGCAGCTGATTACCGTTGTACCCGGCATCGGATCGTCCGGCATCACTTGAGTCGTTGTTGAATAGCATTGAACTGCCACAGGCGCAGTGGCTGCGCCAATTACGTTAGGACCGAGCGTTAAGCCGCCGAAAGCGGGGTTATTTGAGCCCAATGACGCGCGCCCGACGGTGGGCGAGGCTGAGAGATCTGTGTCAGACGCCTGGCGTTTTACAGAATGGGAGCCGCAGGACACAAGCGACATAGACGGGAAGCCGGAGAGGGTAAGCGAGCGAGTCAAACACCCCACAAATTATCAATCGCTCAATTCGACGTTCCAGTAAGCCAGATCAACGAAGTGCTTCCAGAGGTCGTGCTGAGGAGCAGCAAAGGTGATCTGGACAAACGGTCGCCACTTCGGTCGCTTCGGTTTGCGGATCAAGCTCATGTGTGCTTCACGCGGCAGCCGGTTGCCTTTGCGCGTATTGCATGGGATGCAGGAGCAAACCACGTTTTCCCAAGTCGTCGTCCCGCCCCGGTCGCGTGGCACGATGTGATCCAGATTAAGGTCACTCCGATCGAAGAGTTCGCCACAGTACTGGCAGGTGTTCTTGTCGCGCTCAAACACGTTGTGTCGCGTGAATTTTACTTCCTTCTTCGGAAGTCGATCGAACACGAGCAGCACAATCACCCGCGGGATCTGGATCTTGAAAGAGATGGTCGTAACCACTTCATGATCTGGCGCGTTCGCGGACAGATCGCGCCAGCTTTCAAAGTCGTGCGTTGAAAAGTTGTTCGCGTTATCCGAAGAAACAATCTGGGCGTGCCCTGCGTATACGAGCGAAAAGGCGCGGCGAGCGGAGCAGATGTTCACCGCCTGCCAGAGCCGGTTGAGCACCAAAACCTGACTGTTCAATAACGTGTGCAAGTCTGGAAAGGTGATCGCGTTATCGCCCGTCTTTTACGGACTTCCGCGTAAATTTGGTCGACGCTATCACCGGCCGTTTTCCGTGTCAACGCGAGTGGAACCTCGGTAGTGGGTCAGTTTCAG
>JBBQRI010000057.1:0-12153 GCA_038214915.1 Chthoniobacterales bacterium
AACCCGCGAAAGTATCCATCCGCCTCATCGCCGCAGTAACGTGCCTGGCGTTTCTCGCCGGCTGCGCGACGACACCGCAAACAGCACGCGGTCCCGAATATGCGCCGACCGCGAGCATCATGCGCGAGGCGCGCTCAGCAAACGCTCCAGTTGAAAAGCGAGCAGCTGATTATTTGCAGGCCGCCGCCATGACCGCGCCATTGCTTGGGACCGGCATTGGGACACCCGCCTGTGAAACCTATAACGCAGCGTGCGGCGAACTTACCGTTCTCCTGCGTTCAAGTGAAGGTGGACGGTTGTGGAATCAGCCGCTGACCCTTACAGGCAACAACACAACTTATCGTCTACGGCTTGAACCCGCCAGTAACGCAGTCTGGGCGCCGAACTACTTCACTACGTTCGTGGGGGCAGATGCGATCAAAGAGAAACTCACCAGGAAGGAAAACACTCACGAAGGTGTCGGCGGCGCGTTGGTTGGAGTGCGAAAGGTCAATCCACCCGAAAAGTTCGCGCCGCCGAGGGGGATTACTGCGCCGATCACGACCACGCTCGATTTCCACGCGAAAGACGCGACGCTTGCGCTACGCCGTCCGGCAAAGCAACTGACGGCCACGGTTGAAGGAAAAGTCCGCCCTCTGGCCGCAAATTTTTCGGCGCCACCGAGTTACTATCCGCCACCGTTCAGTCTGATGTTTGCGGGATTGCTTGGCGGATTCAAAGCCACCAACTATCCGGCACCGACCGGGCTTTATTTCCTCCAGCCGTACGACCCCGATCGTATCCCATTGGTCTTTGTACACGGTTTGTTCTCAACACCATTTGATTGGGTGAAGACGATCAATGGACTCCAAGCCGACGCTGAGATCCGCAAGCATTATCAATTCTGGATCTTTGCGTATCCGACTGGCAATCCGATCCTCTATTCCGCCCTGCGATTACGGGAAGAACTAGCGAAAGCCGACCAACTTTATCCGAACCACAAGCCGTACGTAGTGATCGGCCACAGCATGGGTGGGATGCTCACTCACGACCAGGTAGTTACGGTTACTGAAGCAATGTGGGATAAGAGTCTGGGGCAAGCTGCCAAAAGCATTTTCAAGGAAAACTCCGGAGATAGTTTGATTGTTCGCGCAACAAAGTTTCGCGCGAATCCGCGGATCAAGCGTGTTGTTTTCATTTGTACTCCGCATGGTGGGAGCGACTTGGCTAGCAACGGGATCGGAAGAATCGGAATCAGCCTGATTACCCTCCCGACGAGACTGGCCACAGTCATGCTGGACTCGCTGACCAGTGCGGACCTCGCGCAAATCACGGGAAGTTCCAAACGTCTGCCCAACAGTATCACGGGCCTGAAGCCTACAAGCCCGGCTCTGCCGGTAATTAATAGTGTGCCGATCGGTGTTCCCTATCACTCAATCATCGGCGATCGCGGCAAAGGCGATTGCCCGAGCTGCAGCGATGGGGTCGTTGCCTACTGGAGTTCTCACCTCGATGGAGCGCAATCGGAGAAAATCGTTCCCGGCCCGCACGGGTCGTGCGCACTGCCGCAAACGATCGCTGAGCTAGACCGGATTCTTCGTCTGCATCTTGGAATCAGGAGTATCTCAAAGCAGGCGGCCACCGTTGCTCAAACGTCTCGGTGATGCAGCGACGTGACTGCCGCCGTTGACGCGAATCTCCGTCGTAGTACTTCCCGCACATTTGCCCAATTGGCTATTGAAATGATTCGTCGCGCACTACGGGCTGTCGTCTGGACGTTTATCTGGGTCATCGCGCTTGGCTGCGCAGCCTGGGCGTTCGGCGCGTTGCACTACGACTTTCCCATAGCGAAACCAGTGATCGCATGGGTGTTCGCTGCCGCAATTATCGCCGCTGTCGTTTTTCTCCGGCGTCCAGTGAGAAAGCTCGCTGCCGTCTTGTTGGCCTTCGCCCTGGTCCTCGTTTGGTGGCTCACATTGAAACCCAGCAACGACGGCGACTGGCAACCCGATGTGGCGCAGACGGCGTGGGCGGACATCAACGGCGATGAATTCACCTTCTACAACGTGCGCAACTGCGACTATCGCACCGAGACCGACTACACGCCGCACTGGGATACGCGCACCGTGCGGCTCTCGCAGATCACAGGCATCGACCTCGCGATCGACTATTGGGGTTCGCCATGGATCGCGCATCCCATCGTCAGTTTCCAATTCGCAGACGCTCCGCCGCTTTGCTTCTCGATCGAGATTCGGAAGACCGTCGGTCAGAGCTATTCTACCATCGGCGGTCTGTATCGACAGTATACACTCATCTACGTCGTCTCTGACGAGCGCGACGTGATCCGCTTGCGCACTAACTACAGGAACGAGAACATCTACCTATACCACACCACGGCTTCGCCGGACCGGGCGCGCGAGCGCTTCCTCGAATATGTCCGTTCCCTCAACGCACTGCACACCCAGCCGCGCTGGTATAACGCCATCACGACCAATTGCACCACAGCCATCCGCAGCCAACATCCCAGCAAAGAACGGATACCATGGGACTGGCGGATCCTGCTCAACGGCAAAGCCGACGAATTGTTGTATGAAGAGGGAGCCTTGGTGACCGGCGGCCTCCCGTTTGCCGAACTCAAGCAGCGCAGCCTGATCGATGGCCGCGCTAAAGCGGCCGACGCGTCACCAGATTTCTCGCAGCTCATCCGTGTTGGCCTGCCTACTCCGTCTAAATCAGGAGTCGCGCAATGAATGGTATTTTGCGTCGTAGACCTAAAGTCCCCGGGTACGGGTAATCACGCCCCCGCGCGGTTTGACGAGCGCGGCTTTCACGGCCTGGAAGAATCCAATGTCGTCGCGGATTTCGGCAGCGCATTCGCTGCCCACTCTATTTCGCGGCAGCTTGGACGAGGGCTTTTTCTCCCGGCGTCAGGCCGTAGAGGGCATACACCAACTCGTCTATCTCTCGCTCCAACCCGCTCGTGTCCGCTTCGGCATTCCGCTGCTTCGCTGCGAGGATCTTGTTCACAAGCGCCACGAACGGCTTTTGCTCCGCCGAAGAAATCACTTTGATTGGAATCTCAGACAGGGGCTTTTGATATAGCTCCAGCATCTCGCCCTTGCGCTTGCCCTTGAAGTAGAGCCACACGAAGTAAAGTTTGGAATTCACAAGCGCCAAAACATATTTCAACGCGATCGAGGGGTCTTTTTGTGTGATATAATAAACGTCCGCGCTCGCATACCACGGCACTTCATTATAGCAAAACGTATTTCGATAGCTCCGCTGTGGTGAAACGATCTTCGGACCATCGAACAGATCTTCGTCACGAGCGTAAGAAATGCAGTAGTAATTTCTGGCCTTCATCGCTGAGGCGATCATCACGTAGTCTATGTGCCCCTTCCCGCGAACGAAGTCATCGTATTGCGAGATTGTCACTTCGCCAGCTCGCACGTTCCGATTAACCAGGATTATTTTGAACCGAGCGAGATGCGCTTTGATGCCTGGCAAATCGTCCTCGTCGTGCTTGCTCGACCGATAAATCAGATGCAACGAATTATCGACGGCACAGCCGTATCGCCGGATATCGGAGTTCTTGAACCAAGGCCGAACGTATTTGAGTTCCCTTTTCGCAAGCCGAAGCCCTCGGACCTCGTCATCCGTCAGGACAAAGATTCCCTCACCCGGAGTTGCCTTAACTTGAAATCGCGAAACGTGCTTTGGGCTAACTTTGTCTGCCCCCGTGACGATTCCCTGAAACACGTCGCAAATTGTCCCCAATAACTTACCGCTGCGAGCCACTTTCGTCAGCAGTGCCATTGTGGGATCGCCCGACGATTCATGATTCCCGACGAGAGCGATGTAACGCTGATCCCCCTGATATAATTCCGCTTGCTTCATCGTGCGGTATTCCGTCTCGGCATCTCGCCCCGACATGATCGCATTCAGAATGGGCGGCGTAGCAAGTCCGGTTCGTTTGGTTGTGGCGGTGGACACGACAACGTCGGCGCATTTCCCACGCTCGAACACTGACACCATATTGTGCTGTCCCAAGGCGGACTCGAAAATGCGGAATTCGTTGAAATTGATCAGAGTTCGAATGGTGGCCCGCTTAAAGAGATCTTTTCTGAGCTTGTCGGCATAGGTAGCCGTGACGAAGTAGTTAGTCGTTATGAATGCAATTTGCGTCTGAGGGTGGCCTAAATCCAAAGCGCGATGCATGAAAAAGTAAAACAGGTCCATCCTTCGCTGGTGAAATCTTTTCCCGAAATCTGTCCGAGCAATTTCCTGAAAGATTTCTTTGTTGCCCTTCTGCCCGACGTAGGGCGGGTTTGCCAGAAGCACATCGAATCCGCTTTTGAAGTGGAACACTTCTGAAAAATAGATCTCGAAATCAAAAATCTCCTTTCCATTCGTGAGTTCGTGGATCAATTCGCCGATTTCCTTTTTTAGTTTCTCCTTCTTCGCGTGGTCGGTTTCGTCGAAAAAGAGCGGCTTCAGTTTTTCGAGCTGCCGGAAAACTTGGTCGTTGAAAAGCGTTTTCTCGACTCCTAGCAGGGAGTTGCCGGTCACAATCTTGTAATCAAGATTCGGCAGCGGCTTGATCTGCTTCACGTCCTCCTCGTCCACAACGAGCGAAAGCCAAAGACGGAGTTTGGCGATTTCCACCGCGCCGGGGTCAATATCCACGCCATAAAGGCAGTTCTGGATGGCGTGTCGTTTGAAGTGGTAGGCTGTGCGTTCGTGGACGTCGTTGAAGTAGGGCGTTAGCGCACAACGAGTGCGGACGATCTCCGTCATCATACCAACGGGATACGCGCCTGATCCGACCGCAGGGTCGCAGACGGTGATGCTGGCGAGTTTTTCGTCAATCAGGCGGGCGTGTTTCTCAATGGTCGCCGGCATCTTAATCGGATACTTGGCATCCACCGCCTCGTAGTGGGAGATTTGTTCGCCGAGGTAGCTGAACGTCTCGATGTCTTTGCGAGAAACGATTTCCTTTTCCCCGTTGAGCGCAGTGTCGAGGTAGTTAATCAGGCATTGCTGGCACTTGAAGTGAACGATTTCGCGCGGGGTGTAGAACGAGCCGAGACCTTTGCGGCGGTTTTCCTCGATCAGGTTTTCAAAGACCTTGCCGAGCATTTCGGGGTCAATGGCCACTTCCTTTTCGAGCGGCTCGGCTTCGTTGACGGTGAAGTTGTAGCGGTCGAACACGTCGAGGACGCCCGTGCCGAGGTCGCCCGCGTCGTTGCCCTCGGTGTTGGTGAACAGTTTGTTGGGCAGGAGAATCTCGGTCTTGCGCCAGTCGTAATCCCGGAGCGGTTCGAACAGCCCGCCGTTCAGGAACGGGATGCGGCATTTGAAGATTTTGCACCACGCCTCGTGTCCGCGGTCGGTCGCGAGTGTATCGTAAAAGAGCGGTTCGAGCACGTCGTTGAAGAAATTGTCGTAAGGGCCGTGGTCACCACGGGCGAGACGCCGGAGAAAATCATGCGGGCCAGTGCCCCAATCCTGTCCCTTGGCCACGCCGAGCCAGCCTTTCTTTTGCAGGAAGTAGAGGAACACAATCTGGCCCATGAGCTTCTTGGCGAAGTCCACGGTGCTGACGTTCTTGGCTTTGAATTCCTTGCCAATGACCGGGTCTTTGGCGGCGAGCTTCTGGAGCGCCGCGTCAATGTGGCCGAACAAGGCGGCGTATTGATTGAAGAACTCCTTGGTGACGGCTTCGACGCTGAAGGCATCTTCGAGCTGCGCCAGATTGGGGAAATTCTCCGTATCTTGGAGCAGCGCCAGAAAGCGGGTCTGGGCGGTGTGGCAGCTTTCGCCTTCGCCGACGATGTAAGAGTAACGGCGGGCGGGCGTGAGGCGCGTCTCGACGCCGACCTTGCCGGATTCGGTCTCAACGGCGGCATACTCCATCTTGACGTAGGAGAATCGCCATTGCCGTTCGGTGGGCGAGACAAAGGCGACGAGGGCGGCGTCCTTTTCATCGCGGGTCTTGAGATGGTCAGCGACGAAGTTGCGGATGGCGGTCCGGGCGCGTTCCAGTTTGGATTCGTTGGTGAGGTGGACCACCAGCACGTCGAGCTTATCGTCATCGGGAGAGGTGTAAGTACCGAGGCGCTCGAACCGGGCGACGTGGGGTTTGAAAGCATCCTTGACGTAGGTGGCGTTCCACTGCGCGGCCTTGGATTCGTCGAACTTGTTCAGTAGATTGCGGGTGAATTCGAGGAACTTTCCCCGGTTGAACTGCTGCGGAAACGTTTCCGCAACCCGCTCGAGGGCCTGTTTAGTGTTCATGGGTGCTGGACGAGGAAAGATGAAAGGATCACTTCACGCGGGGCCAATGCCTGACTCGCGTGCGCGGCGGGGCTGGCTTGGAAAAACTCGTGTTTGATGTCGCGACGTAGGACGGTCAGGACCTTAAGCGGCTGGAGGTTTTCGGGCTTTCTCAGTGCAGCGGCGACTTTCTTCGCGGTAGCTTTCGGCAGCGAGCCCTCTTCCACCAAGCGGATGACCTTTCCAACGAACTCCTCATCGTCCTCGGTAAACTGCTGGCAGCGCCGAACGGCCTTATCTTTAAGCCGTTTTAAGATGTAAGTGTCGTTGGGGCTGCCGCGGTGGGTGGACTCGGCGTGCTCCGCCTCGGCGGTGGTGGCAGAGACAAACGCGGCTTTGTTTTTGTCGAGCAATTCGTAAAAATTCCGTGGGATCGACTGGCGGGCTTCCGCTGGATCGACAGGTTTCAAGATTTTTGCTGCGGACATAAAGTCCAACTCGCCAGTTGGCTGATTGCCAATGGCACAAAGGAAAAACTTGTCGAGTTTGCCCTGACGGAAATACGAGAGCAACGCGGGATAGTTTCGGATGGCGGGATCGGAAGGCACAATCCGCGTGGAACGGGCCTTTTTCGGCAGACGTTTGATACGCTCGAACAAATCGGGCTGTTTGTCTCGGAGGGTGCGAATTTCTGTGAGGAACTTGAGTTCGGTTTCCTCGTCCTCGTCTTCACCAGTGATGGTCTTCTTAGAATTCCACTTGGCGAAGAGGTCATGCGAAACAATTTCCTCGCCTTCGGTCAATAGGCGGGCATCCGCACCGAGCATCTGGATGAAGGCGTGAATTTTTGCTTCAGCAGCTTCGCGGAGCTTAATCAGGTCATTGCCTTCGTCGGTTGGAAAAAAATTGTAGGTGTGAATCTTGTCAAACTTGGTGTCAACGCGGTTAACGCGGCCGACACGCTGGATGAGCCGCGTTGGATTCCACGGGATGTCGTAATTTATTACAACGTTCGACCGGTGGAGGTTCACTCCCTCGGACAGGACTTCTGTAGCGACCAAAATGCGGTAATCATCCTTGGGCTGATAAGCCTTGGCATCGAAGTTGGCGATGACAGCTTCGCGGACGCTCTTTAGCGATTCGCCGGTGAACAGTAGTACTTTGGCCTCGACCTCTTCATGGACCTTTCCGGCTAGGTAGTCAGCCGTTTCCTTGGACTCGGTGAAGATGATAAGTTTGCCACTCTTGAGCAGCGGATTCTTCTTGAGTATTTCCCGGAAAGATTCCCACTTCGGGTCGCGATTGACTTTTTTCCAGTGATTGCGAATCGCTTTAAGTGTCTTCCGATCGTTTTCGAGATCGGTGAGGAAATCCGGCCGGAAATCCTTGGCAGCCAGTTTCTCGGCCTTGTCTTCTTCCAATAGCCGATCAATGCCCTCCTGATTATCGGATTCGAGCAGCTCAAAAACTTTCCCGATGTGCTTCTTGCTGATGAAGACGTTTCCCTTCTCGAACTCAGCGATCACGCGATCGTAAGTGTGGATGAAGCGTCCGAGAGTAGAGAGGAACGCTGTAAAGCTGCTTTCGAGGCGCTTCACCGTTAAGATCTTCATGAACTTGGCGAGGTTGCGCTGGCTCTGGACCTCGTTCTCGTCGCGCTTTCCGGTGTAGTAGGCGAGTGGCGTGTAGCGCGCATATTTCAGGTCGTGCGTCAGCGCACGGATTGTCTCGTCGAAGACCTCGGCCTCAATCTTGTTGAATTTATAGAAGAGGGGCTCAGGATCGGCGACTTCGGGAAATTTCAATCCCTGCCGCTTCAAGTCCTCGCCATAATATCTTTCAATCTCAGTGCGGGTGCGGCGGATCATCAAGAACTTGAGAATTTTTTCGCGGGTTTGTCGGGCATTTTCTTGCACCGTTGGAAAGTAGACTTCGCGATCACGTTGGCGGTCGAGTCCCTCTAGCCGACGCCGCAGCCCGCCGAAAAAGGCTTCGAGATTTCGAACGTTTGGGATGGTGCTGTTCTTTCCGGGCTGGAACAGCTTAATCTGGCTTAGTATATCTTGGGGCGTGTTGTTAAGCGGCGTCGCGGAAACCAAAACGACGCGTTTGCCGCGACAAATCTGCGCGAGCAATTCATAGCTCTGCGTGTCTTCCGTGCGGAATCGATGCGACTCGTCGATGAAGACGGTGGTAAACTTATGAAGGTCGCGTCTTAGCAGCTTTTCCAGTTTGCCGAGGGATTCGCAAAGGAAGCCGCGAATGCCGAAATCACGAAAGACATTTGGCCATGACCCAGGGTTATGTTCGTCAAGCAGATGTGGCGGGGCGATAACAAGCGAGGGTTCGTTCAGGTGCTGAGCGAGAAGGGCGGACATGTAGGTCTTCCCCAGCCCGACCACATCGGACAAAAATGCGCCACCATACTCATCTAAGACTTTTCGCGCGTTGAGGACTGCTTCTTCTTGGTATTTGAGTTTCTTAAATCCCGGCGGCAAGTACATGTCCTCGATTTCATCGGGTAAATTGAGTTCGCCTCTGAAATACTCGTAGAGAAATTTCAAATAGAGTTCGTACGGCGTGAACTGTGCAAAAGGAGATTTGAGTTCGATGGTAGTGACGTAATCCTTGGTTACGTCAACCGACTTTGCCCAAAGATCATTGAACTTTTGGATCGCGAAGTCGTAATCAGAGCGATTCTTCAATTCGACGTTGAATTCCAGATTGTTCTGCAAGCCCGCTTCCGTGAAGTTACTCGAGCCTGTTATTACTCGGCCTTTGTCGCGATCGCCCTCTTGGAACGTCATGATGTAGAGCTTGGCGTGCAGTCGTTGTGATGGGTATGCGCGGACTTCCAGTTTACCGGAGTTAATCCACTCGACGAATTTGCGGACACCGCCTTCAATCTCCGAACTGTCACCGGAGTTTTGGAGCTCTTCTAAGATTTCGCCAGGCACGCGCTGCCTGACGTAAGCGTGAGATTCCAAGGCAAGTTCCTGCTGAGCCTTTGCACTTTGGATTAACTCGTAGATTGCGCCATCGGTCTTGATACCGACCAGTATCCGAATTTTCTCGGTCTTCGTGAGCGCGGGGTGAAGTTTATGAAACCCGCTGATAAAGAAGTATCCGACAAGGCAATCAAACAGACGCGTATCGTCGCCTAGCAGGGCACCGAACCGGTCGCGCAAGCTTTTGCCTGATTCATTGGTGATAAACGTGAGGTCGGAAGAGAATTGGACCGTTAGCGGTGAAACCCGCTCTCGTTCTGGTTTGCTCGGGGTCAACGGGCGCGCGTCTAGGAGCTCGAAATCTTCTAAAAATGCGAATAGCAGGGGGTCCTTGCGAGCGAAGCCTGCCAAGAGTTTTTCAGCGCCCCGTCGCGGGAGGCGGACGATTACTCGGCTACTATTGGCCGATTCGACTGCTACAACGTCTACGCGTCCCGGTTCATCTGTGTAGGCGGCGACCGCAGAGGCGAATAGCCTAGACTGACTGGTCATTTCCTTGATGCTCTTCTGAACGAGCATCTCAACGAGTTGAACTATGTGGGCGCCTGAGTTCTCGGGCGCGTTATTTTTTCGCGCCAGAATACATGGATCTTTCTTATACTTGCCTAAAACCTTAACGCCCCATTTCTCGCCGTCAGCTCGGCTGTGGCAATTGGCGCACAAAGCAATCAAGTTTTCGACGCTATGCTCATGGCTTTCGTTCCAAGCAATAATGTGGGCTTGCTCCAATGGCAGAGGATTGCAGCAGACGGCGCAATGATGGCGCGCCTCGAAAAGAACTTCCCGACGGATGGCAATCGGGATTGCCGGACGGCTATTACTCATTTTCGAAGATCGCGCAGCTGCCGTTGCGCGATTCGTGGGGTTGGGGCTGGCGATCCCAGAACGTGTAAGGTGTTTGCGCGGAATCCCGCGTATCGGTAAAGCCGGCGTTCGCGCAGCGAAGGTTTTTGAAGTGATGGTGCGCGGCGGCGTCCGCAAGCACGCCCGGCGTCGAATGACTTAGACCTTTGGTCGCGCACGCGGGTTTGGATTTCGCCAAAAAGAGGCGCGTCGTCGTCTTTGCGGAACCAGTCGGAGTCGTACTCCGCTGCGTCCATCTTGCTGCGGAGCTTATCGGCTGCGAGCCAAAGCTTCTGTTCGAAACCGATGTTAGCGGAGTTGTTGGACGTTTTTCTCGATTTCGCGCGAGCCATGAAAGCGCGGAGAATACCAGAAACTTAGCTCTGAGGAGAGGAAAAACTAAAATCAGAAGCGAGAAGTCAGCCGCCTTCGTTCGCCGGGCGACAAGAAGCTTCAACCAACTTCACCGTGACAGCGTCTCAAGAACGACCGTTGCCAAGGCGGCCCGTTGCTTCGGCGACAACCCAAGGCATCGCGTTCGCGAGCAAGTGGGCAGCCGCTACAACGTCACTGGTTGAAGAAGCTGGAACTGCATCAAGGTTCCGGGGTTAATCAACAATGTGCCGGCAGTATGTCCATACTGCGCCTGGCGCCCTGTCACTGGCGAGCTACCCGGTTGGAACGCATTGGTCTTCACCGCTACATTGCGGCCGTTCACGGAAACGGAGGTCAACTCCACTGTGAGCGGGTCGTTCTTGCGCGGGTTGGAACGAGACGACGCGACCTTTCCGAACACTTTGCTTCCAGTTTTCAACAGAACCTGCCCCTTGCTCGAGACGTCTTGAGCTAGCTTCGCTTCGAAGGTTTTGCCTACCGCAGCCCGCGAGGAGAATTGACTAACCGTAGTTACTGTCAGTGTTGTCCCTGCAGGAATCGTAGCCGCCTTCAAAGATGTAACGGCAACGCAAGCGCAGGTTAGAGCGATAACTGAAATACTTTTTGTTAGTTTCATAATGATTTCCAAGGTTGGTGTTTGAGTTTTCAATCGGGTGTTTCGTAAGGTGGTTCGTCTGTTGCGATCGGGGTGCTTTGCAGTGGGGGATTAATTAATTGAAAGATTACTGCTGCTAGCACGGCGGCGGCAAAATTGGCCAGTAGATATATCCAGATGTTGCTCCAAGTGGAGATGCCGAGAATGCAAATGCCAAGAGCAACCGCGGGATTGAACGCGCCGCCCGAAATATCACCGACGGCGAATGCGCCGGTCATTACCGTCATGCCGATGGCCAGTCCATAGAACGAATTACCTGAAGTGCCTTCAGCCGTAGCCGCGTTCAACACGACATACACGAGCGCAAACGTAAAAAGAAATTCAGCAAGCAGCGCCGGGCCGACATGCGGGCTCATTGGAGGGACAGCGACACCGGCACGAAGGAACTTACTCACGATTAGCGCCGCGAGCGCGGCGCCGGCGAACTGTGCCGCCCAGTAAGGTACCACATCGGTTGCATTCACTTTACCGCGAATCAACACGCCGAGCGTCACGGCTGGATTGTAATGTCCGCCAGAGATGTGGCCGCCGGCGTAAACCATGACCATGAGCGCCGCGCCGATCGCCAGCGGCGCGATGACGCCCGTACCCGCGCCAACCACCGTGCAGCCAATCGTCAGCACCAGAAAGAAGGTTCCTATGAATTCGGCGATATACTTGTTCATAAGTTACGTTCTTACCCGAGACAGCTTGAAAAAAGCAAGACAGATCCGCAATGAGACTTTGGTCTCATAGGCTGAGACAACAGCGAAGGGTGAAGGGGGAACATCCAGGGCGCAATCGACACGTAATGTTTTCTCGCCAAGGGTGCGAATCGACTTTCATGCCACTAATTTTATCCAAATAAAGAGCAGGATTATTGCGCCAATGATCGACATGACGAAACCGGCCGGATGAAACGCCGCACCGGGCTCCGGCTTGGAAAACAACCGGCCGATAAGCCCACCAACGATCGAGCCACCGATTCCGAGTAGCGCGGTCATTATGAACCCTAGC
>JBBQRI010000058.1:0-12078 GCA_038214915.1 Chthoniobacterales bacterium
ATTTCAGGCGCTATTCCTGGCCGCGGCCGCGTGGGCAAAACGCACCGGAAAAGCGAACACCACACTTTTCGCGTGCGCGATCGGTCTTGCCGCGGTCGCGATGTTCTCGGCGTTTTACCTGCTTGGTTTCCGTGCAGTCGCGCACCGGCCAGCGCTATTGTTCACTTATCTGTTCGTCATCGACCTTGGCTTGCTGGCACTAACGCTGATCGAAAGAAGGCTCCGACTGTTCAAGCCCTGGCGGGACTCGCGGCATTCATTTTTCTCGGTGCGTGGACGGGCAATTACCTGACGATCGGTCACATTTATACGGCGCTGGGATTCTATTTCGTCTTCGCGCTGTTTCATGCAGTAATGCCAATAGCATTGCAACGCGTGCACAAGATCGAGGTTCCGCGGTGGACTCACATCTTTCCTGCGCTCGCCCTTCTGCTTGTTCTGATACCGATATTCCGACTTACCGAGCTTTCACTGCTGGTCTGGCCGTTCGTACTAATCATCGACGTTCTCGCAATTGGTCTGGCAATAGCGACTGCGACTCTGCTGCCCGTCATCGCCGTGCTCGTGCTCACACTCGTCGCGGTCGGAGCGTGGCTGGTGCGAATTCCCACTGAGCTCACCGGGTTGCCGACGGCGCTGCTCATACTCGCCTGCTTCGCGATTTTCTTTTTCGTTGCCGTAAGTTGGGCCTGTCGCCGTTTGATTGTGCCGGGAACACGCGCGCCAAACCTGTTCGGCAATATCACCGACCCGGCAAATCTCTCGGTTCAACTTCCCGCGCTCTCAGCGACGTTGCCGTTTCTGCTGCTCATCATGGTGACGCTGCAGTTACCGCTGTCAAATCCGTCGCCTGTATTTGGTCTGGGGTTGTTGCTGGTAATTTTGCTTCTCGGCATGAGCGAGATCTTTTCGCTCGATCTGCTCCCGGCGGTCGCGCTCGTCTCCGTGCTCGGGCTGGAGCACGCGTGGCATTTCGAACATTTCGATCCGACCCGCGCAACGCTGCCGCTGATTTGGTATCTCGGGTTTTATGCCCTGTTCACGATCTTTCCGTTCGTCTTCCATAAACGGTTTGCCGGTAAAACCGTCCCGTGGGCAACAGCAGCGCTTGCTGGTCCATTGCACTTTTATCTTATCTACCAGCTCGTTCGCACTGCGTACCCCAGCGGAGTCCCCGGCCTGGTGCCGGCCGCATTTGCGCTGCCAGCACTACTTGGATTGTTCATGCTGGTAAAACGCACGTCGCTCACAAGCCAGGCACGCAACGCGCAACTGGCGCTCTTCGGCGGCGCTGCACTGTTTTTCATCACACTGATTTTCCCGATCCAATTCGATCGACAATGGATCACAGTGGGTTGGGCGCTGGAAGGCGCAGCGCTGTGTTGGCTCTTTCATCGGGTGCCACATCCCGGGCTACGTTTGGCGAGTATTGGTCTGCTCGTCGTCGTATTCGTTCGCCTGGCGCTCAATCCAGCCGTGCTCAGTTATCATCCGCGCGCCGCGTCCCCGATTTTCAACTGGTACCTTTACACATACGGGATCGCGACGGCTTGCCTGTTCGTCGCTGCGCGATTACTGGCGCCGCCGCGCAATCGCGTGCTCGGGCACAATGTGCGGCCGTTACTTTATGCGCTTGGCACCGTGCTCGCCTTTTTCACCGTGAACATCGAGATCGCCGATTACTTCAGCACACCGGGCGTCGCCGCGTTGACGTTTCAGTTCTCAGGGAATTTCGCGCGCGACATGAGCTACAGCATCGCATGGGCGTTGTTCGCTCTTCTGCTGCTCATTATCGGAATCCGAAAACGAATCGCGGCGACGCGTTACGCCGGCCTGGCATTGCTTGGCATCACCGTCGTCAAACTTTTCTTTCACGATCTTTCGCAGCTTGATCAACTCTATCGCATCGGCGCGTTTATCGCCGTCGCCGTAATCGCAATTCTCGCATCGTTCTGTATCAGCGGTTTCTCGCCGCAGTCACGAAAAATAATGAAACGAATACCGCGGTCTCACCCGCTCCATAACTTCTGCGACATTGTGGCGTTGACGATCCTCGTCGCCGCGCAGACGGGCGGGGCATTCGATCCTAACGAATGGCGTAACACGCAAGCCCTGGAGGTTCCAGCGAAGGGACTCGTGCGCGTGAATGTTCCGGCGACAACGCTGGACGCAGCGCAGCCCGGGCTCGAAGATCTGCGTATCGTCGATTCTAACGGGAACCAGGTCCCTTATCTTATCGAGCGATTACTGCCGGACGCCGAATCGAAGATACGGCCGGCGGAATTTCGCAGCATCATCGAGAACGGCGCGACACGCCTCAACCTTAAAACAGGAACAAGCGCGCCGATCATTGGCGTGACTCTCGAAACGCCAGCGACTCGCTTCATGAAAGCTGTGGACGTCGAAGGATCGCACGACGGGACGACTTGGACCAAACTCGCAGGCGGGGATTCGCTCTTTCAGTTGCCCAATGGCGCAGCGAAACTGCGTGTGTCGTTCCCCGAGGGCGCGTGGCAATTCTTGCGCATCACGATTGACGATCTGGGGTCGCCACCGGTGCCTTTCACCGGGGCGCAGCTGCACAAGGCGCGCACAACCGCGCCTGCGGAAGCGGTGGCGGTCACAATCAAATCGCGCGACGAAAGTCCCGGCACAACGAGACTCGCTCTCGATCTTGGCGCAGCGAATCTGACTTTGGGATCTCTGCGGATCGAGAGTAACGAACCGGTATTCACACGCGCTGTTACCCTCGCCGTACCCGAGGTGGGCGACGACGGCATTCGCGAGCGCAACATCGCCGACGCTGTGATTTATCGAGTAAATGGGAACGGTAAAAACGAAGCGCACTTGGAGATTCCGCTCGAATCGCAAATCAACACGCGCGAGTTGTTCGTGCTAATTCGAAATGAAGATAGTCCACTTCTTTCGATCGATACCGTGCGCGCCGACAGACGGCTCGTTCGCCTAACGTTTTTTGCAAACCAACCACGCCAGTATTCGCTTCTCAGCGGCAACACCCAATGTGCTGCGCCGCGATACGATCTTTCGACGCTGAGTGCCAAGCTCAGGAATGCAACCGCAACGGACGTTGTTCCCTCGGCGCTCGTTTCCAATCCAAATTATAGGCCGCCCGAAGCACTCGCCGCGCTTACATTGACCGGAGCGCAACTCGACGTCGCGAGATGGAAATTCCGCAAACTTCTACCGCTCACACAAAGCAGCGTACAACAAGTCGAACTGGATCCCGAATTGCTGGCTCGTTCGCAACCCGACCAACGCGACATCCGCATCGTGCGCGGCGAGTATCATCTGCCGTTCCTTTTGGAACGCACGTCATTGTCGCGTCTGATCAGTTTAAATGCCGCCGCGGCTAATGATCCGAAGAAGTCTGCCTTTTCGCGTTGGGCCCTAAAACTCCCCCAGCCCGGGCTGCTGATGACGCGGCTGGTCTGCATATCATCCTCACCGCTGTTCCATCGGCAAATGCGATTGTGGGAAGAAGTCACTGACGAGCGCGGCGACAAATTTGCCTCCGACCTCGGCCGCGCCACGTGGGACCAAACGCCCAACTCTCCAAAACGCGATCTGGTTATCGAGCTCAACGCGCGCCCGCAAAGCGATACGTTGTTTCTCGAAACAGATAACAGCGACAACCCTGCAATCGAACTACGCGACTTTCGCAGTTACTATCCAGTAACGCGTGTCGTATTCAAAACGACGCCTGATCCCGCGCAGCCGGTTTGGCTGTATTACGGCAATCTCGATGCAACCGCCCCGCGCTACGATCTCACTCTCGTTGTCGGAGAACTTCTGAAGGCCGAACGCACCAACGTGACCGCAGCTACACAGGAGAATCTTTCGTCCAAAGCCTCTTTTGTTGGCCAAACACTAACCGGATCGACTCGCTACATTTTTTGGGGCGCGCTGGCGTTGGTTGTGATCGTGCTGCTCGCGATCATGTCGCGGTTCCTGCCCAAAGCTCAGCAATAATGATCAGCAGATTTGAGGCGTTTGTCGCGACGTTGCTTCTCGTCACAGTTGCCTTTGGCCCACGAAACACGCGAAAAGACGCGAAAATTTCAGTCGAAGATCGACGACATTCCTTTTTATCACCTTCTTTGTCGACTTCCTTTCGTGTACTTCGTGTGTTTCGTGGGCTAAAGGAATGTGAGGCCAAGAATTGTTCCAACAGTTTGGAAGTTGCTCGTACTTGGCCTGGCATACTTTGTTGTCATGTTCTTCGGACATTTGCCGGATCATCTGATTCTTTTCCCGACAAGGGCACCGATTGATGCCGGCGGTGCCGTTCGGAAAACGATTCCGTTTGAAAATCGCGAGGTGGAAATCTGGACGGCGCAGTCACGGCGCGCGCGTCAACAGGGCCGCGCGGACGTTTTCATTTTGCGCTTTTACGGCAACGCGGATCGCGCGGATCGCTGGCCCGCCATGGAGGCCGAGATGTGGAAGGATCGCGCAGTGGAAATCTGGGGAATGAATTATCCCGGATTTGGCGGCAGCACGGGACCGGCGCGATTAGCGCGCATTGGACCGGCCGCGGTTGCGGCATTCGACGTATTAAGACGTGACGCCGCTGATGCGCCAATCGTCGCATATGGAACGAGCATCGGCGCAACGGCTGCGCTTCACGTGGCCGCATCCCGCCCCGCCGAAATTGCCGGATTGATCTTGCATAATCCACCACCGCTGCGCGAAGTCATCCTGCGCCAGTTTGGCTGGTGGAATCTGTGGTTGTTGGCAGGTCCAGTCGCATTGCAGATCCCGCGAGACCTCGACTGCATTGCAAACGCGAGAGCGAGTTGCGCACCGGCAATCTTTTTGCTGGCGGAAAGAGATGAGATCGTCGCGCCGCGTTTTCACCGGTTGGTGGTTCAGGCATACGCCGGAGAAAAACGCATTATCGAATTGCGCGACGCCTACCACAACGATCCGATTGAAGGGACTGCGCTGGCGCATTTGAATGATGCGGTCGGTTGGGTATTAACGAGGAGTTCTCCGCGAGCGCCGTAGCGGCCTGTCACGGTAGCTATTTACACCTCGATTTCAGGGCGGCTCCCCTTAAGCTGAGCACGCCATGCAGAACGCTCAAAACCTGATGAGCAGTTTCGAGTTCATTGCCGCGCTCATGTCCATCATCATCGGCCTCGGTGTGACCAACCTGCTCGCGGGCGCCGGACGCGCGTTTTACCGCCGCAAAGAAAACCCGCTCGACGAAGTCCATATTATCCTCACCCTCGCGACTCTGCTGCTGCTGGTATTGCAATGGTGGGTGACGTTTAAATGGAACACCGAGGTCATTTGGAGCTTTGACCGGTTTCTCCTGCTGATCGTTTGGACCATCACGCTTTACATGCTCACGGTTTTTCTTTATCCGCCAGATCTATCCGAAGCGGAAGAACACCAGCGCCGCTTCCAGCGAAACCGTGTGGGCTACTACTCCGCGTTCATTGCGATGTGCGTGCTCGACATCGCACAAACCGCAATCCACGGTGACCTCCTTCATCCGATTTGGTACGTTCCCTTTGTCGGTCACTACGCCGTCCTGGCGGCCATCGGTCTCTTTGCGCATCGACGGGGTTACGATCGTTTCTTTGCGTGGTATCAACTGATCACGCTGCTAATCTGGGCCCTGCTGGTACGGAGATATCTCGTTCCAGACACCATGGCCGCGTAGAATGCCCCGTTGCTTCAGCTCTTAATCGCCACCCACTCGTTCCGCGCACGAGAATCGGAGACAGCTTGCACGACGCGCATGTAGCGAAGGCCGTCTTCGAAATTTGGATGGGGAAGCACGCGCCCCTTTGACTTCACCGCGGCAAGGAAATCTTCTTCCACGCGCCATTCGCCTTCCAATTCCGCGGGAACATCCACGACGTGCAATGCGCGATCGCCAACCTTTCCCGTCTGCATGACCTCGGCCGTGAAATCATACGCCAGGGTCCCGGAGCTGCCGTAAATTTCCAGCCGATCACTTTCTGCCAGCGCATTAATTCCGCTGAACTCAAGCACGCCTTCCGCGCCACTTTCAAAACTGCATAGCACCGTGAGCAAATCGGGAACGATCACGTTGTAGGCTTCGCGAAGTGGCTGAGTGATTTTTCCGCGCGCGAACACACCGGTGATGTCGCCAAGCCAGCGCTGCAAAACCTCAATGTAAATCCCCAGTGTAAGCGTATTGAGTCCACTGAACTCGATCTTTTGGCGCCAATGCGCCGGCGAGTCGGGATCGAGGTAATTTCCGTGGAAACTTTGCAGCCGCACGTGATGCGGCTGGCCGATGTAATTTTCGGCGAGGATTTTTTTGACCATCAAATCGCCGCGTAGTCCAAAAGGCGGCGGACAAAGCATCGTCACCAACTCTGGATATCGCTTCGACACGGCCAACATTTCTTCCGCCTCGGCCAAGTCCATCGACATGCGCGCCTGGCAAAAGACATGTTTGCCTGCCTCAAGCGCAGAGATTGTGACTGCCGAATGCATGTACGGCGTTGTGCCGATCCAGATGATGTCGATATCCGGCGTCGCAACCAACTCCGCCCAATCGCGGATCGGTAGCGCCTCCAGCGAATTCTCGCGGCAGAAGTGTTCCGAGCTTTCGTATGTGGAGTTTGAAACAGCGACAATTTCCACGTCGGAGTTTTTTTTGAGCGCCGGCAAATGTCGGGTGCGCACGATGTTGCCGGCTCCGACGATTCCGATCCGCAATTTGTGATTATTTTTGTGCATTAGATCTGTGCCATGTTCGCTGTTGCAGATGGCATTGGTTGTGGTCGAGCTAGATTTGACCGCTTCCAGCAATTGCGCGTTCAACGCAAAGAGCGACGGCTTGGGCATTCCTTAGGTAACTTCGAGCGACGATCCGCTTGACCTCGACGTGTAAAGGCGGCAGGTTACGCCGCTTTTTTCGCGACATGAAAGTTTGTAACATCACAGGGTCCAGAGCGGTGAGAGGCAGCGTGATTCACCGGCGCGGTTTGGCCAAGAAGAAGGGTGGCGTAGGCCGGCACATCACGAAAATGGTGCCGCGGATTTTCGCGCCCAATTTGCAGCGCCACCGTATTTGGGTGCCGGAGCTGAAGAAGTTTGTGCGTATTCGCGTCACGGCGCGCGGTCTCAAGACAATAAACAAGCAGGGCGCTTACAAGGCGCTGAAGAAAGTCGGCGCAATCTGAAATAGATGCCGAGGCGTCTCACAAAGACGCGCGCTACAACAATTGTTTGGGTTCGCGCCAGGTAAGCTGAAGCGGCCAGAGTGTTGTTGTGGCGGTTATGTTTACCATCGTGGCGCTTCCCGCCAGAGCCTCTGCGGGTTGCGGCCGCTTTGATTTCATCCGTGGTAGATCAAGTGAACCGTCGTTGAACTCGATCACGTAACCTTCGTTGATCAGCCAACGCAGATCGGACGCGAGCGCCAGTCTGCGCGGTTCCGCCTCTTCGCTCGCACCATTGCCAGTCAATGTTTCGAAAAGCTGCTTCCGATTAATTCCCGCCGTCGCCGATACTGCTTCGAGTATCGCGTTCACCAACGGAGACACGCCGGCGTGTTCATGAACAAACGCGCGGACGCGAATTGGCGAAACAAACAACATGCCGCGTCGATGACGAAAAATGTGCAGGCCGTTTTGCCGGAATCGGCTCGCAAGCTCCTGCATCACGTTTGAAGGCGAGCGGGTTTCGCGCGCCCACGCCTCCTCGATCGCAAGGTTCAGTATCCGGTCTGGCAAGCTACGGCTCGACGTGCCGCCGACAGTCACGTCCGGCACGCTGCGGACCAGTGCCGGGAAATAGTGCGAACGAAAATGTCGTTCCGCTTCCGCAGCAGACGAAAACGTGAGAGGCGTTTGTTCGAGCAAGGTTGTGTACGTCGTGACCTTTCTGGCTTCATCTTTCCAGCGCTCGACCACCGCGGGATCGCTGACGATCTCGATTTGCCGCTGATAATCGGCAAAGCTCAATCGCCGGCTGAAACGCTGCTCGTACAAGCTTCGCAGTTGCGGCTGGTAAGCATGGTGATTAGTCGGGCCCAGAAGCGTGCCGCTCAACCGACACCTGGCGACATTCGAGAAATTTCCCTTAATCGGATCGCTTTCTACAACATTGACCTGGTAAAAGTTGCGCTGCGCGAACGGGAACGCGTTTCGCTCGAGGAATTCCCGGTCCACGGAGACTCCGCCGTCCTCGCCAAGTTGATAGAGCGGCGCTTCGGTCTTTGCCGTGAGACGAACTTCATATCGCCCCGGTTTTTCCAGGAACAAGCGGGCCAGAACAAACAGCGAATAGGCAACCGAGCCGGACTTGATCTGCGCAATCACATTTTCGAATACGTTCTGACGCGGCAGAAAATGAATCGTTCCCTCGAATGGCTTTGGCGCAGCGCGCGCAACGCGGTCCGACGAAGGGCGATTTTTGGCTCGATCGGAATCGCGACGCCTGGTGCCTTCTGCCTTGGGCGTTCCGCCGCGGTGGGGCCTGTCGGGCTTGGACCCTGTGTGTCGGGTTTGTCCTCGCCGTTCGCCGGAGCGGAATGCTCGATCCTTGTGTCTGCCACTCCGGTCGCGGCCGCGCAGTTCAGCGGGCGTCTCTACTCCCGTGTAATGGTCGTAATGATTCGTCGCACCGGGTTCTTTCACCCATGCAGGCAAAAACTTCAGATCAAGAAGATCGACAGACTCGACGGGCGGCGCGCTCATCACGTTCATCTACTCGAACGGGCAAAGGGAAGCAAACGCCGAGCTGCGCCGCGTCTGCACCACTCCCCGAAATTGATTGACATCCTCTTTAATTCATTTACTTGCGATGCTGTGCCCGGACTGTCCGGCATCAGCTGGATTTAAGTCCCGCTCGACTAATACCAACCGAACAAATTTTATGGCGGAAAAATCGATCGAAGAGAAGGTCAAGGACATCATCGTCGAGCAACTCGGCGTGAACCCGGAGCAGGTCACGCCGCAGGCCTCTTTCATTGAAGATTTAGGGGCAGACTCGCTCGACATTGTGGAACTGGTAATGGCTTTTGAAGAAGAGTTTGGGGTCGAAGTGCCGGACGAAGACGCGGAAAAACTGCAAACCGTCGGCGACGTCATCAAATACATCGAAGAGAAGTCGTCCAAGCAGCAGTAACGCCCCGTCGGATCGCGACCGCATCGCTTTCGAAACTTCAGGCGTTCTCACGGCCGCACGCCTCTACAAGCGCTGGTTGCGAAGCCCTATGACACGTTCACACTAGGGCGTGGATATAATGCTCCTGCAGCGGCCGCTATTTTACGTCGGCCGTCATTACATAACTGTCCTTGGGCTGATCGCCTTCGTCGGGTTTCTCGCCGCCGGACTGATCATCGCCCGGTTTTTGCAGAGCCAGATCGTTCGGCGTTTTCTCAGCCGGTTCAAGATCGACACCAATTTCATAGCGATCGTCACGACGATCCTGAGTCTGGCGGCGATTGTCTTTTTCACTGTCACTGCAGTGAATGCTGCGGGGATTCCGCTGGCCTGGACCGCTCCGCTTCCGGCAATCAACCTGAGCCTCGTCCAAATTTTCCTGCTGATCGCGCTGTTGGTGGCGGTGTTCTGGGTCTCCTCCGGGACCAAACGTTTTCTTTTCAAGCGGCTGCTTGCGCAAAGCGGGCTCGATCGGTCGTTGCAGTACGCCATCGCCCAAGTCGTCAGCAACATCGTGTTGGTGATTGGTATTTTCTTTGTTCTGGAGAACGCTGGCATCCATCTCGCCGCACTGGCGGTTTTTGCCGGTGCGGTTGGCGTCGGTGTCGGATTCGGCCTGCAAAATATCGCCAGTAATTTCATCAGCGGTCTAGTCATCCTGGCGGAGCGGCCGATCACGATTGGAGATCGCGTCGAAGTAGCAGGCATCCTGGGCACAGTTCGGCAAATCCGCGCGCGGAGCACGGTGATTGTGACCAATGACAATATTGCCATCATTGTGCCGAACTCGAAATTCATAGATTCGCCGGTAACCAACTGGCAGTATGGCGATCCCAGTGTGCGGTTTCGTCTCCCAGTAGGCGTGGCTTATGGCAGCGACGTGAACAAAGTTCGCGAGGCGCTGACCGCCGCAGCGCGCGAGCACTCAGCCACGTTAGAGGATCCGGAGCCGACCGCATTTCTGGAGAAATTTGGCGATAGCACCATCGACTTTGAGCTCGTTGCCTGGAGCCGCGAAATGAGTCACAGCCCGCGCCGGTTCCGAAGCGACTTGAATTACCTGATCCACAAGCATCTCACCGCTGCCGGCATCGAAATCCCAAATCCCCAACGCGATCTGCATATCCGCAGCGGAACACTCAAGGTGGAAAATGTCACGAAGCGAGAAGGCACGGACGCATCGGAGGCAAGATTGTAGGGCGTCCAGCGCGCCGGACCCACCTGCCACACGAGCTGATCGCCATGCAGCACAGCCACACAATCGATTTTGCTCAGGGCGTGGCGAAGGTGTCACAGCTGCGCGACCTGCAGAATTGCGACGCTTGGAGACAAGCGCTCCAGAGAAAGTGTAAAGATCATCGTTACTACGAGATCGTGGAGGAAACGCTGGAGTGCGGTTTCGAGCATCGCTACCTGTTGCTACAGGACGCCTCTGGCAACGTGCGCGCGATCCAGCCACTGTTCTTTGTCCAGCAAAACTTAGTCGAAGGTGTGCCGGGCAAGACCCGCTCCATTGTCGACGGAATCCGTAAGATCTTCCCACGCTTTCTCACCATGCGCGTTTTGATGGTTGGCTGCGGAGCCGGCACGGGTGATCTGGGAGCATGCGACGAAAAAGACGATCCGTGGGTGGCAGATGCATTGCAGGCGAGTCTGCGGACCTACGCCAGGAGAAACAAAGTTGCCCTTGTAGTCTTCAAGGATTTCCCGGCGAACTATCGCTCAGCCCTCGAAACGTTGGTCTCGAATGCCTACGTACGCATTCCGAGCATGCCGATGACGCGGCTGCCGCTCCCATACGCAAACTGGGACGAATACTTCGGCACACTTAGTAAGGCGACCCGTAAAGATTTGCGTCGAAAGTTTCGCAAAGCAGAGCGCGCACCGAAGATCGAGATGGAGGTGATGAACGACATCACACCTTTGGTCGACGAAATCTATCCGCTGTATGTGGCCGTCCATGAGCGATCGTCACTGAAATTTGAGACGCTGACCAAAGATTACTTCCGCGCCGTTGCTCAGCGGATGCCGGAGTGTGCGCGGTTTTTTATCTGGCGACAAAACGGCAAGATCGTTGCGTTCAGTTTCTGCCTCGTCTGCGGTGACGCGATCTACGATGAATGCATTGGCCTGGATTACAGCGTCGCGCTTGATCTACACCTCTATTTTTACACGCTGCGGGACATCATCTCGTGGTCGCTAAATCAAGGGTTGAAATGTTACTACAGCAACCCGCTCAATTATGAGCCGAAGCTGCATCTGGACTGCGAATTGGTCCCCCTCGATCTGTACGTCATGCACACGAATCCGCTGCTGAATCCGATCTTTCGTCGAGTAATCAAATATCTCGGGCCGACGCGGCACGATCCCGTCTTGCAGCGATTTTCGAACGCGGATCAGCTCTGAGAAACGTCCTGTAGCCACGGCCCTGTGGACCGTCCCTTCGCCCGAACACTGTCCGAACTGGCCACAGGCCGGTGGCTACAGTCTAACCGTGTTCAAAATCGGTTGCGGTGCTTTGATCGCGCGCTAGAAAAGCGGATGCAAAATCGGCCCTCCGGCTTTGGAAACCCGTTGCTGCAACTCGGTTTGAGCGTCGTGTGTGTATTCGCCTCCGAACTCCTTTTGAAACGCGGTGCAAGCGAGGTCGCGGCGCCGGATAACGCATTTTCCTGGACCGGAATCAATGGTTTGGCGTCGCCGCTGGTGTGGTGGGCGATTGTTCTAGTCATCGCGAGCTTCATCAGTTGGCTTTACGTGCTTCGCTACATCCCGCTCAACATTGCTTATCCGCTCTCGCGCGTGGTCGATATTCTTGTTCCGCTGGGCTGCTGGATTTTTCTCGGAGAACTGATTTCTACATTGCGTTGGTGCGGGATCGCCCTGGTGGTTTTCGGCTTG
>JBBQRI010000059.1:0-12003 GCA_038214915.1 Chthoniobacterales bacterium
TCGATCCGCAACCTGGTCAATCGCGGCGTGCTTTGCTGCATGTGCGGCGCGTTTTCGGACAAATGGTTCGATGTCGCGAAGCGTTGCGGGAAAAACGCGGAACCGCTTCAGGTGGAATGGGGAAAGCACATCGACCAGAAGAATCTCGATCGACAACTAGCCACTGGAAAATTCGATACCGTTACGTTGACCCACAGCGAAACCTCGACCGGCGTGATGAATCCGTTGCCCGAAATTTGCCGCGTCCTGGCCAAATATCCTGATGTCGCTCTCATCGTTGATACCGTCTCGTCATTCTCTGGTGTGAAAATCGAGATGGACGCGCTCGGGATCGACGTGATGCTCACCGGAGCGCAAAAAGCGCTCGCACTGCCGCCGGGCTTTTCATTGTTCTCAGTTTCGGAGAAAGCGTTCGAACGGGCCGACAAAGTTCCGAATCGCGGATTTTATTTCGATTTCCTGGAGTTCAGGAACGAGCAGGCGCAATGGATGACGCCGAGTACACCGAGTATCGGACACATTCACGCGCTCGAGTTCAAGCTCGATGAAATTTTCCAGGAAGGTCTCGAAGCGCGTTACGCTCGTCACGCACGCACGAATGCGCTCGTGCACGATTGGGTGCGCCGTGCGGGATTCGATTTTTTTGCCGAGGAAGGGTTTCGCACGAAGACGCTGACCTGCGTGAAAAACAATAAAGGAATCGACGTTCTGGACTTCGCCAGAAGGCTGCGGGAAAAACATCACTTGGTGATTGATCCCGGTTACGGCAAGATCCGCGGGCAAACTTTTCGCCTGTCAAACATGGGAGACGAGACAGAGCAAACTGTTTCGCATTTGCTGGCGTGCCTCGACGATGTTCTGTAGCGAAAGCTGACAGTTTCCTCTCCAAAGCTCCGTATGCCGGCAATTGAAGCGTCCAACCTGACGAAGATCTATCGGACTTACCGCAAAGAGCGCGGCCTCTGGGGCGCGGTGAAAGGTCTCGGCTGGCGGCGGTACGACGAAACGCGAGCGGCTGATCAGGTTACCTTTCAAATCGAGGAAGGCGAGTTTGTCGGATTCCTGGGTCCGAACGGAGCCGGGAAAACTACTGTGCTCAAAATGCTTTCCGGCTTGCTGAACCCCACTTCAGGCGAGGCGCGCGTGCTCGGCTTTGTTCCCTGGGAAAGGCGCAACGAAATGAAACGGCAATTCAGTTTACTGATGGGGCAAAAAAATGCGCTTTGGTGGGACCTCCCAGCGCAGGAATCGCTCGAACTGAACCGCGCGATCTACGGCATCGACCGCGAGCGGTTTAAGAAGGTAGTCGACGGATTGTCGGAGCTTCTGGAGGTGCGGGACAAAATGAACGTGATGGTGCGCGAGCTTTCGTTAGGCGAACGCATGAAAATGGAGCTGATCGCGGCGCTGATTCATGAGCCGCGTGTGTTATTTCTTGATGAACCGACAATCGGTTTGGACGTGGTTAGCCAAAAACGCGTTCGCGAATTTTTGCGCATCTACAATGAGGAACATCGCATCGTCACACTGCTCACCAGCCATTACATGCAGGACATCGAGGCGTTGTGTCATCGCGTTTTGGTAATCGACCATGGCAAAATCTTTTTCGATGGCCCACTGGCAGAGATCGTCGATCGCTTCTCAGGCTATAAGATTCTTAGTCTTACTTTCGAAAAAGAAGGAACACGTGATCTGTCTGCGTTCGGTGAAATCACCGAACAAACACCTGTCTCGGTACAACTGAAGGTTCCACGCGCAAAGGTTACGGAAACCTGCCGGAAACTTCTCGAGGCGTGCGACGTCAGCGACATAAACGTGCAAGAAGTGCCGGTAGAAGACGTGATCCGCCAGCTGTTCGGTGAAACACGTGAAGATCGTGCTGGGTCCGGTGTGCTGGCCGCGGAAGCTGCACCTGTCAGTTAGCGACGTCGCACCGTTTGTCATTCTGAGGGAGCGAAGAAGAGCAGATGATTTTTTTGGACGCGACGGTCTGCCCAACATCCAGAGATGTTTGAAAGCCTGGCCTCATGCTTCGCATTTCGTTGCGGCGCTTTGCTCAACATGACACCTCACGGAACAACATCAGCAAAACTGGGCAGGATGCTTTTTTCCATTGCGTCGCGGAATGTCGGATAATCCGGAGTCCAGCCTAACTGATGCAATTTGGCGTTGCTTACACGTTTGTTGGTGTCGCCGCGTTTGCGGGGTTGCTCGGATTTTCTGATCGGCGGAAGAGATCGATTCAGCCTCTGGGCAAGCCAGCCGTAGCATTCGCTTTGCAAAATTGGTTCATCGTCAACGACGTTGTAAATCTGTGCGGACTCCTGTGCTTCACGATTTAATAAAAGAAAGAGCGCGGACGCGATATCATCCCGCTGTGCCTGATTAACAAAGCGGTCGCTGTTTGGATCAATGGTGGCCGTGCCGCTTAGGAATTTGCTCAACAGCGCCGAACGTCGCGGCCCGTAGATCCCTGCGAGCCGCGCTACGATCCCGCCTTTTCCGAGGACTAGCTTTTCCACTTCTAAAAGGATCCGGCTGGTGTCCCGGAGTGGTTTTGTCTCGCTTTCTTCCGTTACCCACGAACCGTCGCGCTGCGCATAAACACTGGTGCTGCTTGTAAACAGAATTTTTGCCTTAGGAAAAGTTTCGAGGAGATGGCGCGCGCCGTTGAGGTAAATCTGACGATAGGCTTCCGAATCGCCGCCACGCGAGCTGGCACAATGGATCACTGCATCGAATACTCCTGCGCGTTTAGCAACCTCACCGCGTTGTGAGACATCGAGTACGCGGATCGAATACGGCTTTACTGAAAGCCGCGCTGCCGATTCCTTCGAGTGCACCCAACCTTCGACGGTCCAGCCGGCGGAATGAAACAAATCGGCCGTCGCTTCTCCGACGTAACCGCACCCTGCGATCAAAATTCGCGGCATGCACCTGAGGCTCACGCCACCGCGGCCGTGATTTCAATTTCGTCAAACACGTTTTTCTGAAGGGCCCGGACTTGCTTCAGCCTGATTAGTTCGAGGAGCGCGAGAAAGGTGACAACCACTTCGATTCTGGACGCAGCGCCGCTAAACAAATCAGAAAAGCGGAAGTGAATGCCGGTCGCGACGCGCTGCAAAATTGAATCGATCTTTTCCGACACGCTAAAACGTTCACTGAAGATTTCCTGCACGTCCTGGCGCGCTTCCATTCGTTTAATCACGGTTTGGAAAGCACTGATCAGCTGGAAAATTCCAACTTCGCCGAGGCGCAAAGGTTCCTGCAGATCTGGCGACGATCCGGCTTCCCGGATGAAGATCCTCTCTTGTTCCAACGCACGTAGATTGAGTTCCGCGGCGGCTTCCTTGAATTTTTTATACTCGATCAGTTGCCGAATTAATTCCCAACGGGGGTCGTCCTCCGCGGCATCTTCTTCGGGAGGCTGTTGATCGCGCGGCAGCAGACTTCGGCTTTTTAGATAAATGAGGTTGGCGGCCATCACGATGAATTCGCCCGCCAGCTCAATGTTCAGCTCTTTGAATGCCTGGATATACTCGAGGTATTGGCTGGTAATCCGCTCGAGCGAAATATCGTAAATGTCGATTTCGTCCTGTTTGATCAGGTATAGCAATAGGTCGAGCGGCCCTTCGAAGATCTCGAGCTTAACCTTGTAATCGGCGTCCATCTCTGCGCGGCTCGACTCTACAGGCAAGCACGAGCCAAAGTAAATCGTTTCGGAACGATTAGACCGCCAACACGACGCATCCGGGACGGGTGCACCTAATCAGTCTCGTTACGCGGGAACGTTGCGATGGATCCAGACGCTGTTCACCAGGCCCAGGCCGAACATGATCATCAGCACGAACGAGCCGCTATAGCTGATTAATGGCAATGGCACGCCGGTGATTGGCAGCATCGCGATCGTCATTCCCACGTTTTGGAAGATGTGCGTGAAGATAAGCGCAGTGACGCCTACGACGAGCAGAAGACCCAATTGGTCTCCGGCGAAAAAAGCAACGAAAAGACACGTTAGCAGAAGCAAGGCAAACGCGCCGATGAGAACTATTCCGCCGATAAATCCCCATTGCTCGGCGACGGCCGAGAAAATGTAGTCATTATGCACAGCTGTCGCCGGCAGAAAGCCAAGCTCGATCTGGGTATTCGGGGCCTTGAACCCCTTTCCAGACCAGCCGCCTGAACCGATCGCAATCAGCGATTGGTTAACAGCCCACGCCGAACCCTGCTTATCAATATCGGGATGTGTAAAGGCGGTGATCCGCTGTTGCTGGTACGGTTTGAGGCCGAAATTAATGGCAATCGGGATGAACGCGATGCCGATCAGAATGATGCAAAGCAAATAACGCAATGGCAGACCGGCAACGAACCACAACGCGAGCATCACTGGAACCCAGATAATGGTCTCGCCCAAGTCTGGTTGCATCAGGATCAAAAGACATGGAGCGCCCGCAATCGCTCCCGAAAGCAGTAATCGCAGTGCCGGATGCATCTGGCGGAACTGGGTCAGGAACAGCGCCAACACCATAATCCCTGCGACAACCGCAAGCTGGGCGGGCTGAAAATTAATTGGCCCCAGATGCAGCCAGCTGCGCGCTCCATAAACTTTGGTCCCGATGAACTTGGTCAGGATCAAAAACACAATGCCGGCCAGGTACATCGGCAGCGCGCCCCAGCGAACCCACCGGTAGTGGACCAAACTGGTCATCATGAACGCGAAGACACCGACGATCACCCAGTTTGCTTGTTTCCGCCAGAAGTCGGCGGCATACGGGTCGCTGCGCGACGACGTCGCGCTGTAGATTGCCACGACGCCAAAAACGGCGAGGGCCAGCATGATCACTAATAGAAGCCAATTTTGGCCAAGCAATTTTCGAAGAAAAGGGGTCATTTGATGTTCTTGATCGCTTTCGTTGATCTTTCCGGAAACTTGGAACGATTATACGCAGTTTGCTTTTGCCGCAAAACGTTGACTCCCAAGGAGGCGCAAGCCCCGCCGCAACCACTTCGCGGGAGAGGTAAAATTTGTCAGTAATTCAAAGTTTAGTGAATAGCGCTGAGCTCGTTCGGCGCTTTGCTCCGTCGCCGGCATGCAACAAATTCAGTACCAGTAATTTGCAACAATTTCGCGTCAAAATGGGTGCTTCGCTTGTCACTAGATTGAGAGACAACTACATTACTTCTCGCGTTTACTCTTGGAGCATGGCAATGAGTAGGAAAAAGAAAACGAAACGAAAACTGGCGCATCCGAAATTGCCCATGCAGCAGCAGTTAAATTTGCGCCACGAGGGGACGCATTTCGATTTGCGCCAGATCTTTAATGATTTAAACCAGCGGCACTTTCGCAAGCGTCTTCGCGGCTACAAAGTGGTCTGGGGACGCCGGCGAAAACATCGACCGAGAGAACAATTCGTTTTTGGCACAATCCAGGAAGAAGATCGGGTGATTCGGATCAATCCCGCGCTGGACCAGCCGTTCGTGCCGCTGTGGTTTTTGCGATACGTGCTTTATCACGAGATGCTGCATTCAGTTGTGCCGGACGAAACGCTCTCGCGAAATCGCCGGCGAGTTCACACGGAAGAATTCAATCGTCGCGAGCGCAAATTTCCCGGTTATCGGCGAGCACGCCGCTGGGAAGACGAGAATCTGTCGCGATTCTTGCGCTGAACCCAACCCACCGGCGTCTGAGATGTAACCACCAGGCTGTGGTTACGGGAGAGCTCTTACCGCGTTTCCGTTACCTGAGGCACGTTGGGCCTTTCAGACGGCGATGGCGTCGTCGCTACGTTCTTTTTGATTAGGAACCAAAGCGTCGTCGCCAGGAGGAGCGAGATCAACTTCGCGGGCCAGTTTTTCAGAATCAGTGTCTTCATACTTGCTGTGCAACAAAATTTCGGCAATGCGCTGACGGAATGTCTCTGGAGTAAAATTGCGCTCGATTCGGCGCCGGTGACAAATGGAAATCGCGCCTGTCTCTTCGGAGACAACGACAGCGACGGCATCCGATTCCTCAGTGATTCCGAGCCCGGCGCGGTGACGTAATCCCAGGCTGCGGTCCAATGTTTCCCGCTGGCTTACGGGAAAGATGCACGCCGCGGCTGCGATTCGTCCGTTTCGAATGATCACTCCGCCGTCATGCAATGCGGCCTTTGGATGAAAGATCGTCAGGATCAGTTCGACAGAAAACTCGCCGTCGATGATAACGCCTGTTTCCTCGTAAACGCGAATCGACGTGTCGCGCTCGATCGCGATCAGTGCGCCGAATTGTTTGTTTGCCAACTGCGTCACCGCTTCTGCCAAATCATGAACAGTTTCTCGTCTCTCACTCGTCAGCGAGAAAATTGGATGCCCGCCAAGCGCAGCCAAACCACGTCGCAGCTCCGGCTGAAAAATCACCACCAACGCGATCGCGAGGAAGACTGAGAAACTCCGGACGATCCAGCCAATTACCACCAAATTAGCCAGCGTGGAGATCAGGGTCAGCGTGAGAAAAACAATCGCCAATCCCGTCAATACTTTCGCCCCGCGCGTCCCGCGGAAATAGAGGTAGCCGTAATAGATGGCCACCCACAGCAGAAGGATTTCCACCAGGCTACGCCAGCCTCTGAGCCAGAGATCAATGAGTTGGTGAATCATTTTACCCTTTGCAGAATCGCTTCACTTACTCGCAACGCATGAACATTCTCCTTCACATCGTGACCGCGGAACACGTCCGCGCCTCGCGCGCGCAGGAGCGAAGTCAGCGCGAGGCCGGGCATGAGCCGGTCGCTGATCTCCGGCGACCCGATCAACTTGCCGAGGAACGATTTGCGCGAAACACCAACCACCAAGGGTCGATCATGCGGGCGCAGCCGCTCCAACTGCGCGAGCAATTCGAGGTTGTGGTCGAGCGTTTTCCCGAAACCAATGCCCGGATCAAACGCAGTCGCCATGGGATCAATGTTTAAACCTATGGCGAGCGCATATTGTTGTCGAAAAAATTCCGAAATTTCTGCAACGACGTCTGTGTAACGCGGCTGGATCTGCATCGTCTGGGGTGTTCCTTGCATGTGCATGATGATTAACGCCGATTTGGTTTCGGCAACGAGCGGCAGCATTTGTTCGTCTCCTTGCCCGCCCGTGACGTCGTTCACAATCGAAGCGCCCGCCTCAATCGCGGCGCGCGCCACCTCCGCTTTCGACGTGTCGATTGAAATGGGAACATCGAGCTTTCGGCGTAAGTTTTCGATCACCGGAATCACGCGGAGCAGTTCCTGCGCAACCGTGACAGGTTGCGAGCCGGGATGCGTCGATTCGCCGCCGACGTCGATGATGTCAGCGCCTTCCGCTGCCATTTGTAAGCCGCGCTCTGTTGCTTTGTCTGCTGTGAGAAATTCACCGCCGTCCGAAAATGAATCCGGCGTTACATTTAACACTCCCATGATTAACCCATGGCGGGAGACGTCGAAGACGCGCTTACCGATTTTCCAGATCCTCTCGCGCATTACGAGTCAGACTAACGCAGACGCGTGATTATTCGAACTGCTTGTAGCGGCGCTGTGTGAGGACTGCCGCGACCTACTTTTCGCCGGTCGGGGAACCGCCGCTCTAGTTATTTTCTCCTTGCGTAGCGTCCGACGAGCTCGCCCTGTGCGACGACACGACCTTTCATCGCGGCATCCACCTGGCTCCGCTTTGCACCAGCGCGTAAATCCAGTTCGCGATCAAGAGCGAAAATCTTGAAAGAATACCGATGTGTGCCTGGGGGCGGACACGGACCGCGGAAACCTGATTTGCCAAAATCATTTGTGCCGTGCACGCCTTTTGGCGCACTGCCTTCGGCAATTGAATCGGTCTGCGGCGGGATGTTCCAGATCAGCCAATGAGTAAACAATCCGCCGGGCGCATCCGGATCATCGGCAATCAAGACAAGACTTTTCGCTTCCGAAGGAACGCCGGTGACCTGCAAAGGCGGGCTGGTATCCGACCCGTCACATGTGAATTTTGATGGGATATTGCCACCTTCCTGGAACGCAGAGCTTGTGATTTTCATCTTCGCTCCTTCTGCCGCGAATGAAGCGATCACCGCGAGTAATATCACGACTGCGCCACTGGTTATCGGCTTTCGCATTGTCAAACCTCCGATTGAAATCGCGCTAAATCGACAAACCTGAGCATATTGTTTCGCCCAAATGATCGCAAACGAACCCAAGATTAGGGAACAAATTCTCGCGCTGCTGTCCAGGAAAGATTACCGGCCGCTGAACAAGGTCGAGATCGCTCGGAAAATTGGCGTAAGCGGGAGGGCGCGACTTGCGGTGCGCGGAACGTTGCGGGACCTGGAACGCGCTGGTGAGATCGCGCGCATCCGAAAGGACCAATATGTCTTGCCGGGTGAAGCCGACTTGGTTAGCGGCAAGTTATCGATTCATCCAGTTGGCTATGGTTTTCTCATCTCGGAAAAGGCCGGCCAGCCGGACGTGTTCATTGCGGCGGAAAACGTCGGCACAGCGATGCATGGAGATCGTGTCGTTGCGCGCATATCGCCTGAACCGCCTGCCGGGCGGATAAAAGGACGGCGCGAAGGGCGCGTGATTCGAATCCTTGAACGTGCTCACGACACGATCGTCGGTACGCTGCAACGTTCACGGAATTTTTATTATGTAGTGCCGGATGATCCGCGTTTCGTGCACGATATTTACGTGCGGCCTGTAGCGGCGGTACAGGAAGACCGGCGGTCGGAGACCGGCGCGACGGTAGGTGACAAAGTCGTGGTGCGCCTCGACGACTGGAAATCGCGCCATGTGAATCCCGAGGGCGAAATCATCGAAGTGCTTGGCCCGGCGTCGGCGCCAGGCGTGGACGTGCTTTCGGTCATTCGGAAGTACCATCTTCCGACGGAATTTCCCTCAGACGTGTTGGAGCAGGCAGAGGGTATTCCGGAAACTGTTGATGCGCAGCAAATCGCGAGACGCGAAGATTTGCGCAATCAATTCATCGTCACCATCGACCCCGACGACGCGCGCGATTTTGATGACGCGATTCACGTGGAGAAGCTTGCAAATGGCGGTTGGCAGCTCGGCGTGCACATCGCAGATGTCGCAGCATACGTGGAGCCGGGCAGCGCGTTAGACCGCGAGGCGCGGCGGCGCGGCAACAGCGTTTATCTGCCCGACCGCGTCATCCCGATGTTGCCGGAGCGGTTGAGCAACGGTGTTTGCAGCCTCAAGCCGGAAGTCGATCGGCTCACGCACTCGGTCTTTATTCAGTTCGACAAACGTGGCGTGGCCAAGAGCGCGCGCTTTGCGCGGAGCGTGATTCGCAGTGCGCACCGCCTCACGTACAAAGAAGCATACGCGATTTTAACGTCGCCGCCCCGGGACCAATTGGGCGAATGGCTTCATGTCACCTGGGAACTTGCCGCGTTATTGCGGCGAAAACGATTCGAACACGGCGCGTTGGATCTTGATTTTCCAGAGGTAAAAGTCTTGGTCGATACACAGGGCAAACCAGTGCGATTGGAGCGCGTCGAGAACGACGAGTCGCATCAGTTGATCGAAGAATTCATGCTGGCGGCAAACGAAGCGGTAGCGCGGGAACTGAAAAAACGCACAATTCCAACAATCTATCGCGTTCACGAAAATCCAGATCCGGAAAAGCTCGCAGAGTACCGTGAGTTAGTGCTCAGTTTCGGCTACAAAGTTGGCGATCTGACGCATCGCGCTGAATTGCAGCGATTGCTAGCCGAAATCCGTGGAAAACCCGAAGAACAGGCGCTGAAGGTCGGTCTGCTGAAAAGTCTTAAACGCGCTCGTTACGATCCTCAGCCACTTGGGCATTACGGTTTGTCAAAGACGAATTACTTGCATTTCACCAGCCCGATCCGGCGTTATGCCGATCTGGTCGTGCACCGCGCGCTTGCCAGCGACACCGCCACGCGTCGTTCCTACCACGTTGGCATGGGGGAAATTGCTTCTATCGCCGAACACATTTCAGCAACCGAGCGAAATGCGGCCGATGCGGAGATCGACGCAACACAAATGAAAAAGCTCGAGTTTTTCCAAACTCAACTCGCCGGCCGCAACCCGCAGGTTTTTTCAGCGACTACTGTGGATGTCCGGAATTACGGACTCATGGTCGAATTGCCTGATGCTCTTATCACGGGCCTTATCCATGTGTCATCGCTCACAGACGACTTCTATGTGTTTGAGCCTGCGCGGCGCCAGCTCATTGGCAGACGATCACGCAAGAGGTTTAGCATTGGCGACGACCTGTCGGTTTTTGTCGCGCGTGTCGATGTTTTCAAACGACAGGTGGACTTCGCGATCGCGCCGGCGGCGGAAAGATCGAAGCCAACCCGCAGATCGAAACGTACCTCAAAGAACGCTTGATGTTTGCCCGAGGCTCGCAATTGGAAATGATCGGTGAACATTTGCGGCGATCACAAATCGCCGCTAAAAAATGCTGCTATGACTGAAGCTACTGCCACTGTTGCTGCCCTGCCGTATTCGCGCACCAACCCTTTTCCCGCCAGAATGCTGGTCAACCGACGGTTGAGCGGGCCGGAATCGGAGAAGGACACGCGTCATTTCGAGCTCGATCTCACTGGGTGGGGACTGAGCTTTGAGGTGGGCGATTCTGTCGGCGTGTGTCCAACGAATGATCCTGATCTCGTGGATGCAATTATTCGAGCGCTAGGCGTCACCGGCGATGAAAAGGTTCCGCGGTTGAAAGGCGAGCCAACAACGTTGCGAGAAGCTTTGCTGCGCGATTACGGCATCACCCAGCCAACACCAAAGTTTTTGAAGGCCATCGCCCAGCGCGCCGACGCTGCGCCTACGCTGAGTTATCTTCTGGCTCCGGACCGCAAACAGGATCTCCAAACATATCTCTGGGGCATGGAAGTGGTTGATTTTCTCATCGAGCATCCGTCCGTGCGCTTCACGCCGGCGGAATTTGTCGGGCTGCTCTCGAAACTGCAGCCGCGACTATATTCGGTTGCTTCGAGTCTGAAGGCGTTTCCCGATCAAGTGCACCTGATCGTGGACGTCGTTCGTTACGAGAGTAATGGTCGCCTGCGCAAAGGCGTGGCCTCGTCATTCCTCGCCGAACGCGCGGACGACGGGCCGGTGCCGGTTTTCCCAAGCAACGCAAAACATTTTCATCTGCCGGAAAATCCTGATACGCCGATTATTATGGTTGGCCCCGGCACAGGTGTTGCGCCTTTTCGAGCGTATTTGCAGGAACGCCAGGTCACCGGCGCAAAGGGAAAAAACTGGCTCTTCTTCGGTGCGCAGCACGTGAACTGCGATTTCGCCTATGAGGAGGATTTCGACAGGTTCATGAAAGAGGGGATTCTCACGCGGCTCGACTGCGCCTGGTCACGCGATCAGGCTCACAAAGTCTACGTCCAACACAAACTGGCTGACAACGCGGCCGAGATCTGGAAATGGATCGATGCCGAGGGCGCGCAGTTTTTCGTGTGCGGTGACGCGCGCCGCATGGCCAAGGACGTTGATGCGACCCTGCGCAAGATCGTCCAAGAGCAGGGCGGCAGGAGCGTCGACCAAGCGAACGAATACGTCGAGAAGCTGAAAAGCGAGAAGCGCTACAAGCGAGATGTTTATTAAGCTCGTTATTCGTTAAATCGTTTACAGCGTTACGTCGAACTTCCGATTCAACGCGGCGAAGCCATTCGTCATTTTCTCGGTTTGTGGCATAGTAGCGTACAACTGTTTCCAGCGACGAGGGAGAACTTGCTCGTTCCAAATACATCCAGAGATTCCTCGCCTTCGCTCGGAATAACAAAGACAGGACACTATGTACGAGAACACTGAATTCACATTGAGCCGCGATTGCGAGGCAATCCAGATTCCCAGTGGCCAGAAGACGACCATTCCGGCCGGAACGCAGGGCGTGATCACGCAAAGCCTGGGGGGAAGCTACACGGTCGCAACCTACCAAGGCCTTGGGCGCGTGGCGGAGAAAGACCTTGACGCCCTCGGCTTGGAAAAGCCCGAGCCG
>JBBQRI010000060.1:0-11939 GCA_038214915.1 Chthoniobacterales bacterium
GTCTTAAGCGATCTGGAAATCGATCGCGGCCGCAAGCAAGCTAATGCGGATGAATTTGTAATGTTCAGCGAGCTCGAGCGCGAGTTGCAGGGGAAATCGAAAAAGGCGCCGCCGTACGAGAAGGTGTTGGCCCATTTTCTGAAAAAACGAGGCGTGAGATCGGCCACTGTGCCCGCAAATTTTCCGCTTGGTTACGCGGAGGAACTCGCGGCAAACAAAATCCGCGTTCGCGCGACCGACGGATTTTTCTGGCCGGAACGTGAAGCCAAATCCGACAAGGAAATTGAAATGATGGGACGCGCTTTGCGGATCACAGAAGCTGGACTCAAACGCGCGATTGAAGTGTTGAAAGCGTCGAAACCGGGCTCGGGAAAGCGATTGGGCTGGAAGGGGAAGACGCTCACCTCCGAAATGCTGCGGGCAGAAATTGATTCCGCAGTTTTGCGCGCAGGCGGCGTTCCGACCGGCACGATCGTTGCGGGAGGCGATCAGGCTTGCGACCCCCATGAGCGCGGCCATGGCCCGCTGTATGCGGATTCATTGATTATTCTCGATGTTTTCCCGCGCGACGCGAAGACCGGATACTTCGGTGACATGACTCGTACAATGTTGCGGGGGCGCGCGAGCGAAGCGCAGCGGAAACTTTGGGAAACGGTGAAAGCGGGGCAAGCCCTCGGGTTAAAGAGAATCAAAGCCGGCATTGACGGCATGACGATTCACAAAGCCATTCAGGAATTCTTCGCCGGTCGCGGTTTCACGACCGGAGTGCGTAAAGGCCGGCGTGTCGGATTTTTCCACGGTACTGGGCACGGGCTCGGTCTGGAAATCCACGAACATCCGCGCCTGCAAAAAGTCGTACTGAAGGATCGCCAGGTGCTCACAGTCGAACCGGGTCTGTATTATCCCGGCGTGGGCGGCGCGCGTCAGGAAGACGTGGTAGTCGTCACGAAGACAGGTTGCCGAATTCTCTCGCGCTTCCCGAAGCAGCTAGAGATCTAGGCGGAACGCTATTGTCCTCAACGTGATGGGGGGCCGCGCCAAACGTTTGCATCGTTTTCGAAGAAGCCGATCCACCTTCCAAATGAACGCGCAAGGCCATTAGGAGTCTAAATCTCCTACCCACGGAAGTGACAGGTCACCTTGCCGCGCTAAACTAAGTACCCACATGTATCCTTTATTGGGTTTTGTTTTGGGATCTAGCTGTCTGCTCTACATCGGCAGCCCATACGGTTTTGGTTTGGGTTCCAACTGGCTGATCTACATCGGCGTCCCGTTGATCATTGGAATTTGGGCGCAGATTCGGGTGAGCAGCGCGTTTAGCCGGTGGAGCAAGGTGCGTGCGAGCGGAAATATCACCGGAGCTGAATGCGCACGTGAAATCCTCCAGGAGGCGCAGATTCGTGATGTCGACGTCGTAGAGACGAACGATTTTCTCGGCGACCATTACGATCCGACCAAGAAGCAACTGCACCTGTCGAGCAACGTTTATAACACGCCCTCGGTGGCGTCGCTGGGTATTGCTGCGCATGAGACAGGGCACGCGATTCAACACGCAAAAGCCTATGCTCCATTGAAGGCGCGAATGGCAATTGTGCCTGTGACAATGATCGCGTCACAGATGCTGCCATTCATCATTATCGGTGGCTTGTTCTTTCGGATCACCGGTCTGATTACGCTCGGCATCTGGTGCTATTTGATTCTGTTGGTGTTTCAATTGATCACGTTACCCGTGGAGTTCGACGCCTCGCGACGCGCAAAAATTATCTTACGGGAAATGGGGATCATACAACCAGGTGAAGAAACGGCCGGTGTAAACAGCGTGCTGAACGCCGCCGCGCTGACTTATATCGCGGCATTCATTGCTGCGCTGGGCAATTTGCTCTGGTTGATGTCGATCCGCGACCGGCGCTGACCAATCGCGCGACATTAAAATGGATCACGCCCTCGCTTTACCTGCTCGTCGCATTACCGATTTGTTATCGTCGGGTCTGGAAGCGCGTGTTAAGTCTAAGCGCCAGGCGATGGACCAGCCAAGAAGCGACCCAGACCAGGAGTTGGTAAAGCGCACGCAAGCGGGCGATGCCAGCGCGTTCGACGCTCTCGTGGTCAAATATACGCCGCGTCTTTACGGGCTGGTCTACAACATGACGTCCAACCACGAGGACACGAACGACCTTTTACAGGACATTTTCGCCAAAGCCTACAAAGCGATTCGCGGGTTCCGCGGTAAATCCTCGTTTTACACCTGGATTCATTCCATCGCCGTGAACATGACCCTGAATTTTCTCAAGAAACGCAGCCGCCGATTTCAATTGAGCCTGGATGACGTGGGCGCGAGCATCCAAAACGACAAGGAATTCATGGAGGCCACGGCGACCAGCAGTCCCGTGCGGGAAGCCGACCTCTCAGAGCTGCAGCGAAGATTGAACGAGGCCATGATGAAGTTGTCTGAAGATCACAGAGCAGTTGTTACCATGTTCCATATTCAGGGCATGCCCCACGCCGAAATCAGTAAAATCTTGCGCGTCTCAGAAGGAACGGTACGTTCGAGGCTCTTTTACGCGAACCGACAGTTGCAAAATTACCTGGACGAATTTCGGAAAAACCCTGTCTCGTAACGACGAAGAAATGGACGAGTTTAACGACAACGAAATCGCACGGCTGCTTCGGTTGAAGCGGTATGAGCAACCGCCACCCGGTTATTTCGAAAATTTCCTCCACGAATTCCACCGCCGGCAACGCGATGAATTGCTGCGCCAGCCACTTTGGCGCATTTGCCTGGAACGCGCTCACAATTTCATGTTGCAGCTGGATATGCGATCACTCGCGTCGTATCCCACTGCGGTTGCTGCATTGCTTGTTTGCGCAGCTATCTTCTCATTAAAGGTTTACCAGCAACCCGAGACGGCTCGCGTCGCCACCCAGAGTCCGCCAACTTTATCGGTACCGGTGAATGCCGAACAAGAATGGAATCTTGCATCTCCGGTCGCCACGCAGATTTTCAGGACGCAGCCGGTTCGCAGTTTTCGTGAAAGCGCCCAAACTCACCGAGCCGCCCCGCCACGCTACGTGCTCGATAGCGTCCCCGTGAGTTATGAGCCCACTTTCAGGTTCTAGGCGCAACGCGATCGTCGCGTTCGCGGTCATTTTCTGTTTAGGCGCGGGCTTGCTTTTCGCCCAGGAGCAATCCGCCACGGCGATCAGCCACCAAGTCAGAGAGCTTTTCGAGCAGGCCGCCAAAGCGGTGGTTAAGATTCACGGCGTAGATGAGCACAGCGAGATTTGCGGCACCGGATTTTTTGTTGATCCGACGGGAACACTTTATACGGCGTACACGGTCGGGGGCGAAGCCGGCAATTTCACAGTCGAATTCGGCGGTAAGAAATATCCGGCGCGCCAACTCGTGGCGGACATCCGCAGCGGGACAGCCATCTTGAAAGTGGATGAGACCACACCGGCGCTGCCGCTCGGTAAATCCGAGGAACTTGAACTGGCGACCCCTGTCATATCGATCGGTTATCCTCTGGATCTGCCGAAGACACCGAACTTCGGCATGATTGCTGGGTTCGACCGGAAATGTCTCGGTCGCTATTTTTCCACCATCCATTTACGCGTGAATGCTCCGACCCAGCGCGGCGAAGCTGGCGCTCCGCTGTTGAACATGAAAGGGGAAGTGGTTGGGATCGTCGTTAGCGGTCTGGAAAATAATTCCGCCTGTTACGCTGTGCCGATCGAGGCTGCGCAGAAAATTCGCAGCGACTTTGTTCGTTTCGGTGAGGCCCGACACGGCTGGATCGGGGTCAACAATGTTTCGCCCGCGTCGCAACAAGTCGACGGCTCGCGAGCGATGGTAACACAGGTCGCCGAGGACACACCTGCGGCACGCTCCGGGCTTAAAGAAGGCGATATGCTGCTACAAGTAGGGAAGAAAAAGATCAGCGACCCCGAGGATGTATTTGACGCCTCCTTTTACATCAGTGCCGGTGACGTCGTTCCGATTACAGTGATGCGCGGCAATCAAAAAATGATTTTCCACGTGCACGCGACAATGCACCCGGCCAGTCGCACCGGCGTACTGCTTGCCTCTCCCGGCACAATCCCTGGCGTTCTCCCCATGTCGCTCGACGAAGACGCGACGCCTTCGCCATAGGTAGCACACGGGGCATCGTGGTGCAGCGTGGCGCATCAGTGATGACGCGAAACTGCGGTCACCACATTCTCCGAAACTCGGCTTCCTCGAGAATTTTCACGCCAAGTTTCTTTGCCTTGTCGAATTTGCTGCCAGGTTCGGCACCGGCGAGGACGTAATCGGTTTTCTTACTGACGCTGCCGGTGACGTGACCGCCGAGCGCTTCGATTTTTTCCGTGGCGTCTTCACGCGTCATCGAGGGCAGCGTGCCGGTCAGGACAAACGTTTTTCCGGCCAGCGGCAGTTCGGCTGCTTTCTTCGCCGATACTTTTTCGCTCTTCGGCTCAATGCCGAGTTCGTTTAATCGCCGTAGAATTTTTTTGCCCGTCGGCGAGGCAAAGAAATGGAGGACACTGTGCGCAACGACTGGACCAACTTCAGTCACGATCCCGTGCGTCGCCGATTTCCCCTTGGATCGTTCGGCGAAACCAGCTTTGATTAAGCGGTCGGTGATTTGCTGCGGAGATTCTTTTTGCTCCCGCTTCTGGTGATAGTCCACGACATCGCGGAGCAGTTGCGAATTGGAAACGTCCTGGATCGTGTCATGGAAGCGGGCGAGTTGTGTTGCTGTCGTCTTCCCGACATCAGGAATCGCCAGCGCAAAAAGCCAGCGCGATAGCGGCAACGTCCGCGCGCGCTCGGTCGCCTTTTTTGCTTTAGTAGCGTTTTTCTCGCCGAAAACGCGCGGGGCTTCCTCTGTCCCAAGATTCAGTTTGGCGAGTTGCTCGACCTTTAACTCGAAAAGATCCAGCGGCTCCCGCACGAGGCCGCGCTCGACAACCTTATCCGCAACAATTCCGCCAATGCTTTCGATATCGAGCGCGCCGCGCGCCGCGAAGAATTCCACGCGCCGTGTGGCCTGGGCCGGACAATGCAGATTCTCACAGCGCCATGCGACGAATTCCGGATCGCGCCGGATCGGACCGTCGCATACGGGACATTTCCCGTGGACGTGTTTTGCGAAATCGAACGGCTTCGTGTCCCGTGGCCGCTTCGATTTCACAACTTCAACGACAGCGGGAATGACTTCGCCCGCTTTTTCGATCACCACGGTGTCACCAATGCGAATGTCTTTGCGTTTGATTTCGTCCTCGTTGTGCAACGTCGCACGCGCGACGGTACTTCCGCTCACCAAGACAGGCTCCAGCACCGCTACAGGCGTGAGGATTCCGGTGCGTCCTACCTGAATGATGATGTCGTTCAAACACGTCTCGACGCGTTCCGCCGCGTATTTGTAGGCAATCGCCCAGCGCGGCGATTTCGCCGTGAACCCAAGGCTCTCACGCTGCGCGATCGCGTCCACTTTGATTACTGCGCCGTCGGTTTGGTACGGGAAATCATGCCGGATTTGGTCGAGGTCCCGAATTGCTTTCAGAATTTCGTCAATCGAATCGGCCACCCACCAATCTTCGTGGGTCGGCAGACCGAGTTTTTTGAAAAGCTTGAAAATTTTTGAGTGAAGAGTGACATCCACGCCTTCGACAGCGCCGGTGCCGTAGAAAACGATTCCGAGTGGGCGTTGCGCGACCGTTTTTGGATCAAGATGCTTTAGCGAGCCGGCTGCTGCATTGCGGGGATTCGCAAAGAGCGGAAGTCCCGCGGCTTTGCGTTCCCGGTTCAATTTCTCGAAGCCGGCCTTGTCGAGATAAGCTTCGCCGCGGACTTCGAAAACGTCTGGCGCGTCGCCGCGCAACTGATGCGGCACTGAGCGAATTGTTTTGATGTTTTGAGTGATGTCATCGCCGACAAGACCGTCGCCACGCGTCGCGGCATATTTCAGACACCCCTTTTCGTACATCACCGACACTGCAACGCCATCCACTTTTGGTTCGATGACGACCGGGATTTTTTCGTCCGGCAACAAGCGAGTGATTCGCTTGTAAAAATTCACCACCTCTTCCTCCGAATAGGTGTTGTCGAGGCTAAGCATCGGCGCGACGTGCTGGATTTGCGCAAACGCTTCCAGCGGTTTTCCGCCGACGTGCCGAGTTGGCGAATCTGGCGTGAGGAGATCAGGAAATTGCGTTTCGAGGTCAACAAGATCCTTGTAGAGCCGGTCGTATTCGCGGTCGCTGATGATGGGCGCGGCGTCCTGGTAATATAGCCGGTCGTGCTTGCGGATTTCCTTTCGCAATTGCGCGATCTTTTTCTCGGCTCCGGTTCGGTCCATCGATCCTTTCACGATACCAATGCGTGAAATGTCGGCAATGATCCACGTCGTCATTCCGAGCGAAGTCGAGGTTGCAACGCAGCCCCGAAAGCTTTCGGGGCGAGGCCAGGCTTTCAATCTCGTGGCAAAACGCAAGGTAATTTCGCGGGGTCCTTCGACGCCGCTTCGCTCCGCTCAGGATGACAGCCGCGGTGTTGAAGCTTTCAAATTCTCAGAAAACCGGTTATGCATAACCAATCGTGAAACCCGGTGAGCGCATCCTCGGGGTGGAAGGCGGCGGCACGAAAACCGCCTGGGTACTGGTAGAAACGGTAGCCGATACACCCGGCTCGGAATTTCGCATTCTGCAGCAAGGGAAACTGCAGCCCTCGAATTTTCGCCTCACCGCGCCCGGGCGTTTGCGCGCGATCCTTGCCGAACTGCCGACGCAAATCGATTGCGCTGGAGTTTTCCTTGCCGGTTGCGCAACAGCCGAAGACCGTGGCGCGCTCAGGAAAATCTGCCTCGAGATCTGGCCGAAAGCGAAAATCGTGACGGGCAGCGACCGTGATTCGGGCCTTGCAGCGGCGCTCGATCGTGGCGATGGCATCGTCGTTAACGCCGGAAGTGGATCATCGATAACCGGCCGTCGCAGCGATAAAATCGAGCGAGCCGGCGGATGGGGCCACATTTTGGGCGACGCCGGCGGCGGTTATTCTCTTTCGATGCAGGCGCTCCGCCTGATTTTGCGCGAACACGATTTGCATCGCGCCGAAATGGATTTCACTGCGAAGATCCTACATGCGCTTTCGTTGAACAACTTTGATGAACTTGTTCGCTGGGTCCAAACAGCGGACAAAATGGAGACCGCCATGCTCGCTCCGGTCGTGTTTGAGGCAGGCGCAGCCGGCGATGCGCGGATGATGGAGATCATGGAAGAAGGAGCACGCGTCCTTTGCGAATACACCGAGGCGGTCGCGACCCGGCTTCATCTTCTCGCACCAAGGGTCGTTCTCATGGGTGGGCTTTTTTACCGCGACTCGATCTACACGCACGCGTTTCGCCGGCGGCTGAAGAAGAATCTTCCCGATGCTCGCGTCATGACTGCCGAACGCGCGCCTGAACTGGGCGCTGCATTGCTCGCAGCAGAAGCGCACGATCACGCGACGTTTCACCCGCAGCCGTCGCAACGCGAAATCGATGGTTTGGCTGCCGCATTAACGGAGCAGCGCAATCCACGCTCGCAAAATCTGGAAAAAATGACCGCTCACGAGCTGGTTCAATTGTTTGTTGAGGAGGAGAAGTTTGTCCAAGACGCATTGCGGACCGCCACCGCGGATCTTGCTCGCGCAATTGAAACTGTGACGAAATCACTGCGAAACGGTGGCCGCTTATTTTACGTCGGCGCGGGGAGCAGCGGACGCATCGGCGTTCTGGACGCGAGCGAAATCCCCCCCACCTTTGGCGCCCCGACGGATCTTGTGCAGGGAATAATCGCCGGCGGAGTGACGGCGTTGCGTCGGAGTGTCGAAGGTGCGGAAGATGAAGAGAGCGCCGGCGCATTCGCTTTGGATGAGCGGGGTGTGAAGCCCGCTGATGTTGTGATGGGAATCACAGCCAGCGGCCGGACACCATTCGTGCTCGGCGCGCTCAGCCGGGCGAAGTCGTTAGGCGCAAAAGCCATTTTGCTTACCTGTAATCCGCACATGTCCCCTGTAGCGGCAGGCGTGTCGCCCGCGACGGGAGAAATTGCGGCCGGCACGGCTGCCTCTACCGATGATCTGCTAATCACGCTTCCTGTCGGACCGGAAATTCTGGCTGGGTCCACGAGATTGAAAGCTGGGACCGCGACAAAGGTCGCGCTCAATATTGTCAGTACCGGCGCTATGATCGGACTTGGGAAAGTGCGCGGCAATCTCATGATCGATCTGCACACCACGAGCACGAAATTGCGCGACCGCGCCGTGCGGATCGTGGCCGAGGTGACCCAACGCGATTACGAATCTGCTCGCGGCTTGCTCGAGGCGAACGACTGGAATTTGCGGTCAGCGCTGAAGAAACCTTAAAAATTTTCGTTTTGCATAAGCGCAACGGAAGTGGTTCGTGCGAAGATAGGTATGTTTAACCGAAAGGAACAACCCTATGCTCTGGACAATATTCGTTATTCTGCTGGTACTATGGCTGCTTGGATTAGTCAGCTCGTACACGTTGGGCGGGTTCATTCACATCCTGCTCGTGATCGCGATTGTGGTGCTGATTATCCAGCTGATCTCAGGACGCCGCGCATTATAACGTCGAAGCGATGAAGCCCGCCGGAATTATCGGCATCATTCTTATCGTTATCGGCATCATCGCGCTGGCGTATGGCGGGTTCACGTACACCAAGCGCGAAAAGGTGCTCGATCTCGGCCCTATTCAGGCGACTGCTGAAAGGCAAAAGACTATTCCGTTTCCGCCCATTTTGGGCGGGATTTGTTTGGTCGGCGGAATCGTGCTGGTGATCGTAGGCAATCGGACAGCGTAGAGTGAAATCAGAAGCGCTGTAGCCGCCTCCCTGTGTCGAGGCGCTCGATGCTCTTTGCCATTGCACGGCAACTCAGCGCCGCGGTGGCTCCAGTCTTTAGCCTCCTGCTTTCAAAACCGCGAAAGTTTTGCTGCCTTTTCGGTCTAGATAAAGAAGCACGCCGCGTTTCGGATCGGCTTTGTTGAGCGCTTCGCGGAACGACTGCACGTTCGTGACAGGCTTCCCGTCCACCTCGGTAATCACGTCTTCGCGTTCGATGCCCTGGGCGGCGGCGACGCTGTTGTCTTCCACGTCGGTCACAATCACGCCCTGCTGCGTCGACAAGTGCAGGCGCTCTGCGACATCTTTCGTCAGTTCCTGCACCTGCAATCCAAATTTGCCGACTTCCTGCGGTTTGGGTTCGCTCGGTTGGACCGGCTGATTTGACGCACGGGTGATCTCGTCAGGCAATTCGCCAGTCTTCACAGGCACCTTTATCGTTTGGCCTTTGCGCGAAACAGTCAGCTCGACGTTCTGACCGACTTTCTTCTTCAAGATTTCATGCTGCAACTGTGAATCGGAGGTGACCGCACTCCCATCGACATGCGTGATCACGTCGAACGGACGCAGGTTGCTCTTCGAGGCTGGCGCGTCCGCTTCGATCGTGCGCACCACCACGCCTTTGTCCGCGCTTTTAAACAACTCGCGGATCGACGGATCATCGCCAAGCGTTTCGATCCGAATGCCCAGCCAGGGTCGCACGATTTTGCGGCCGGCGATGAGTTCGCCGCCGATGTCCTTAGCCATGTTGATGGGGATAGCAAAGCCCAGCCCACGGTTCATTCCATTGATCAGCGTGTTCATGCCGATCACTTTGCCGTCGATGTCGCACAGCGGTCCGCCGCTATTCCCCGGATTAATCGACGCGTCGGTCTGCAAATAATCTGAGATGGAATAGCTACCAGTCTGAAGCAATTTGCTCCGGCCTTTGCCGCTGATCACGCCATAAGTAAATGTGTAATCGAGCTTGAACGGCGCGCCGATCGCGAACGCAAATTGCCCCACGCGCACTGCATCGCTGTCGCCGAACTGAACGACCGGCAAATCTTTTCCGTCAATTTTGATGATCGCAATGTCCGTCCTCTCGTCGGCGCCTACCACTCGCGCCGGAAACTCGCGGCCATCTCGTAATTTCACGTCGATTTTGTCCGCGTCCTCGATCACGTGCACGTTCGTCAAGATGTAGCCATCGGGGCGCACAATGAAACCGGAGCCTTCACTTTGAACTGGTCGCGGCGTGCCGGGATTCCGGCGAGGCCGGTTTTCATCCGGTGGCCCTTGAAAAAACAGATCGTCCAGTGGCGAGCTCTCGCTAATTTCGCTTTTCTTTGAGGTTTCAATGATCACAACGCCCGGCGCGACCGTTTCGAACACTTTTGCGAAAGCGTTGTTCAATTGATGAACGACGTCCTTGCCTGCTTCAACCGCGGATGGATTCAGAGGACCGGCATCGCTGGGCACGGCCTCCGGTTGCGCCGCGAACGAATTACTGAGCGCAAGGCACAGGGCGAAAATGGACAAACGCATAGGTTGGAATTTTGACAATGGCCAACATGCAACGTTCAACCCGCGGCGTCCAATCGCGGTTCGTCGTCCCGACTCAGTCGGGATCCTGTGGCGGCCTTACTCAAAGACGGATTCGCCGTTCCGTCGTAGCCATGGCAGATTCCTTGACGATGATCGTATAATTGGCGGCCCAGCCATCAACATGCGCATCTTTCACAGGCGGTTTGTTTTCCGAGCGGGCCTTGCAGCCCTGATTTTGATTGTTCTGTGGGCAATCGCCATCGGGCCGGAGCCTCCTGCGCGCATCACCATTTCCCCGGACGAACTGGTGCGGGCCGTCACGATTCAGCGCGGTGCGCTCGTCGATTTATGTCTGATGGAACGCGTCGATCCAAACGGACGCGACGGGCAAGGCCGCACGCCATTGTTGATCGCGACGTCGCAACAGGATTGGAAAACGGCGCGCCGGCTCCTCGATGCCGGAGCGGCTGTTGATCTCGCCGATAAGAATGGATTTACGCCAGTAATGGCGGCAGCGATGCACGGAGATCTAGAAATGTTCGGGTTGCTCCTGGCGCGCTCAACCAATCTTCATCCGGAAAAGCCTTGCGCAGACGGACAAGACCTTCTGAGCTTTGCGCTGGATGGCGGGCATCAGGAGATCATTAAAACCGTGGTGCAGCGTTTGCCGATGATGCCGGAATGGATGGCCAGCACGCGGCGCGCTTTGTCCAGAGCGCTGCAAGCGGGCAAGAACGATGAAATCCGGTTGCTGCTCAGCAAGCACTCGGCGCCGCCCACACCCGAAGGCAAGAACGTGCCGTTTCTTGCGTACGCGATCGCCAGCAGCAATGTGTCTCTGTTCAGTACACTGTTGAATTGCGGAGCAGATCCCAACACCGTTCTGCCGTCCCGTTCCGACAAAGATTTTCTGGTGCTGCTCCCGAACGGATTACGCAGTTACATCGAAGAAGATCGCAGCGTAACGGTGCTGATGCTCGCGTCGGGTCTGGGCCAGGTCGATTATTTGCGCGCTCTTATCGATTCAGGGTCCAACCGAACGCGCCTAACGACCCGGAACAAAATGTCGGCATTGGATGTCGCCGCGGAGACCGGGCACTGGCGTTCCGCGCAAATCCTTCTCGGCGGCGGACCTGCGCCGGATAAACTACGGATCGAAATTTCTCTTGCGATGCAAAGGGTCGCTCTCGTCAGGGACGGCAAATCGATATATCAAGCGCGATGCTCGACCGGTCGGTCGGGCTACTCGACTAAGCGGGGCGAGTTTGTGATTACCAACAAGGAACGCAACCATCGTTCCACGATTTACCACGTCGAGATGCCGTATTTCATGCGCCTGAGCTGTCTCGATTTTGGAATGCATGCTGGTTATGTGCCGAACTATCCGGCATCGCACGGCTGCATCCGGTTGCCGGAAGATACTGCGCGCAAATTCTTCTCCGAAATTCCAGTCGGCACGCTTGTGACCGTGCAATAACGGACATGCGACCGAACGCCGAGTAAATCAGGAA